>CAYQNQ010000032.1:0-16838 GCA_964418815.1 uncultured Hellea sp.
GAAAACGCCTCATGGCCGAGCGGGCACTCACCGATATTAAAGCCTGGGCTTAACCTCTATCCAGCAGCGGTAGGTATTTCGATTGCCATAGGTGCGCCTGGTCCAAGATCAATACCTACATAAACCCAAATCATCATGAGAATGACACCAGAGATCAGCATAAATATTGAATAAGGAATCATGATTGCCGTAAGAGACCCAAGGCCAAAATTCTTTTGCCATCTTTGCGCAAACACCAGGATCAGTGGAAAATAAACCATGAGCGGTGTAATGATATTTGTTGCGCCGTCACCGACTCGATAGGCGGCCGTGGCTGTATCCGGGCTCATGCCTAATAACATCAACATTGGGACAAATACTGGAGCCAAAAGTGCCCATTTCGCAGATGCAGACCCAACGAAAAGATTGAGAACAGCGGACAGCAGGACAATCAATCCAAGAACAATCGGTAACGGCAATCCTGTAGCCGCGATACCGTTTGCACCGTGAACAGCGGAAATCAGACCGAGATTGGACCAGTTGAACATAGCTACGAAGTGTGCCGCTGCAAATGCAAGAACAAGATAGTAGGCCATATCTTTCATGGCTTCACTCATCATAGCAACGAGATCACGATGATTTTTTATGGATCCGGAAGCCCTGCCGTAAAACCACCCGGCTGCGAGAAAGAGGATCATAAATGCCGCGACAAGCGATTTAAAAAACGGTCCTAAAACGTCATACCATTTTAACTCTTCTAGCGTCATATTTTTCGCCGCAGCTAATGCTTCGGCTTCCGCCCCTGTGATTCTCAGAGGAATCCAGTCTCCAACTCCAATGCCCATAGCCGCCCAAATTCCACATACGGCCAAAACGGCCAATCCGGCATTCCGAAGGCCTCTTCGTTGACCTTCGTTCAGCGGCTTGTCCTCATCACCATATTCAGAGGCCTGCCGCTCATCGGGCACCCATTTACCTAAGCGGGGCTCTATAATCTTGTCCGTGACCCACCAGATAATCGGTAGATAGAGAAACAAAAGAGCTATGATAAAGTAGGTGTTACCTGCAATATTGGCCGACCAACCTGCATCAATAGAGCTCGCCTCGTAAGAGGCTTCTGTAATACCATACAACAAAGCATCCAGTTGACCCGGAGCGATATTCGCCGAAAAACCACCTGAAACACCAGCAAATCCGCAGGCAATACCCGCGAGCGGATGACGTCCAGCTGCTGCGAAAATAATGGCTGCAAGCGGGATCATAACAACATAGCCAGCATCTGCGGCATGGTTGGATAGCATGGCGATTAATGCGACCATCGGTGTCAGCAATGCTTTTGGCGCATTGCGGAGAGCGGCTTTAATTGCACTTGAAAAAAGTCCAGACCGTTCAGCAACGCCCGCCCCCAACATGACGACTAAAACATATCCTAAAGGATGAAAGTGAGTGAAAGTCTTTGGCATTTCTGTCCAGAGTTTTCGAATATTCTCGCCGGACAAAATGCTTTCAGATTTTATGGTCTCACCCGTTGTTGGATGTAAAGCCGATAATCCTGTAAGCCAGCAAACAACAGATATGGCGATAAGTAGGAGGGTAAGATAAAAGAAGATAAAGACCGGGTCCGGCAATTTATTTCCGGTTCTTTCAACCCAGCCTAAAAACCCTTTATTGGCGGATGAGATTTGCGCGTCAGCCATTATGTCCCCTCATGATTATTTTGATGAGGATTTTACCGCAAAACAGGGCATTGGCAATACCAACAAGATTAAATCTTACCCGTGAGCGAAACCCTTAAAAGACGCAGTTTCTTGGATAACTGTCCATAATGCGGCGCCATGGTTTCAGGTTCATATTCTGAATTTGACATAGCCCTCAAATAGGCGGGAATGAAAGAGCCGTAAGCAATAGCTGGTACAATTGCGGCTTCAACACGGCCCAATGTTTCTCTGCATTCATGAAAGGCAGTTTCCGTATCTTGGAGGATGTTTTTAAAGCTCAAATTAGATAGCATGCCTTTATGGTAGTAACGCCAGCCTCTGGCGAGCCCTGCCAATCCCCAGCTCATGCCAAGATTTGCAATAGCCTCAGATGGAACCTCTTTATTCAGGATTGCTGAGGCTATTTGCATGATGCGTCCCGAGGTCCCCAAGCCGTATTCCCTTGCTTCTTCAAGGTTTGCAAAGGGGGTCGGGTCCAGATCCCTTTCCCGGGCATCTATTAAACTGTCAAAAGCAAACCGGTTGAGATCTAAATCACGGATTAGGCCGCACAGAGGTACGGCAATGTCATGTTTGCGCACGGCTTTGCCGGCATAAATCTCTTCAATTGCGTCGCGCCACCATTGATAGCGAATAGCCCCGATCATAGGTTCTGAAACAATCTCAGGGATTTTAGCCAGTTCCGCGTGGAAAGCGTAAAACGTAATGAGCTGCTGTCTTTGTGCACTGGGTGCAAGCAACGCCGCCCTGTAGCGATCAGGGTCAACCTGTTCCAAATGTTTTATACGTGACTTATCCAGCATTAAAATCGGACATAGTCTGTGGCTGTCTTGCGGTCAAAATCTATTACAATTAATCTTCGCCTATCTAACGCATCAAAAGAGGACATTATGAAAATCCGCAAAATGATGGCTGCCGGAATTGCCGGAACCGCTATTATGCCTGCAGCGGCGGCCTTCGCCCATACAGGCGGCCACAGTGAAAACGCTGTCGCCACACTTATTCACTTTCTGACCAGTGCACCGCACAATATGGCCATTTTCGCAGCAACCGTGCTGGCGGGATTATTGGTTGTACGTGCCGTCAAGAAAACCCGGTCATAGGAGACACATCAATGATTTATGATATCATTTCAAAATTCGACAACAGCATTGAAGACGTTTCTGCTCATTGCGACATTCCTTGCGGAATTTATGACCCGCAGCCTGCGCTTTACCACGCGCTGTCTACGGTTCGTCAGATCGATATCCTTTTGGGACTGAAAGAAAAGGATATGAGCGTCTTCACGGCCATGCAAGTCGCCCGGAATACGGCTGAAAAAGAAAAACAAGCCGAACTGGTTAAACATGAAATCCGTATTATCTGGGGTGATTTCATGAAGGGAGATAAGCTTGAGAAACACCCGGGCGCTCACGCACTGGCGCACAAGATTATGATGAAGGCCAGTGCCTGCAAGCAGGACCTGCACCGCGAAGACGGAGAGGCTTTGGTTGAGCTTGTGAACGAGTTTGCCGAGATGTTCTGGGATATGAAGGGTGTTAAAACCAAGCGGGTCACAGCACCCTATGCGCCAGCGCTCGAAGTGGTTTATCCTGACCTTTAAAATATACAAAGTTTCCGGAGACAGCATGTCTCCGGCGCTCAATAACGGTGACTATGTCATCACGACAAAACCCCGGTCTTATCGGCCGGGGTTTATCTATGTCATCGAGCACATTGATCTGGGCCGCATCATAAAGCGATTAACCGGTCAGGCTGGAGATAGATATTTATTTTCTGGCGACAATCCAAATTCTACGCCCGATGCTATTCTGGCGCCAATAACGTCAGACCGGATTATCGGTCAGGTAAAATTCGTTATTGGAAAGACCGGGATCAGGCGGTCGCCGCCGCTTCCATCTCGCTTGAACG
This sequence comes from uncultured Hellea sp., assembly GCA_964418815.1. Classification (GTDB taxonomy): domain Bacteria; phylum Pseudomonadota; class Alphaproteobacteria; order Caulobacterales; family Maricaulaceae; genus JACOMS01. Next base: position 3,609 of record CAYQNQ010000032.1, read on the forward strand.
AACATTCCGGAGCTTGAACAAGAGCAAAAGCGGTGACGCGACAAATATCGAAGAATAAGTACCGACAAATACACCCCAAATCATCGCAAAAGAGAAGCCACGGAGGCCCTCGCCGCCCAATATGTAGAGTGCGACCAAAGCCAATAAGGTCGTCAATGACGTCATGATCGTTCGCGATAAGGTATCATTGATAGATAAATTGATCAGTTCCTTCATGGGTTTGGTTTTATATTTTCGCATATTCTCACGTATTCGGTCATACACGATCACCGTATCGTTTAGGGAATAACCGACAATCGTTAGAATAGCGGCGATAATAGAAAGGTTAAATTCAAGCTGAGTAAAAGAGAAGACCCCGATAGTCAGAATAACGTCGTGGAATAGCGCCAAAACCGCGCCGACAGCAAACTGCCATTCAAACCGGAACCAGATATAGGCGAGAACCATACCCAAAGCCAGAACAACGGCTAATATCCCTTTTCGGCGAAGTTCGCCGGAGACTTTGGAGCCCAAAACACCTTGGCTGCGAATGGAATAAGCACCGGTTTTTTGTGCCAATGAAAGTTTGGCATATCCGAGGGCCAATTGCTGTACGGTTGCGGAGGCTTCCTTCTTCTGCTGAAACCTGATTTCAACAAGATTGTCGCCACGCCTTGTTACCTCTGCGTTGTTTAGACCCATACTGTTAATGACCTTGCCAATGTCGGCGAGTCTTGGGTCTTCGGAATCTCCGTCGCGAATAAACCCTGTTTCGTCTTCGCCAGCTTCAGTGTCGGTAGTCGTCACAACTTCATCGGCGAGTTTCTGTTCTCCATGGCGCACCATGATGGACGTAAATCCTTTTTCATTGGTTTCGTTGCTCTCAATGGATAGATTTTCGCCTTCCAATGTATCCAACGCGCCTAGCATTGAATTTATCAACTGAGTTTCGCGTTCAACCGTTTCTTGCTGAATGGGTATTGTAAGCCGAATAAACTGATGTTTTGTGCTTCCTCCTCGAGGCGGGTCAATTGTCTGCAATCCAACTCCGCCTAAATTCAGGCCCAATAGAAGAGATCGAATATCACTTTGGTCGGCAAGAGTTGGTTGTTTGCCCGTGTCAATTTCCAAAACCGTTCCGCCTGTAAAGTCGATGCCGTAATTCAGGTTTTTAGTCGCGAAAAGAAATATGGAGGCAATAATCGCTAGCACAGAAAGAATAGCCGCAACCTTGCGACCCGAAAGGAACGGGACCCGGGGCTGTATTGGCAGCAATCTGACGAATGAGATGTCGCGCATGTTAAATTCCTAAATGGGGAGTGTTTTGGGGCGAGTGCCGCGAAGCCAGGTCGCGGTGATCAGGCGGGCAAAAACGACTGCAGTGAATACGGACATAACGATACCGATGGCCAAAGTGACCGCAAAGCCTCGCACCGGACCTGACCCAACAAAATAAAGGGTGATCGCAGCAATCAGGGTGGTAATGTTAGCGTCAAGGATAGGGGCAAAAGAGCGGCGATATCCCGTTTCAATGGCATTGACAGGCGGACGTCCATTGTGAGCTTCTTCTCGAATACGCTCGAAAATCAAAACGTTGGCATCAACGGCCATACCAATGGTTAGAATAATGCCGGCAATTCCTGGGAGCGTTAAAGTTGACCCTAGAACGGAAAGTGCGCCAGCTATTAGGATGATATTTGTTCCAAGCGCCATATTTGCAATTGTTCCAAATCGTAGGCCGTAGGATAACCACATAAACAGAGCGACACCCGTAAGCCCTATGATTGAAGCAATTTTACCGGCGTTAATGGCGTCTTGACCTAGCTCAGCGCCAACAGTTCTTTCTTCAACAATGTCCAATTTGGCTGGCAGTGCCCCGGCATTAATCAAGAGAGCTAATTCCCTGGCTTCGTTTACGCTATCAAATCCGCCTTCAATAAAGCCGCTGCCTCCGGTAATAGCCGTCCTTATGTTTGGAGCCGTGATGATTTCATCATTTAGAACGACCGCAAATCGTTTACCGACATTTTCAGACGTGAGTTTTCCAAACAGATTGGCGCAGCGATTGTTGAACTTAAAATTCATAATCGGATAATTGTTTTCAGGATGCAGTCCTTCTTTGGCTGATGACAAACATTCGCCTGTGATCCTGGTTCGTTCAACGACTATGAGTTGGGTGTTGAACTCCGGATAAGGTAGCATGATCGTACCGGCGGGGGTAATCCCGCGATCAATAGCGACGCGCATGGTCTGAGCATTATCAGAGGCATCATGAACCAGATGAAAACTCAAATTGGCTGATTTGTTGATACGGTCTTTAATTTCGTCAACGTTTTTTGCTCCGGGAACTTGCAGCAATATGCGATCTTCGCCTTCCTTGGCCAAAGTCATCTCAGTGGTGCCTTGGGGATCAATTCGGCGACGAAGAACTTCGATGGACTGAGCAATCGTTCGTTCCTTAATGGCGTCGATATTTTCCGGAGTAATGGACAAGCCTATTTGTGTATCGCCTTGTTGACGGACCCTGACATTTTTGCCCGCGCCGATCTGACCATCCAGATTCTCTTCCAGTTCTTTGAGAGCACTGAGGGCTTTTGATATGTCCTGCCCGTCTCGAATGTAGGCGACCAAATTGTCGCCTTCTTCGCGCACATCTAAAAACCGTACTCCTGCATCTCGCAAGGCTGATTTCATATTGTCTTTTTGATTACGTTTCTCGTTTGTGAGGACGCTCTCTGAGTCGACCTCTAAAAGCATGTGCGCACCGCCCTGCAGGTCAAGACCCAAATTTATGGTATCCTGCATCATGCCTGGAAGAAAACCACGTTTGTCTGCGGGCAAGGCGTTAGGCAGCGCGAATAGTATCCCAATGATAACCGCCGCTAAGATTGAAAATGTTTTCCACTTTGAAAAATGCAGCAAACTCATAGGGTTATGTCCAAGTGTTTAAATTAAATCTTTGGCTGGATTACTTTTTTCTGTCATTAGCCGGGGTTGGATTAATGACATCAGCAATCATCGAACGGCGAACTTGAATTTTAGTCCCATTGGGCGGAAGGTCCAAAGTTAGATTATCCTCAGAAACCTTAGTCACTTTCCCGACAATTCCCCCGCTTGTGACAACTTTATCGCCGCGCTTTATCTCGCCGAGCATAGCCTGGTGTTCCTTCATGCGTTTTGTCTGGGGTCTTATCAGCAAAAACCAGAATAGAATGAAAATTAAAATCATGGGAGCTAAAGCTCCGATCAAGCTTGGCGCCCCTGCAGAGTTGGCCTGCATAATTAAACTAGTCATATATCCCCGCAAGAAAAAGACGCCCGACTCATAGTCGCCGGTTTTTGGTATTGGCGACTATATAGGGGCGTCAAATTTTATTTCAACGTATATGCAAAAAGAATTTACTGAAGACAGTGACCAGATGGCATTGTTAGGCGCTGACCTGGATTAATATTCGTGGAATACAAACTATTTTCGCTCGAAATTTCATCCACGCTGACACAGGCGCGGCGCGCAATGCTATACAGAGTGTCTCCAGGCAAAACGGCATAGATCCCGCTAAAGGGTATCGGTTCTACATTTCGAATCAATGTTGGGCTTTGCGATATAGTATATGGCTGCGTAACAGATCTTCTTTGGCCCGGCATATTTAAAACCTGGCCGATACTGATGGTATTTCCTGACAAACCATTAGAGCTTTTCAGGTCAGATAAGGATACGCCATATCGTTTTGAAATTCCGTAAAGCGTGTCGCCTCGAGACACTGTGTGACTTGCCGCTATTGTAGAATAACTCGCGTCATACGTGGTCGATGCTGCGGGCGTGGTTGTCGCTGCAGGAATGGGCGAGTCGTAGAGTTCAATCTGGTACCCGCCTGATGACGTACTGGAATAGACCGGACCTGTATAAACCGTTGAGGCTTCTGAAACATAGTTTGGCTGCCCATCATAAACAGTTGTTGCTTGGGAAACATAAGGAACTGGGGTTTCATTTAAATATGAAAAGGTTCCATCATCATGGGTGTAAACCGACCCCTGATAGGCCCGCACTTTCTCTGCTTCTGCCAATAACCTCGAATACTCTTCGGGGCTGACATCGCCCGCCCTGATGAACTGCGCCCGAACGTTTTGATTTAATTGATCCGGTGTTGGCTCCACTTGCCGCACATATGTCTGAGCATTCGCTGTCGCTGACATTAGCCCTAATATTGTAATAGCGCCCGCTAACCTTTGAATAACCATTTGATCCTCCTGGAGAATATCCAATCAGCATCATGAAGTTTCTTGGTTAATGATTTCTAAAAAACTGTAGAAGAAATTGGCCTGAATTATACCCATTTCTATCCACATTGATGCCATAGTGCTGAATAAAATACTTGGAAGTTATGAGATAATCATTGAGAGCTTCTTCCTTGAATTCACAACACTTGATACACAGGGCTGACTTTCAGAGGGCTGACATGGTCTCCATTACAGAAACCGATAATTTTGCGGAGCTGACGGGTTCGGACACGACACCCCACAGTATTCCTGCAGAACAGGCCCTATTAGGGGCCCTACTCTATGACAATGAAGTTTATCACCGAATCAGCAATATCGTCGACGAAAAGCATTTCTATAACCCTGTGCATCAGCGGATATACGAAACAGCTGCCAGATTGATTGAGACCGGCAAGCTTGCGGACGCCATCGTTCTTAAAAATCGTTTCTCGCAGGACGAAACGCTTATCGATATCGGCGGCGAGCAATATCTGGCTGAATTGCTCTTGGCTGCGCCTTCAGGGGCCGCTGCTATTGAATATGCGAAAATGATATTTGATTTAGCCATGAGGCGGGAGCTCATTCGCCTGGGCGGCGATATTTCTACCGGCGCGGCCAATCCAGAAAATGATCTGGATGCTATTGACCAAATCTCAGAGGCTGAAAGCAAACTGTTTAATCTTGCGGAAATCGGCTCTGTGCAGGGCGGTTTCGAAACTTTCAATGACGCCATGGTTAAATCCATTGAGATGGCCTCAGCCGCCTATTCCCGGGACGGGGGTCTTTCCGGCACGTCATCCGGCCTAGTCGATATGGACCGTCAGCTGGGCGGGTTTCACCGCTCCGACCTGATAATATTAGCCGGCCGGCCATCAATGGGGAAAACAGCTCTCGCCACCAATATCGCGTTCCATGTGGCCAAAAAATTCCGCGAAGAGAAAACCGAGACGGGCATCAGCAAAGCCGCCGATGGAGCGCGGGTAGGCTTTTTCAGTCTTGAAATGTCATCGGAACAGCTCGCCACACGTATTTTGGCTGAACAGTCCGGCGTTCCCTCTCACAAAATTCGCCGCGGCGATATCAACGCGACTGAATATCACCATATCAGGGACAGCGCAGAAGATATCAGCAATATTCCGCTTTATATTGACGACACGGGCGGTATTTCCATTGGGCAATTGGCTGCCCGATCCAGACGGCTAAAACGTATGTCTGGTCTTGATATGATTGTCGTTGATTACCTGCAGCTATTAACAGGCGGCAAAGCGCTGAGGTCTTCCGATGGGCGAGTCCAAGAAGTCAGCGCGATCACGCAGGGATTAAAAGCCCTTGCCAAGGAACTGGACATTCCCGTTCTGGCTCTGGCCCAGCTCTCCCGCCAGGTGGAGCAAAGAGACGATAAACGCCCGCAACTCTCTGACTTGCGCGAATCCGGATCGATTGAGCAAGATGCAGATGTTGTAATGTTTGTGTTTAGGGAAGAATATTATAAGGCGCGGGCTGAACCCAGTGAAGGAACCGCTGAGCATGATGCATGGGTGCAAGAAATGGAACATTTGCACGGAAAAGCCGAAATCATCGTCGGGAAGCAAAGACACGGGCCAATTGGAACTATTAAATTGTCATTTGATGCCAATATCACCAAGTTCAGTAATCTGGCGCATGATGACAGATATGATGACACCGCACATTAAGTCATTCTCATGAATAAACATTCCGGCCCAAATTTCTCGACCCGGCCTGTTGTGCGTGTCGACTTGAAGGCCCTCAAAGAGAATTATGATTACCTTCAGAAACGCGTTGGGAAAAACACCAAAGTTGCCGCATCCGTAAAGGCTGACGCATACGGTCTTGGGGCTGAACGTATTAGCCGCGCACTTTATGGGGCCGGTTGCCGAACGTTTTTTGTCGCAACTGCGGGCGAAGGGAAAATCGTTCGTCAGGCCATAGGGGAAAATGCGTCTATTTACGTTTTAAATGGGCCGGCGCCCAGAGACCTCACCCTATATTTTGGTTCCCGGTTAAAGCCGGTCATCAATTCTATTCTTCAAGCGCGAATGTGGTCGGCCGCTGTTGACGGCGTAAAATCCCCTCCATTTTCCGCCATTCATATTGATACCGGGATGAACCGCCTTGGTTTCCCTGATACGGAATTCGAACAATTACTCCGTAATAAGCGATTGCGGGAGTCTCTTCAGGCCGACCTTATAATGAGCCATCTGGCCTGCGCGCCCGACAGTTCGAACGCGTATAACCAACTGCAATTAGAAAAATTTCAAAAACAGGCCGCCAAGTTACCGCTATCGCCTTTAAGTCTGGCGAATACAGCCGGAATTTATTTGGGCTCAAAATACCATTTCCAGATGGTTCGGCCCGGTATTGGCCTTTATGGCGGCGTTGCCACTGAAAATCCTGACAACGAAACTGTGAAGCCTGTTGTTTCGCTTATGGCGCCAGTTCTTCAAATTAGAAATCTCGGGGTTTCTGAACGCCTGGGTTATAATTCGACTTTTATAGCTCAGGAAGCAACCAATGTGGCTATTGTCGGCGCCGGTTATGCGGATGGCTTGTCAACAACACTGAGTTCGGATGGTCAAACGCCCGGCGGATATGCGACATTCCAAGGCGTTCGAGTTCCAATTATCGGACGCATATCCATGGACCTAACTGCGCTCGATATCTCAAAAATGAAAAAACCGCCGCGCATTGGCGACTGGGCCGAATTTTTAGGGACCAACCTGGAGACGGATGCTTTATCGGCAAAGGCACTAAACTATGAATTATTAACCCGAATAGGTTCAAGAGCCCGCCGGGAATACAAATAACTATTCGCTGTCTTCTTTTGCCGGCATATTTTTCACCCAAACAAAATCGTTTTCAAAATCCAGGAAAAGACTTCGGTTTCTAAAAAGAGGCATACCGGCAATCACTAAAGGGGCATCATCAAAACCCAGACTTGCCAAGTGTTCAAAATTGATAACCAGAAACTGGTGCTTGTCCCACTTCATACGGCCCGCTTTTATACCATGCGCAACCACTCTTGAGGCAGGATCAAAGTCCCCAATAGCGCCTTGTACTTCCCAATCTTCCTTCAATCTCTTTCGCAGACGTTTCAGTTCAGGGATTATCGTTGCATTCCAGTTGATAGCATTGAATTCAGCGCCGGTATCTAAAATGGCCGAGACTAAATGTTGCCCAACTCGTAGAGAAAAGAAATGCAGTTTTTTCTCAGTTTCAATGAACGGGTTTTCAAACAGTTGAATAGGTGTCCAGCCTGCGTAAAGATAGGGATCCGGAAAATCGGTCGGGATTAAATAAACAGTCTTCGTTTCAGCTTCAATAAAGACTTTGTAATCTGATAAAACATCCATACCGAGAATACCGTCAGGGACAATGTCACCGCGCTGGTAATCTGAGCGCCTTCGCTCAGGCAATATCGCTAATGATGTTTGGCCAAGCTTGAGATCTCCTATTGCCAATTTCGAATTGGTTATGAGTGTGTGAACGCCAGATTTTGCGAGTCCAAAAATATTTGCGGTGCCCGCCGCCTCGCCGTGCTTTATAACTTTCAAGTTTGAGCCTTCAAACAGAGCTGAGCGGGTTGCGCCGGTATCAAGAAGGAAAAAACCGGAATTCCCTTCATAGTCCATGCTTATAAAATGTAATCCATTCTCACTTTCTTGATATTTGAGGACTATAACGCCCTTTCGCGTGATTAGTTTATTTAGCGACAGATCTTTGGTGTGATTTGTCGTCTGACACGCAAAAAACAATACTCCGCATAGCAAGACGAACGCTGCCCTATATACCTTTGAAAGGCTCATGGAGAAAGTCTATGCCTGATATTGAGCAAGTTCAAATCAACTTGTGAAATGCGAGGGCCTGTAAGCCGGGTTCTGTCCTGCAAAGCAGGGGCGATTATTCATCTAGGATGCCGATTACCCGGCACCTCAAGCGACCAACCCGAATAACGATAGAAAGGCCTATCATGTGTCATTCCTATTCGGTCTTGCTCCAGATGGGGTTTACCCTGCCACCGGATTTACACCCGGTGCGGTGCGCTCTTACCGCACCTTTTCACCCTTACCGCAAGAAGCGGCGGTTTGTTTTCTGTGGCACTTTCCCTAAGCTTTCGCTCGCCGGACGTTATCCGGCACCACGCCTTTCTGGAGCCCGGACTTTCCTCAGGTTTCCCTGCAACCGCCCGGCCCTCGCCGTTTCTTAACCTCAGAATTCTTTCGGATAGTCAAGTCTTTCGTTGCAAAACAACCATTTGTTAAACATGTTTTTTGGATAGTTTTTAAGTTCTATCGATTAAAATCTGGAGACGAAATTCAATCGAAAATCGATATTGGGGAATTTCATGCACCGTACATTCAAAAGATTTCTTGGGGATAGTTCCGGTCAATTTGCGGTCATGACCGCTATATTGGCCGTGCCGCTTGTTATCTGTGTCGGTGTTGCAGTTGATGCCGCATACTTAAACAGCAAATCAACAACCTTGCAAACATCGCTCGATAGCGCCGCACTGGCGGCTGTTATTCCGGGAAATCTTGATAACGCGCAAAGAGCTGAATACGCGAAGGAAGTTTTTCACCATAATTACACGGAACCTTTCCCGGTAGATTTAAAAGTCGTGGCAACGCCGCAGCGTGTCGATATTCAAGGTATTGTTGAAAAAGAGACCCTGTTTATGGGTCTTAACGGAGTCGATAAAATTCGGAACAGGCTAAAATCTGGTGCCATCAAAACCAATGAAGACGTAGTCTGCATAATGACGCTAAACGAGTCAGCTGAGGGTTCACTTGTTGTAGACAAAAATGCAATGGTTAAAGCTCCGGGGTGTTCGATCCAGGTCAATTCAAGAAGCGAAGGTGCTCTTGTTGCACAAGGTATTTATGAACCCTATGCGAAACGGATATGTGTACACGGCGGAATTAAAGGGGATGTAGGACCAAATGCACAAGCGAATTGCACGGCCCTTGATGATCCCTACGCAGATGTGAAAGCTCCGCAATTTGCCGGGGATGACAGCGCTTGTAATTATGGACCTCTTTCGGATATCGCTCAAAATGCCATTGGCGCTATAGCAAATTCTATCTTTGGAGGCCTTAGAAATGGGCGCGGCGGGGCTACATCAACCGACGACATTTTTGACCAATTTTCAAATTCTTTTGCGGTCGGCGAAGCTGGCAAATTAAGATATCCAGGAGTTTATTGTGAAGGGATGCATATTTATGATTCCGACATCACGCTTATGCCCGGAACTTATTATATTCATAATGGCCCCCTCTCAATCGGCAAAAATTCCAGTGTCAAAGGCGAAGGAGTCACCTTCGTATTTTCTGGAAGGGAATCATTTCTCTATACTTATGATGAGGTATCTCTTGATTTAACGGCTCCGAAAACCGGGAACTATGCCGGTATTATTTTCTTTCAGGACGCCAATTCAAGTAAAGACAAGACGTCGATTATAAAAGGAAACGCCAAAATTCGGCTCGTCGGCACAACGTATTTCCCTACGCAGGATCTTTTTATAGGTGGCCTTGGCGAAATGGGAGCAGAATCCCGGGCCATGGCTTTTATTGCTAACAACATAACGTTTACTTCAGAAATCGACAAAGTCATCACGCGAAGTGAAGCGGACTTTCAGCGATTTAAAAATTTAATGGAACAAGGTGCTCACCTTTTGTATCGATTGGGATTATCCGATTACCAGGTTCAGTGGGACTCAGACAGCGGTTCCGGTACACTGGAAAAAGATTTCCACACAGTAATACGCACGGATCTGGGCTCCCAAGCTGAGACAGGCATACCCATGCCGCTATCAGATGGCGGTGCCCGTCTTGTCAGTGTGGACAATTCTCCCCTTTAAAATCCAAACAAACTTGCATACGGGAATTAATGATGCAGACTGCGTTTTATGCAGCTTACTCCCCTTGACGACTTCCGACTTGAAATAGGCCAATCTTCAGAAATTGGTTTGGCGCTCGCCTTATTCGTTATCATGTTATCGGTAGCTCTGGATCTTCGGGTTTCGCACTTCAAGCAGATTAGCAAAAATCCCGTCCCGTTCATGGCTGGAGCCCTAGCTCAATTATTAGGTCTGCCTTTGGCAACCTATTTACTTTGCCTGATAGTTTCCCCGCATCCTACTGTGGCTCTAGGCATGCTGATTGTCGCCTGTTGCCCCGGCGGGACAGTGTCAAATCTTCTAACAATGCTGGGGAAAGGCAACACGGCTCTGTCCGTTTCGCTGACGGCAACTTCCAGTCTGTTCGCGGCATTTATGGCGCCGCTCACCATATTGTTCTGGGTCTCAATCTACGGACCTACCGCAAATCTTTTACAGGAAGTTGGATTCAATCCTTTGGATTTTTTAAAAACAACGTTTTTTCTCTTAGCGGTTCCACTGACGATTGGCATGTTGGCTCAATACAAATTCCCTAAAGCCATGAGTAAGATCCACAAACCGATGGCAGCCCTCGCCTTCGGCCTTTTATTGGTCATCATAGTCGTAGCTCTACATGCGAATTGGGGAGGATTTATGTCTTTGGGCTGGCCTTTGTTTTTCGGCCTTATCGGCATCACGATTTTGCACAATTTTGTCGCCTTTGGTCTTGGGCTCACAGCAGGGCTGATATCGAAAGCGCGGCCAAAAGACAGGCGGGCGTTGATAATGGAGGTCGGTATCCAGAATTCCGGGCTCGCAATCGTGATAATCCTGAGCGCTTTGGAGGGATTTGGCGGCGCCGCCGCTGTAATTGGATTGTGGGGAACGTGGCATATAGTTGCCGGATTAATTCTAGTTGCTATATTTCGCGCGAACGATCGAGGAAAAGCTCATGTATGATACGGTCATAAAAAACGGTTTAATTGTGGACGGAACAGGCCTGCCCCCTTTTTCGGCTGATATAGCTCTTAAAGACGGCAAGATTTCGCAGATCGGACCAGACCTTGGTTCTGGAAATCACGAGATCGATGCCGCGGGCTGTATTGTGACGCCTGGATTTATTGATTTGCACACCCATTACGACGGACAAATAAGCTGGGATCAAGAGATGAAGCCCTCCGTCAATCACGGCGTTACGACCGTTGTTATGGGGAATTGTGGTGTAGGTTTTGCCCCATGCCGAAAGGGCGACCAAGATCGGCTGGTTCGATTGATGGAGGGCGTTGAAGATTTGCCCGGGACAGTCTTGCATGAAGGCATTTCCTGGAACTGGGAGAGTTTTGGGGAATATCTGCAGGCCATTGACGATATTCCGCACACAATCGATTTTGCCGCCATGGTAACTCATGACCCCATCCGTGTTTATGCCATGGGTGAAAGAGCTATGTACAATGAGACCGCAACGGCAGAAGACATCGCGGCAATGAAAGAACTGGTTCGAGAGGCCATGGAAGCGGGTGCTATCGGCTTTTCCATCGGCCGCTCGGACGCCCACAAGACAGCGGATGGAGACTGGACTCCGTCTTCTGAAGCCGAACAAAAAGAACTGGAAGGCTTGGCGTCGGTCCTCAATGAAATGAACAAGGGCGTGCTGCAGGTTGTCAATGATTTTGACATGATGCGACCGGGCCAAACATTCGACAAAGAATTTGACTTGATGGAAGCCTTTTTTAAAGCGGGAAACCGGCCCTCTTCTATTTCACTAATGCAAAGAGATTTTGCACCGCAGGACTGGGTCAAAACCATAGAAAGGTCTGAAAAAATCAACGCTGATGGATTTGATGTATCTTTTCAGGTTGCGCCCAGAGGAATAGGGGTTTTTCAAGGATTGGATTTAACTTTCCATCCGCTCATGGCGTTCCCAAGTTATCTGGCCATCAAAGACCTGCCTCTTAATGAGAGAGTCGCCATCATGAAAAATCCTGCATACAAAGACAAAATGCTGTCTGAAACGCCCGTGCAATTATCCGGAGAAGGTTCGACGGTGCCGCCAATGACCGATGTCCTGATTGCGCAGTACGAAGCCTTTGCGGAGAAGAATTTTGTTTTAGGACAGGACGGTAAGCCGGCCTATGAGCAGTCTCGCGAAAATTCTATCGCGGGCCTAGCCCGCCGTGACGGAATGACGGCCTTCGAAAAAGCCTATGATTTGCTTTTGGAAGATCAAGGCCGCGCTATGATCTACTACCCGATCTATAATTACACAGATTGGAATTATGACGCCGTCTTCGAGATGATGAACCATCCTAAAGCCCTGCCCGGCCTGTCCGATGGCGGCGCGCATGTGGGCTTTATCTGTGATGCCAGTTTTCCGACTTATCTTTTATCCTACTGGACAAGAGACCGCATTAAAGCCGGTCGTCCCGGAATGGATCTGTCCAAAGCTATTCATATGCTGACAGCGAAAAGTGCGGACTATCTTGGGCTGGAAGATCGCGGGCAAATTAAAGTTGGGCTTAAGGCGGACATCAACGTCATAGATTATGAAAATCTGGATTTAGGCATTCCGGAACTTGTCAAAGATTTACCCGCTGGTGGACAGCGATTATTACAGCCCGTAAGCGGCTACAAAGCAACGTTTGTTTCGGGCGAACAGGTTATAGACAACGATCAGGTCACCAAGGCGCGGCCCGGCAGACTTGTGAGGGCCTAATGTATAAAGTTGATCTGAAAGAAAGTTTTTTTCCGTCCCAATCGGAAGGTGAGTGGAGCCCTATCACCATTCCTGAAATGCTGGAGGAATGCGCCCGAAAATGGGGCGATGTCAAAGCCTTGCGAGAATTGGATTATGATGGATCCGTTGGGCGCGAATGGACCTATAAGCAGCTCCTAAATGATTCCAAGAAGATGGCCAATGCGCTGGCTTCCCGCCACCCTCAAGGTGCGAAAGTCGCCATTTACGCCAATAATATTCCGGAATGGGTCATATTCGAGTATGCCACTGCAATGGCCGGGATTGTTCTTGTCACAGTCAATCCATCTTATCAGGTAACGGAGCTCAAATATGTTCTTGAGCAGTCCGGATCCGAAGCGGTTTATTT
>CAYQNQ010000033.1:0-4882 GCA_964418815.1 uncultured Hellea sp.
CGCTGGTTTGTGGAACCAGAGGTCCTTGGTTCGAGACCAAGAGGCGGTACCATTTCTGAAAGCTTTTCAGATAATTCAGGGATAGAATGCGGATTTATCTAAAATCCGTGGGAAATACCATGCGCGAAAGGTATTTGCATTTTCTTGTAAACGTAATTTAGGGAATTTTATGAGGTCTTATTACTATTCCGAAATTTCCGAAAATCCGGGATGGTTAGACCGTCGTCTTCTTCTACGCCTTCTTCAGGAATAGATACTATATATTTTAAGTTTACACGCCAACGTCCAACATCGCGTTTGTCGTCAAAACTTGTCAACAATTCAGTACGATCATGGACCGATTTGAAGTTCTGTTGTTCCATTCATTTCCCCCAAGTACGCTTTTTGTAACGCAGTCAAAGTGAATTGGAAATTAATAAAACGTAAACACATATTTTAAGTGACCGTTTACCCTATCTGTATATCCTTTCGCCTTGGAGGTATGGCATGGGACAGTTAGCTCTCAAACATCTCAGCGAAGAAGATATTCGTATTTTGGTCCGACATCCGGATCCGGAAAAGCGTGCGAATGCGGCTCAGCGCATTTGTCATATCGTCCGTAAATCGACTTTATCGGAGTACGAAACGAAACTTGCGACGGATCTACTTCAGTTCATGGCAAAAGACGCCGTGGATATGGTGCGTCGCGCTCTGGCGATCACTCTGAGAAATTCGCCTGACCTTCCAAGAGATGTGGCTCTTAAGCTAGTCACGGATGTGGATAATATAGCCATACCCGTTCTGCAAAATTCTCCCGTTCTCACAGATGAAGATCTAATCGAAGTTCTAAAATCCGATGCCGCGGCAAAAATTATCGCCGTCGCGCGCCGTCCCAAAGTTTCAGGAAATCTTGTAAAGGCCATTGTTCGCTATGGTGACAGTAAAGCTGTGGCGACGGTTGCAGCCAATGACGGCGCTCTTATTGATGCTGAAACGGCCGAGGATATTCTGGATTTCTATTACGACGATGATCTCATTAAAGAAGCTATGATTTCAAGGGCTGATTTGCCCAATTCCGTCATGGAAAAACTTATCACCATGGTGTCAGAAGAGGCGGCAGTTGTCTTGCATAAACGCCATGACGTGAACCCGTATCAAGCGGCGGAAATTGCTAGCCGTGCGCGTGAGCGCGCCAGTCTGGAACTTGTTCACGAGGAGCAGTCGGATAAAGAACTTCGCGAGTTTAGTCTGCATATGTCCCAAATGGGCCGATTAACGCCGTCTTTTCTTATCAGAGCCATTGGCCTTGGGCGAATGTCGGTTGTAAAACACAGCCTGGCGGTTCTCGCACGGATTAGTTCCAATAAAGCTGGCCTTATGATGTTTGATACAGGTCCGTTCGGTCTGTCAGCTCTTTGCCAGCAAGCCGGTCTGGATGATTTAAGTTTCCGGATAGTGCGGGCAGGATGCGCCATTTACCGGGATTTGGAGATTTCCGGGATTGAATATGATGCCAATTATTTTCAAACATTGATGCTTGAGCGGACTTTAACCCTGCCATTTGATATTCCAGAACCTGACAAACAATGGTTGATGGAAAAACTGGACGCGTCGACCAGGACGGCCTAAGTCGCGAATTGCTCGCGCAGGATTTTTTCGTCCAGCGCCTGATCTTCATTAAACAGCAAAGTTATGGATGTTGACGCGTCAAGCTCAACACTGACATGGGTCACATTTCGGATTTCTCGGTTATCTGCGGTGGCGCTAAGAGGGCGCTTATTGGCGTCGAGATTTTCAAAAGAAACTTTTGCATGTGAATTTAACAGAGCGCCGCGCCAACGTCTTGGGCGAAAGGCACTAATCGGCGTCAAAGCCAGTATTCCAGAACCTAAGGGTAAGACAGGGCCATGCGCCGAAAGGTTATAAGCCGTTGACCCCGCCGGCGTCGCCAGCAAAATGCCATCCGCAATCAAATGGTCTAGCCGGACACGGCCATCGACAGAAATTTGAATATGGGCGGCCTGACGGGTCTGACGAAAAAGAGATACTTCATTAAACGCCAATTCCTCGTACTGCCCGCCGGCTCCGGATGCGATCATCTTGAGCGGCGAAACAGTTGCATCCTTCGCCTTAACGATACGTTCTATTAGATTGTCTTTCTGATATTCATTCATCAAAAAGCCGATGGTTCCTTTATTCATTCCGTATACGGGTAGTCCACGGGTCAAAAGAGTCCGGTAGCGGCGCAATGTTTGGAGCATGAAACCGTCACCGCCGAGCGCAACCATAATATCAGCATCGGCGGCGTCACAATTCCCATATTTGGAAACAAGTGTCTTCAGGGCTTCTTTGGCTTCCTTGCGTTCACTGGCAAGGAAAGAAATTTTCTGAACTTTTCTATCAGATTTTGACAATTTTCACTCCGATTACCACGCTATTTGGCGTGTGCGGCCGGATTTGTCAAAAGCAGGCCTATTCCGATGCTTTTTCACGCATATATTCCAGAATAAGCGCAATATCTTCGTCCTTTCGAATGCCAGCAAAGGCCATAGAGTTTCCGGGCATAAATTTGCGAGGATTCTTTATATAAGCGGTCAGGTTTTCATCCGTCCAAACAAGTCCCGAGTCTTTCATAACCGAAGAGTAGCGAAATCCTTCTTTTTGCCCGGCCTTTGCCCCAAAAATCCCATAAAGATTGGGACCTATTTTCTGGGCGCCGCCTTCATTGAGCGTATGGCAAGTCCGGCATCTCTTGTAGAGGGAGGCCCCACGGTTAACCTTTGGTTTGGCTACGGGTTCTTTAGGTGTAGCTTCAGAGACGGACGCCGAACTTTCCGGATTTTCGCTTGAAACAGCAACCGATTCGGGCTTTTCACCACAGGCTGCCAAGGTCAAAGCGGTCGAAAATATTAAAGTAATCAGTGGCTTAGGGACTTGCATGTCGGTCTCTCTTAAATCGTAAAAAATCCTTTTTAATACTTGATTAAGTATTTGAATAGGGGCAAGCTTGCGTCATAAATGCTCATGGAGGGCATTTTTTAAGCTATAAACGCTAGTTTTGGGGAGAAACTTATATGGAATTAATTCCAACATTATTTGGTCTGGCTGCCGGCGCACTCGGGGGCAACGTGGCCGGAGGCATGATGAAGTCAAGCATGGGGACTATGGGCCGCAGTCTGACAGGTATTATTGGTGGTACCGGCCTGGCCGCATTGGCACCTATGATTCCGGGTCTCGGCGGTATGTTCCAAGCTCCGGCAGAATCTGGATTTAATGTAAAAGGCGCTGTGAGCGGACTTGTATCCGGCGGTGTTGGCGGCGGTTTGTTGACAGCTATTTTGGGAATGTTCAACAAAGCATAACGGCCTAGCCTTTATTAATTAGGGAATATTTAACGCGCCTGTTGGGCGCGTTTTTTGTATGTGCGGATATGACCCGTAGCGAGATTTATTTTTGCTTTTAAATCCCTTAAATATTTAAATTGGATATTTGGAGACTCCATGAATTATTCCGCACCGGTTAACGCAAAAAAATATCTGCTAAAATACGCAGCTGATCTCGATGATATTTTGAGTTTGCCCGCTTTTAGTAATGTGAACGATGAACTGGTCAGCGACATCATAACTGGGGCTGCTTCATTTTCAGAAGATATATTAGCGCCCATCAATCGGAATGGAGATTTAAGTCCGGCCCGTATGGATGGTGATGATGTCATTGCTTCGCCCGGTTTTAAAGAGGCCTACAGTGATTTTGTAGATGCGGGATGGCTTAGTCTTGGCGCTCCGGAGGCCATTGGGGGAGCTGGATTACCGGCTGTCGTTAGCGTCGCTGTGAATGAAATGATTTATGCGGCTAACATGGCCTTCGGCCTATGCCCCATGCTGACTTCCAGTGCCGTAAAGGCGATTGCCGCCCATGCGCCCGACGATTTGAAATCCGTCTATTTGCCTAAAATGGTGGACGGGACCTGGTCAGGAGCCATGGATTTAACGGAGCCGCAGGCGGGTTCTGATTTAGGGCCTGTTCGAACCAAGGCCGAGCCCAATCCGGACGGCAGCTATTCAATCTCAGGCCAAAAGATATTTATTACTTGGGGCGATCATGACTGCGCGGAAAATATTATACACCTTGTTTTGGCCCGCCTCCCGGACGCTCCTGAAGGCTCTAAGGGGATTTCATTGTTCTTATGTCCGAAATATTTGGTCAATGATGATGGCTCACTGGGCGAGCGAAACAGTTTTAAGGCCATAAGTCTTGAGCATAAGATCGGGATTCACGGAAGCCCGACTTGTGTGATGGAATTCAGCGGCGCCAAAGGTTGGCTCGTCGGCGAGGCCAACCGCGGACTGGCCTGTATGTTCACAATGATGAACGAAGCTCGCCTTTTCGTCGGCGTCCAAGGCGTTGCTATTGGAGAAAGAGCTTATCAAGGTGCCTTGGCGTTTTCGCAGGATAGAGTTCAAGGGCGTGTTGTGAATGGAGCCCCGGGCGATCCCATAATCGGGCACCCAGATGTCCGGCGGATGTTATTGGATTCTAAAACACGCCTCATGGGAGCCCGCGCCATATGTATGGCGACGGCAGCCGCCTATGACTTGGCTGTCTCGTCAGAAGATGAAGGCATTCGTAAAAAAGCGCATACGCGAGAAGCTCTGTTAACACCCATTGCCAAGGCTTATGGTTCGGATACCGGTGTGGAGGTGACCTCTGTCGGGGTTCAGGTGTTTGGTGGCATGGGATATATTGAAGAAACCGGCGCGGCCCAACATTACCGTGATTCCAGGATTGCGCCCATTTACGAAGGTACAAACGGCATTCAGGCTATGGATTTGACGGGCCGGAAACTCAGGCGCGATGGCGGTGAGGGTATGCGATCCCTGATTTCAGATTTAAAATCTATGGT
>CAYQNQ010000033.1:4982-16687 GCA_964418815.1 uncultured Hellea sp.
CCGTTTAGCGGATCTTTGATTTCCTCTTAAGTTTTTGAGTTTCAGCGCCTATATAGATAGGTGAAACGGTTAGGAAGAATATACATGTCAGCCCAATCACAAGTCCGCCGCGTTACCGCGCCTGAAATTACGGCCCGCAAAGGCGGGGACCCGGTCGTTTGTCTGACAGCTTATGATGCGCCGACCGCGGCCATTCTGGATGATTATTGTGATCTGATACTTGTAGGAGATAGCGTTGGCATGGTTGTGCATGGCTTGACAACTACTGTGGGTGTCACGCTTGAAATGATGATCATGCACGGACAAGCTGTGATGCGCGGATCGCAAAAGGCGTTGGTGGTGGTCGACCTTCCCTTTGGATTTTATGAAGACAGTCCGGAGCGGGCCTTTAAAAGTGCTGCCCGTGTCATGCGGGAAACAGGTTGCCAGGCTGTCAAAATTGAAAGCGGTACTTACGCGGCGGAAACGATTGCCTATCTGGTGGAACGCGGCATTCCGGTGATGAGCCACGTAGGTTTGCGGCCCCAATCCATGAATGTTTTAGGCGGTTTCCGGGCCCGCGGCCGAAATCCAATAGTCGCAAAGGAGATATTGGACAACGCCAAGGCCGCTGCGGAAGCCGGGTCTTTTGCAGTTGTTGTCGAAGGCGTGTCCGCGGAAATTGCAGACAAAGTTACCAAGTCAATTTCAATACCAACCATAGGAATTGGTGCCTCCGCAGGATGCGATGGCCAAATATTGGTGACGCCGGACATGCTCGGTATGTTCACGCGCGTCCCCAAATTTGTGAAAAAATATTCAGATATGCGATCCATCGTTCAAGAGTCTGTCGAAAGCTATGCGGCCGAAGTCAAAAATCGGTCGTTTCCCGGGGATGAAAATACCTATAAATTCAACTAGTACACACATTGAATTCTTACGGATTCGTCATGCCGTTTGCTGTTGCGATTAAAAGCAATGACGGATAGTTTGCGCCGCAACATTGCCGAGTCACAGGCATCTAATTTTAAGGAATAAACGTGGTCGATTTCATCAGTGAAGTTCAGGAAGAACTTCGAAAAGACGATTACAATCGCTGGCTTAAAAAATATGGGCCCTTTTTAGGTGCTGTGATTGTTTTGATAGTCGCAGGTACCGGCTATTTTCAATGGAAGGAATACCGGGCGGCAGAAGTTTCTGAATCCACGTCCTACGAATTTATTGAAATTGTTGATAAAATAGGCACTGATGATACAAAGGCGGTGACGGAATTTGCGGCTTTGTCAGACACCGGTCCTGACGGATATGGTTGGGTTTCTCTCAAACGTGCAGCCGAATTGGAATTGGCTAAGGGCAATAAGGACGCCGCTATTGCCATGTTTGATAAAGCTGCAGCGACTGACAACAAGAAACGGCATGTGCAGCTTGCACAGCTCAAAGCGAGTTATGTGGTTGCGAGTCAAGGAAATTACGAAGATGTCAAAGCCCGCCTGACGCCTCTAATCAACAAAGGCGAGCCTTATGAGTTTTTGGCCAGAGAACTTATGGCCTATGCCGCCAATAAAACGGGTGATCTTGAGACAGCCAGAACGCATTTGTCCTATATTGAAACCAATCCTGGAGCACCTGAAACCATCGTGAGACGCGCGCAGCAAAACCTGCTCCTCCTAAACAATACAAAAGAAGAAAGTCCCGCCGAAGCGCAGCCAGCCGAAATGCCATCTGAAGAGACTGGCGCTGAAGAAGCTGCGCCAACGGAGATCGAAGAAAATGAATAAATTTATTAAAAACCTCATGATGCCAATTGCCGGGATGGTTCTTTTGTCCGGATGCGCACTCATTGGCGGTGCTGTTGATGCCGTGAATCCTTTCGATGAAACGGAAGCTGATAAGCTAAAAAAACAAGGCGATGTGGCGGGTGATGATCAGCGTATTTCGCTTCTTACCGCTGAAGAGTCATTAACGCCTTCGGGCGAGCTTACGGCGCAAGACGTCATCCTCCCGGCGACATATGTGAATGCTGATTGGCCCCAACCGGGCGGAAACTCGGTTCATGCCATGCAACGCCCTACAACAGATAATGAGCTGACACGGCTTTGGACAAGAGATATCGGCGATGGGTCTTCCAGAAAAGGGAGAGTCGTTTCTTCGCCTGTCGTTTCCGGCGGGAAAATATTCGTTATGGACGGGGAAAACCGTGTTGCCGCTTATGACGCTAATTCCGGGGAGCCTATATGGCGGCATGTTGTCCGCGTGGAAAGCAAAGGACGGACTCGCGAAGGCCGCGCAAATATATTTGAGCGTGTGACCAATCCCTTTAACTTCGGGGATACGGGCGGGACCGACCGCGAATCTGTTGGAGGAGGTATCGCTGCGGCAGATGGCAAAATTTTTGTGACTTCAGGCCTGGGCGTTATCGAAGCTCTGGATGCTCAGACAGGGGTCAGTGCATGGCGTAAAAAGCTGGCGACGCCCTTGCATTCGGCGCCAACGGTTTCGAATGGCCGATTATTTGCTGTAACGGATGACAACGAACTCTTTGCTGTGAATTCCGCAACCGGCGACGTATTATGGACATATCAAGGCATTGTCGAAAGTGCCCGTATGTTAACGGCGCCAAGCCCGGCCGTGGTCGAAGATGTTGTGATCGCGCCATTCGCTTCCGGTGAACTGGTTGCCCTGCGCGTGCAAAACGGTGTTGTTCTTTGGCAAGATGCGCTGTCTGCAACAGGGCAATTAACACCGCTGTCCAGTTTGAATGACATTGCATCCGGTCCTGTTATCGCGGACGGTTACGTTATTGCGACCGCTCAATCCGGCGTTATCAGTGCTTTTGATCTGCGCACCGGACAACGTGTCTGGTCTCAACCTGCCGGATCCCTGGGATATCCCTGGGTTGCCGGAGATTTCGTTTATACAGTCACCACGGGCGGCGAAGTCGCTTGTCTTTCCAAGACCTCGGGCGCCGTTGTCTGGACACAACAATTGCGAGCTTTTAAGAATGAGAAAAAACGCAAAGAACGTATCGCCTGGGCCGGACCTCTGCTCATCGGAGAGCTTTTAATGACAGTCTCGTCGCGCGGCCAGGTTGTTGAGCTTAGCCCATATTCAGGCGAAATCCACCGAGAGTATAAAATAGGTGATCCGGTTTATGTGGCGCCGATCATTGCCAATCAAACGGTCTATGTTCTCAATGACAAGGCGAAGTTGATCGCCCTGCGCTAATGCTATGGAAAACCCGGAGATAACAGATCTGCCGCCGGAAGAGGCGGAAAGCGTTGCTCCTCGTCCTGCGAAAGTCGCCATAATCGGCCGCCCAAATGTAGGCAAATCCACGCTTTTCAACCGGATGGCCGGAAAAAAACTTGCTATTGTCAACGATACGCCCGGCGTAACTCGGGACCGCCGCGAGACGAAGAGCCGGCTTAGAGGCCGCGAACTTGTTCTTATGGATACGGCCGGGTTTGAAAATGCCAAAGGCGAAAAACTCGAAGCCCGTATGCGCGCTCAAACTGAGCAGACCGTATTGGATGTCGATATCTGTTTGTTTGTCTATGATGCCCGTATCGGGGTTACACCTCTAGACCGCATTTTTGCCGAATTTGTGCGAAAATCTGGAAAACCAACCGTATTAGTGGCGAACAAATGCGAATCCCGCGCCGCAGATAGCGGCATAACCGAAGGCTATAGTCTTGGCATGGGAGATCCCATTGAGGTGGCTGCCGAGCATAATATCGGCATGGTGGATCTGGATGATGCCATGGAAATGGCTCTGAGAGATGTCGATTTATCGCCCGAAGTAGACGAAATCGACCGATCAGACGCGCCGGTCAGGATTGCCATTGTCGGGCGGCCCAATGCTGGAAAATCCACCTTGATCAATACTTTGATTGGGGAAGACCGACTTTTAACCGGGCCGGAAGCGGGCGTGACCCGCGACGCCATAACCATAGATCACATGTGGGCCGGACGCCGGGTTCAGTTTCACGACACGGCCGGCATGCGCAAAAAAGCCAAGGTTCAGGAAACACTTGAAAAGCTTTCTGTCGGCGAAAGTTTGAGGGCCATAAAATTTGCCCAAGTCGTCATTCTTTTGATGGACGCCACAAAACCCTTTGACAAACAGGATATGCAAATCGCGTCTCTATGTGAACGCGAAGGCAGAGCCATGGTCATTGGCGTGACTAAATGGGATTTGGTTGAGAATAAATCCGATATGGCAAAAGCTCTTAGAGAAATGGCGGCCCGTTTGCTGCCTCAGCTACGCGGAATTCCCGTTGTCATGTTTTCCGGGCTTACCGGAAAAAGCGTGGATAGGCTTTTGCCGGCTATTGAACGGGTTCACATTGACTGGAGCGCCAAAGTGAAAACGGCGGACCTCAATGACTGGCTAAAAGAAAAAATTCAGAGACATCCACCGCCCGCCGTTAATGGCCGCCGGATCAGACCTAAATATATCTCGCAGACTAAGACGCGTCCACCAACGTTCGTCTTGAAATGTTCTCGGGCAAACCGCCTTCCGGACAGTTATAAAAGATACCTTATCAATGGAATTCGGGAGGATTTCGAATTACCGGGTACGCCTATACGTTTGTTCGTAAGAGCGGATCACAATCCGTATGATAATTAGGGGATGAACATGTTAAATTTGAAAATGGTGACGGCCAGTCTGGTTGTTATTGGTCTGGCCGCTTGCGGCGATGTCGGCGCGCCGGAAATTTCGGCGCCCTCCGGCGACACCATGGTTTCCGAAATGAACCATAGTCCCGACAAGGCGGACAAGTTCACTTATGCAAATTATAACGATGTCCGTATGACTCGTCTGGAGCTGGATTTGGACGTCAATTTCGACCGAAAAGTTTTGGACGGAACGGCGATTATAGAATTTCAAAAAACTGATCCGGATGCAGATGTCTTAATTCTCGACACAAGAAAGCTCAAAATCGAGGGTGTGGAAATATTCCAAAGCGGAGCTTGGACCCCTACACAATATGGAATGTCCGCCGAGGATGAGCTTTTAGGACAGGCACTGACAATTCCGATTGGGAACAGCGCCGAAAGGGTTCGAATAGACTACGAAACCAGCCCAGACGCTGAAGGCCTGCAATGGCTATCGCCAGACCAAACGGCAGGGAAGGAACATCCTTATATGTTTTCGCAAGGGCAGCCCATCCACGCCAGAACAATGGCACCTGTTCAGGACACGCCGGCCGTTCGCATTACCTATGGGGCCAAGCTCCGTACCCCGCCCGAGCTGATCGCGCTTATGAGCGCCGATCAGGACCCTTACACACCGAGGGACGGCGAATACGAATTTGAAATGCCGCAACCGATTCCGGCTTACCTTTTGGCTTTTGCGGTTGGGGACATCGATTTTAAGGCCATTAATGACCACATCGGTGTCTATGCCGAAGAGTATATTCTCGAAAAGGCGGCTGAGGAATTTTCCGAAACACCTCAGATGGAAGTTGCCAATGCGGCGCTTTACGGACCTTATCTTTGGGGACGGTATGATCTGATCGTCCTGCCGCCAAGTTTTCCTTTTGGAGGCATGGAAAACCCAAGACTTTCTTTCTTGACGCCGACGCTTGTCGCCGGTGACAAAAGCCTGACTAATGTTGTGGCCCATGAATTGGCCCATAGCTGGTCAGGCAATCTGGTTACCAATGCGACCTGGCGGGATGCCTGGCTCAATGAGGGTTTTACGTCTTATGTTGAAAACCGGGTCATGGAAGCGCTTTATGGACCTCGCCGCGCCATCATGGAGCAGGCCCTCGACATGGAAGGATTGAAACGGGATATTGCCGGAGCGCCGAGAGCGGAACTGACCCATCTTAAAATGCCGGAATATATCAAACATCCGGATGATGCTTTCACGCTGGTATCCTATATTAAAGGTGCCAATTTTCTATTCTTCCTGGAAGACAGGTTTAGCCGCGAACATTTTGACCCTTTTCTCAAAAAATATTTTGAGACCTATGCGTTTAAGAGCGTTACCACAGAGGATTTCCTGACTTATCTGAATGAAAATTTGCGCAAGGATTTCCCGAATGCTGTTAGTGATGCTGAAATCAATGCGTGGGTGTACGGCCCCGGCCTGCCGGATACAGCCCGCACACCAACATCAGACGCCTTTGCCAAAGTCTCGTCCGTTCAGAAAGATTGGTATGACGGCAAGGTCGCGGCGGCTGAAATCGATACATCAGGTTGGTCTACACATGAATGGCTGCATTTTATCAACTCAATGCCCGACAAACTAAGCTCAGAACAAATGTCTGAACTTGATGCTGCATTTGGATTTACCGGGACTTCTAACGCCGAAACCGCCTTTGCCTGGTATATGCAGGCGATCAAAAATCGGTATCAGCCGGCTGTCGGAGAAATTAGGGAATTCCTCATGACTGTAGGCCGCGGTAAATTTATTTACCGGCTTTATGGGGCCTTGAAAGCAAATGGCCGTCAGGACTGGGCTGAAACTGTCTATGATAAAGCGCGTTCAGGTTATCACCCGATTGCACAGCGCCGTATTGAAAGCATTTTAAAAAAATGACTGATTCAAAAAAAGTCGTGCTTCTTGACGGGGGTGTCGGCCAGGAAATATTCAAGCGAACCGAATCTGACCCGTCTCCGCTGTGGTCAACCCAGGTCATGCTGGATGACCCGGGCCTCGTACAATCAGTCCACGAAGAATTTATCGAGGCAGGTGCACGGCTGATTACGCTGAATAATTATACCGCGACCCGCCAGCGTCTTGGCCGAGATGCCAGCGTTGACTTGTTAAAACCCATACATGATGCCGCGATAAGGATCGCGCATGCTGCAAAGAAAGAAAGTGGACATTCAGACGTCCGCATTGCCGGATGTTTGCCGCCGCTCATTGCAAGTTACAAACCGGAATTATCACCTTGTGCAGAAACCTGTTTGGAGAGTTTTCGTGAACTCGTTGCCCTGCAAAAACATGGTGTTGAACATTTTATGGTAGAAACTGCTGCCAATATCAGAGAAGGCGTTGCGGCGACTTTAGCTGCAAAAGAAACAGGTTTGAGCTGTTGGACCGCCTTTACCCTGGATGACGATGCGATAGGCCTTTTACGGTCTGGCGAGAAACTGGAAGAAGCGATAAAACAGGTCATAGAAGCTGGCGCTGATGCCGTCATGGTCAATTGTTCTATGCCGGAGACCATAGAGGCCGCTTTACCAATTCTGACAGGCCTGCCTGTTCCGGCAGGCGCCTATGCCAACGGTTTTACGACAATTAAGGGATTTGATGCTGGCGGGACTGTTGACGCTTTATCCGCTCGAAAAGACTTAGGGCCCGAAATTTACGCGAAATGGGGACTTCGCTGCGTTAAGGCTGGTCTGCAAATAATTGGCGGATGCTGCGAAACCGGGCCGGATCATATCGCGGCTCTGAGCGACATCCTGCTTCGGAATAATTACGAAATTTCGGCCGATCTCTAAAAATCGAATGTCTCTATCAAAGCACAATTTATTTGACGATGGTGCTTAATAATAAACGGATCTGGCAGCAGGATCATAGTCCTGGAGCTCATCCATCCGGCCGGCTTTAACTTTTTGTGCCCAAAGAGGGTCCTGGAGCAGGGCGCGTCCAACAGCCACCAGGTCGAATTCTCCCGCGTCAAGCCGGGTCAGAAGTTCATCAAGGGATTGTGTGGCTGAATTTTCCTGTTTGACCAAGGTCGAGATAAAATCAACGGAAAGCCCAACGGAACCAACGGCAATTGTTGGCAGGCCCGTGAGTTTTTTTGCCCATCCGGCCAGGTTGAGGTCCGACCCGTCAAATTCTGGCTCCCAAAACCGACGGGTTGAGCAATGCAGAATATCAACGCCGGCATCGACGAATATGCTCAGGAAACGCTCAAGTTCATCCGGGGTCTGGGCCAGACGGATTTTATAGTCCTGCTGTTTCCACTGGGACCAACGCAAGATGATTGGCGTATCAGGCCCTATGGCTTTGCGAGTTTCCGAAATGATTTCCGCCCCGAAACGGGCTCTCTTTTCAAGAGTACCGCCATATTTATCAGATCTGACATTCATGCCGTCCCAAAAAAACTGATCGACCAGATAGCCATGAGCGCCGTGGATTTCTATACAGTCAAACCCCAAACGAACGGCTTCGCCTGCCGCATTTGCATAGGCTGAGACCATGTCCGACACATCTGACTCTGTTGGCTGGGGCAGAACCTGTTTGCCTTTGTGGGTTATGCCCGACGGACTGTCGCTTTGAGCTTCGGGATTTGGTCCGGTTCCGGGTTTGCGCAGCATGCCCATGTGCCAAAGTTGCGGCGCGATTTTTCCGCCGTTTTCATGAACCTTGTCGGCTACCTTTCCCCAGCCTGCGAGAGCCTGCGGGGTATGAAAATTAGGGACATTCTCATCGCTTGAGGCCCCGTCTCTGTCGACAGTTGTGCCTTCCGTAATAATCAAGCCGACATCTGCTGCGGCGCGCCGCGCATAATAATCGGCCACATCCGGCCCCGGCACCCCGCCAGGGGAGTGTTCCCTTGTCATAGGCGCCATCACGATCCGATTTGGAAGTGACAGGTTTTTACAGTTGAAGGGTTTGAATAGAGCACTCGTATCAGTCATATTCGACGTGTTAGGTTTCTTTTCTTTAGGTCACAAGCGAGTTTTTGCATTGAAAACTGTTTATACAATTATTTTAGTCTTTTGCGCGGTTTTTATATCAGCCTGTTCCACAACTCTGGATGCAGATGTAATTCCGGTATCTGGGTTTGAATCAGACCGATATTTAGGACAGTGGTATGAAATAGCCCGGATTGAAAACAGGTTTGAAAAAGGACTTTCTGACGTCACAGCGAACTACTCGATGCGCGAAGACGGAGGCATAAAAGTTTTAAACAAAGGCTATAATTCCAAGAAAAATAAGTGGAAAGAAGCGGTTGGAAAAGCCTACTTCGTTGACAATAAAAATAAAGGACACTTAAAGGTTTCATTTTTTGGTCCCATATATGGGCCCTATGTGGTGTTCGAACTGGATCAGAACTATCAGTACAGCTTTGTCACAAACCACAATAAAAAATACCTGTGGCTGCTTTCTCGAACGCCAACAATCAATGAAAGTGTAAAACAGAAATTCCTGAATAGAATCAATAGAATGGGGTTCGAAACCGAAGAATTAATCTGGGTTCAGCAATCCCGAAATTAGCCGGCTGATCTGATATCGGCAGCTATGATTGCGATAATCAGTAAAACGCCCATAACTGCACCGGGTATGACGATGTAATTTAACATAGGTCTGATAATATTCGATTCGCCATAAAATCCAGTTAAGGATTGGTTAACGAGATTTTACCGTGAAATTTGTAATTTGGTAATAAGGGCTGAATTCAGGAGAGTTTGTTCCTTGAAGAATAGACCTTCCGCGCCTATCTTGTCAGACCCTAGGTGAGCTGAATGAAAATAACTCGAAAATTTACGAATGCCGATGCTGGGCCCTATGCAGAAATCGCTTTTAAAACAGTAAAAAGCGAGCTCCGCCGGGCTGACGGATCGGTTATGTCTGCTACCGAGTCTTTCGCGGTTCCCGAGCATTTCTCGCAAGTCGCCAGCGATATCCTCGCGCGGAAATATTTTAGGCGAGCCGAAATACCCGAAAAAACGAAAACTGTATCTGAAAAAGGTGTGCCGGATTGGCTCTGTCGCCGCGTGCCGGTGGGAAAGTCCCGAAGGGGCGAGCGAGATGCTCGCGAAGTATTTGACAGGCTGGCGGGCTGTTGGACATATTGGGGCTGGAAAGGCGGTTATTTCGATACGGAAGCAGATGCGTCGGCCTTTAATGACGAACTTCGCTATATGCTGGCCTCCCAAATGGCTGCGCCTAATTCACCGCAGTGGTTTAATACAGGACTGAATTGGGCTTACGGCTTAACCGGTTCGGCGCAGGGCCATTATTACGTCGACCATGAAAACGGCGAGGTCAAACAGTCCGAAAGCGCTTTTGAGCGGCCCCAGCCCCATGCCTGTTTCATTCAATCCGTTGATGACCGATTACTGGGTGAGGGATCCATTATGGATCTATGGCACCGGGAGGCGCGCCTTTTTAAATACGGGTCCGGAACCGGGTCTAATTTCTCCAATCTGCGCGGTGTCAACGAGCGCCTATCCGGCGGCGGCCAGTCATCCGGGCTCATGAGCTTTCTTAAAGTTGGGGATGCGTCAGCCGGGGCCATAAAATCCGGCGGCACAACCCGCCGCGCCGCCAAGATGGTTATCGTGGATATTGATCATCCCGATATTGAGGCCTTTATCGACTGGAAAACGGATGAAGAGGTCAAGGTCGCGGCTCTGGTCGCCGGCTCCAAAATTCTAAAAAAGCGATTAGACGCGGTTATGGAAGCGGCGCTGAACTGCTCCGGCCCCGCTTCGGACTGCTTTGATCCATCGAAAAATACGGCACTAAAGCGAGCCATGCAAAGAGCCCGAAAAGACGGCGTACCCGGCGGTATCATCCAGCGGGCTTTGGCGCTGGCATTGCAGGGCATCGAGACAATAGAAATCGAAGAGTTGACGACGGACTGGAACAGCGAGGCTTATGCGACCGTGGCCGGTCAAAATGCCAATAATTCCGTTCGCGTTAAAGACCGATTCATGAAAGCTGTTGCCAAAGACGAGCAATGGGATTTGGTCCGGCGGGTAGACGGGGCTATTTCTAAGAGTGTTTCAGCACGGGAGCTTTGGGAAAAAATTGCCTTGGCAGCTTGGACGAGTGCAGATCCGGGCGTTCAATTCCATGATACCATTAATGCCTGGCACACTTGTCCTGAGTCCGGCGAAATACGCGGGTCCAATCCGTGTTCAGAATATATGTTTCTGGATGACACGGCGTGCAATCTGGCATCTCTCAATCTAATCAAGTTCTTAAATGAAGACCGCTCATTCAATGTCGATAATTATGAGCATGCTTGCCGGATCTGGACCATAGTTCTGGAAATTTCAGTTTTGATGGCACAGTTCCCATCGGAGCCCATTGCCCGCCGGTCCTATCAATACAGGACCTTGGGTCTTGGGTTTGCCAATATTGGCGGCCTGCTGATGTCTCGGGGCGTTCCATATGACAGTGATGAGGGCAGGGCCGTTTGCGGCGCTATCACGGCGCTGATGTCTGGGATTTCTTACAAAACGTCTGCTGAAATGGCGGCGCAGCTTGGTCCGTTTCAAGCCTACTTAAAAAACAAAGAAAGCATGCAGCGTGTGGTTAAAAATCATCGCCGCGCTGCTGAAAACCGGAAAACCTATGAAGGCCTCTCCTATAGACCAATGGGCCTGAGCAATGAGTATTGCATTTTTGAAGGACTGGTAACCCGCGCAGTTACGGCATGGAAGGCAGCGGAGAAACTCGGAAATGAGCATGGCTATCGCAATGCACAGGTCAGCGTCATCGCGCCCACAGGTACAATCGGTCTGGTTATGGACTGCGACACCACGGGGATAGAACCGGATTTTGCGCTGGTGAAATTCAAGTCTCTGGCTGGCGGCGGAAATTTTAAAATTATAAACCAGGCAGTTCCGTCCGCTTTGAAAGTTTTGGGTTACAGCCAAAACCAAGTCGAAGACATCACTGAATTTGCTTTGGGACGGGGAACGCTCAAAGGGTCGCCAGCCATCGGGCACCGAGCGCTCAAAGACCGCGGGTTCAGCGATCTGGAAATTTCCAAAGTTGAAGACGCTTTGAATCAGGCTTT
>CAYQNQ010000034.1:0-16649 GCA_964418815.1 uncultured Hellea sp.
GGCGCACCTATGGCAATCGAAATACCTACCGCTGCTGGATAGAGGTTAAGCCCAAGCCATAATATCCTTTAAGGCCCGCTCGGCCATGAGGCGTTTTCGGTATCGGGTTTTATTCTTTCCCCTTATGCGGTTACCTTCAGCATCTTTGTACACAATGTTTTCTATAGGCGGGAATAGGCCGAAGTTTACATTCATCGGCTGAAATTTGGATTTAGGTCCCGACATGAATCCGCCGGTTACGTGTTCGACTAAAGCGCCAAGAGCCGTTGTTTTTGGAGGCGCACTCATTTTTTTACCAAGACCCTGAACCGCCGCCATCCGTCCTGTCACCAATCCAAGGGCTGCGCTTTCCACATATCCTTCGACCCCCATGATCTGCCCCGCAAATCGCAGGTCAGGCCTGACTTTTAGCTGCAACTGACTATTGAGAAGCTTGGGACTGTTGATGAATGTGTTTCTGTGAATGCCGCCAAGACGCGCGAAGACTGCGTTTTCAAGTCCGGGAATGGTTTTGATAATTTCGCTCTGGGAACCATATTTCATTTTCGTCTGAAATCCGACCATATTGTAGAGCGTTCCAAGGGCATTGTCCTGACGTAGCTGGACAATCGCATAGGCCTTTACCGTTGGATTGTGAGGGTTGGTCAGGCCAACTGGCTTCATGGGACCATATCTTAAGGTTTCAGGCCCGCGCGAGGCCATGACTTCAATGGGCAGGCAGCTTTCAAAATAAGGTGTGTCTTTTTCAAAGTCTTTGAATTCGGTTTTTTCGGCTTCATTCAGCGCATCAATGAAAGCAAGGTACTGGTCTTTATCCAAGGGGCAGTTGATATAATCAGCTCCGTCTCCGCCCGGGCCTTTTTTGTCATAACGGCTTTGAAACCAGGCTTTTTCAAAATCAATACTGTCTTTGTAGACAATAGGCGCAATAGCATCGAAAAAGGCGAGACTGTCTTCGCCAGTGGTTTTCAATATGTCTTTCGCCAAACCGGCTGCGGTGAGGGGGCCAGTGGCAATGATTGTATTGCCCCAGGATTTTGGCGGTAGGCCTTTGACCTCGCCATATTCAATTTTGATAAGAGGATGCTGGGCTAAAATCGTCGTGACCGCCTCCGAAAACCCTTCACGATCAACAGCGAGGGCGCCTCCGGCCGGAAGTTTCGTCATATCCCCCATGCCCATGATGAGGCTGCCAGAAAGCCTCATTTCCTCATGCAGTAGACCAACGGCATTGCCGAGCTTGTCATCGGAGCGGAACGAATTCGAACAAACGAGTTCGGCAAAGCCGCCGCTTTGATGTGCCGCCGTCATTTTATGGGGCCGCATCTCATGTAAAATGACAGGCACACCCATCTGGGCGACCTGCCAGGCAGCTTCTGAACCGGCCAGACCGGCGCCGATAATATGGACGGGTTTTGTCATGACCGCCGCGTTTACTGGAGGTTGGAGTTTAGGGCAAGCGTCTTATTTTTGCCGGGCTTTATCCCGCTCTAAAATAGGCTTTAAATATTTTCCGGTCCAGCTGGCCTTGGATTTTGCCACGTCTTCAGGGCGACCGACCGCAACGATTTCGCCGCCGCCATCGCCGCCTTCCGGACCCAGATCGATAATCCAGTCAGCCGTTTTGATCACATCGAGGTTATGTTCGATGACAACCATTGTATTTCCGCCTTCGACTAATTCTTGCAAAACCTGCAGGAGTTTTTCAACATCAGCAAAGTGCAAACCCGTCGTTGGCTCATCGAGAACATAAAGCGTGCGCCCAGTGGATCGTTTGGATAGTTCTTTGGCTAATTTTACACGCTGCGCTTCGCCGCCAGACAAAGTCGTCGCCTGCTGGCCCACCTTTAAGTAACCCAGACCAACTCGTTGTAATGTCACCATTTTATCACGAATTTTGGGGACAGCTTTGAAGAAATCAGCAGCTTCATCCACGGTCATGTCAAGAATATCCGAGATGGATTTTCCTTTGAATTTTATGTCGAGGGTTTCGCGGTTATAGCGGGCACCTTTGCAAACATCACAGGTCACGTAGACATCCGGAAGAAAATGCATCTCTATTTTGATGACACCGGCGCCCTGGCAGGCTTCGCAACGCCCGCCCTTAACATTAAACGAAAACCGGCCGGGTTTATATCCGCGGGCTTTGGCTTCGGGAAGGCCAGAGAACCAGTCTCTTATGGGCGTAAAGGCGCCCGTATAGGTCGCCGGGTTTGATCTCGGGGTTCGCCCGATAGGTGATTGGTCGATCTGAATGATCTTGTCCAGATATTCAAAACCTTTTGCGGTACTATAGGGCATGGGCTGAACGGAAGAATTGTTAAGCTTTCGCGCGGCAGCTTTGTAAAGGGTTTCAACCGTCAGCGTGGATTTGCCTCCCCCGGAAACACCCGTCACGCAAATAAACATCCCTAGTGGGAATTCAGCTGTAATATTTTTCAGATTATTGCCTTTAAGGCCGGTGAGAACGAGTTTTTTGCCGTCTTTTCCGGAACGGCGTTCATCTGGCAGGCGGATTTGCTTTTTCCCAATAAGGTATTGGCCCGTGATCGATTTTTTATTTTTCTTAATTTGAGCGGGCGTGCCCTGGGCAATGATTTCGCCGCCATGAATTCCCGCAAGGGGGCCCATATCGATAACATGGTCAGCGGTCAGAATAGCATCCTCGTCATGTTCAACGACGAGGACCGTATTGCCAAGGTCTCGCAGGTTTTGCAGAGTTTCCAGCAATCTTGCGTTATCTCGCTGATGCAGTCCTATGGATGGTTCATCCAAAACATAAAGAACGCCGGTCAATCCGGATCCGATCTGTGACGCCAGGCGAATGCGCTGACTTTCACCGCCGGATAACGATCCCGACCCACGCCCAAGTGTCAGATAATCCAGACCCACTGCGTTTAGAAACTCCAACCGGTCACAAATTTCCTTGAGAATTCTCTCGGCAATTTCCATTTGCTTGGACGTCAGGTCTTTAGGAAGGGAAAGGAAGCGATCCCGCGCGTCTTTGATGGACAGTTCTGCTGTTTCGGAAATGGGCATAGCTGCAACTTTGACACAAAGTGCTTCTGGCTTCAGCCGGCGGCCCTCGCAAGCCGTGCAGTCCGCTGACGACATATATTTTGAAAGCTCCTCGCGCATCCAGCTGCTCTCGGTTTCCCGGTAGCGGCGTTCGAGATTTGGAATGACGCCTTCAAACGGTTTGGTTGTTTCGTAGCGGCGGCCCTCGTCTTGATAGACAAATTTTATGGACTGTCCCTGCGTCCCGTAAAGCACAACGTCTTTTGCACCGTCTGAAAGCTCTTCCCACGGCGTTTCCGTTGAGAATCCATAATGTTCCGAGAGAGCCTTGAGGGTTTGCATGTAAAGGCTGCTGGGCGTTTTTGACCACGGCGCAATAACCCCGCCGCCAAGAGACTTATGTTCTTGCGGCACAATAAGCCCTGAGTCGAATTTTAGTTCCCTGCCAAGTCCGTCGCAAACCGGGCAGGCGCCGTGCGGGCTATTAAACGAGAAAAGACGTGGTTCAATTTCGGGTATGGTGAAGCCCGATACGGGACAGGCAAATTTTTCACTGAAAAGAATTCGCTCTCCATCATCTTCTGCAATTTCTGCAATCGCCAATCCATCGGCTAACTTTAGAGCGGTTTCTATACTGTCAGCGAGACGTGTCTCCAGATCTGTTCGTACGACAACCCGATCGACGACGACGTCAATGTCGTGTTTAAACTTCTTATCAAGGGCAGGGGCCTCTTCGATCCTGTAAAATTCTCCGTCTATTTTTGCCCGCTGAAAGCCCTGTTTCATTAGGTCCGCAAACTCTTTGCGGTATTCACCTTTTCGTCCGCGAACAATGGGCGCCAGAATATAGAGCTTTGTTCCTTCGGGAAGCTGCATAACGCGGTCAACCATTTGGCTGACCGTTTGACTTTCGATGGGGAGTCCTGTGGCTGGAGAGTAGGGGATTCCTACCCGCGCCCAAAGCAGACGCATATAGTCATAAATCTCGGTAACGGTTCCCACAGTCGAGCGCGGATTTCGCGACGTCGTCTTTTGCTCGATGGAAATTGCAGGCGATAGCCCCTCAATAGAATCCACATCCGGCTTGCCCTGCATTTCCAGAAATTGGCGGGCATAGGCTGACAGACTCTCGACATATCGTCTCTGGCCTTCGGCATAGATTGTATCAAATGCCAGTGAGGATTTTCCAGACCCCGAGAGGCCCGTAATAACCACGAGTTTGTCCCGCGGAATATCAACGCTGACGTTTTTGAGATTATGCTCTCGAGCGCCTCTAACCTGAATGGATTTGAGCGTGGACATTGAAATTGGCCTTATACGAACTGTGGACAGTTTAAAACAAAGAGGGCTGTAGAGACTTGAATATCCCCACCTGACAAAACAATATCACCGTAAATTAAGCAAGTGAGAATCAAGACTTGCCAACAAGAACATAATGTGAACATAATAATGCGAGTCAAGCTAAAGGTGGAATTATGGCCGGTTCAGTAAATAAAGTAATTTTAGTCGGAAATGTAGGCAAGGACCCTGAAACCCGATCATTTTCCAATGGCGGGAAGGTTTGCAATTTTTCCCTGGCAACGTCTGATAGCTGGAAGGACAAACAATCCGGTGAAAGGCGAGAAAGCACCCAATGGCATAACATTGCAATCTTTAACGAGAACCTGATCAAGGTTGTTGAAAACTACGTCCAGAAGGGCAGCAAGCTTTATCTGGAAGGACAACTTCAGACCCGAAAATGGCAAGACCGCGACGGAAATGACCGGTGGACAACTGAAGTTGTCTTGCAGCGATTCAGAGGCGAACTTGTTATGCTGGATGGCAGAAATAGCGGCGGCGGAGACCGAGGCGGTTATGATCAATCCAGAAATGTAAGTTCAGGCGGCGGCTCTCGCTCCGCGTCTACGCAGGAAGGCCCGGCAGAGAGTTTTGAACTGGATGATGAAATACCGTTTTAATTACTGAGCGCTTTTTCCAGTAATTCGTCCAGACGCTCTACGCTTGCTCCGGCAACATACTCATCTTCGAAAAGGAAAAACGGCGTCCCGTTAAAGGGCCTGATTTTTCCGATAAGAGTCATGGTATTGTCAACGTGTTCTTCAATTTTCGGATCTTCCATATCGGCCCGCATTTGCTCAACATTAAGCCCTAATTGCTTTGCCAAGGAGTCGATCTTTTCGTCTGTTAATCCTGAAGCATTCATTAGCGCGACATGCATATCAAAATATTTGCCTTGCTTAGCGGCGGCTAAGGCCGCTTTCGAGGCAATGACAGAAGTGCGGCTTCGCCCATCCAGGATTGGTGTTTCCTTAAAAATAATGCGCACGTCATTTGGATATTTTTCGACCGTATCGACAACCCAATCTGTCGAGCGCTTACAATATCCGCAATTATAATCAAAAAATTCCACGATTGTAACTTTTGCATTTTTTGGTCCGATGGAAACATCGCGAGCATCATTATAAATCGCTGTTTTTAC
Organism: uncultured Hellea sp.; assembly: GCA_964418815.1. Taxonomy (GTDB): domain Bacteria; phylum Pseudomonadota; class Alphaproteobacteria; order Caulobacterales; family Maricaulaceae; genus JACOMS01. The sequence continues at coordinate 5,498 of CAYQNQ010000034.1, forward strand.
ATCATTAATGGAGTCCCAGTTCTGGTTCTCTTCATGTGCAACAAGTGCATCCATGACAATACTGGGGTTTTCCATGATGTAATCACGAACGATTTTTTCAACGGCTGCTTTATCACTTGTATCCACTGGAGCAGATTGCGAGCACGCCGGAATAGCAATGAGAGCACTGGCCAGTAAAGTTGCTTGAAAAACTTTCATCATTGTCTCCACGATTATCTCCTCGTGTTAATAGGAAATGGTTATTAATATCTTTGCCTATGGCGCCGCTTATCTTTTTCTTTTAGCGAGCTGCGTTTCTGAAATGACGACTATGTCGCTCGCCCGGCGCCACTGCGGTATATTTCGAGGCATATCCTCCTGAGCTCGCCGTGCAAATGACAAGGCTCGCCGGTAGTTCGCGACGGCAAATGATTGTTCGGCAGTGGCATAACTAGCCAGCGCTTCTTCGCCCTGATTTCCGTAGGCCTGAGAAAGATAATACCACGCCGAAGAGTTTTTTGGTTCCTCAATCAGAGCTGACTTTAAAAGACGAATGGCCTCTTCGATATTTTCGTAACCATCGGATTCCAAATAGGCCTGCGCAAGAGAAATTTTGAACAGCGGAGCCTTGGGTTTAAGTTCGATGGCGCGTTGCATCGGAGCAATCGATTCTTTACCTCGACCGCTTTCATACAATATCTGCCATTTAAGCTCGTGATAATACGCGTTTTCCGTATCGTTTTCGATCAAAGCATCAATTTCTTGAAGCGCGTTTTTGAGGCTGGCCCCTTTGTAATAAGCCACGGCACGCGCATAACGCGCCGGGTCCGATGTATCAGAAAGAGGATACTTACTGAAAACCAGCTGTTGACCCTCAAGAAATCCGCGCAATTTGGCTTTGGTCATATCAAATTTATATATGTCCTCGGGACTATCCACTTTGTCAGTATAAGGGCTTTCTTCAACCACTTCGCGCAAAGCGTCTATACGTTCACTTGATAAAGGATGACTGCGAAAATAGGGATAGCGTTTCGCGCCGGAAATTATCTCCTGATACCGAAACTTTTCAAAAAACTTTATCAAACCCGTTCCGGACTGACCGGTTCTTTCAAGGTATTGAGCCGCATATTGATCAGCCGCAGATTCGTTGACGCGCGTATAGGCCAAAACGTCTAAGGCGCCGAATTGTGTCGACCCGGCCAATATAGCGGCGCCGGCGCCGCCTTCGCCGGCCAGTATAGCCGCAAGTCCGAGACCCGCCGCAACCAGTATGGAGCCATAAGCGCTACGGTTGCCATAGTCGCTTCGCACGAGATGCCCGCCTGCGATATGACCGGCCTCATGGGCAATAACGCCTTTGAGCTGATTTGGGTTTTTGGATTCGAGTATTAATCCCGTGTGCAGAAAAATATTCTGGCCCCGGGTTACGAAAGCATTCAATGAGTTGTCATTGACAATATATATATCAACGACTCTCGGATCTAAACCGCCAGCCCGTAAAAGAGGTTCAGAAAACTCACGAAGCGTTTCTTCAATTTCGGTATCCCGGATCAGAGACTGAGCGTCAGCCGAATTAAAGCTCAAAAGACAAAGTGCTGCTACGGCAACCATCTGTGTAAAGAGCGCTCTGAATGTCTTTTTATGCGCCATAATTTGATCCATTTAGTGCCATGTCATTTGCTTTGTAGCAAATTTCAACTGAATGAACGGTAACAATATAGTGTATAGAGCAGTTAATGACTGTTTTTTAACAATCAGCTTTTCTTGCTCCACCAACCGGTACGTTTGGGCTTCTTATCCGCTTTTTCGTCCTTTTTTGTAGCTTTTTTAGCGGTCTTACGGGTTCGCTTCACCGGCTTTTTATCGTCCTTAGCAGCCTCCGCCTCATCCGCATCCTCAGCCTTCTTACGCGCAGGCGCTTTCCGGCGTGTTGTAGATCTGCTGGGTTTCTTAGCGGGCTTGGAAGGTTCCTCAGGATTTGATTCGGCTGTTTTTGCCTTATTTTCAGCTTCATCAGTTTTCGCTTTCGATGGCGCTTTGCGGCGACCTTTTCTGACGGGCTTTTCTGCCTTGGCTGGTTTATCCTCTGTCTCAGCCGCGGGATCAGATACATCTGCAGACTCTTCAGGTTTCTTTTTCCGGCTTCTAGAGCGGCGAGATTTTGGTTTTTCCTCCGACTTTTCCTCTTCGGGCCTATCTTCGGACTGTTTTGAAGATTTTCTGGAGCGACGTCTTTTTGATTTGACCTCCGGCTCAGCATCACTCTTCTTGTCCGAGGATGTTTCACCTTCCGCTTTGTCTTCGGCTTCCTGATCATCGCCGCTATCCAAGTTTTCAGCATTTTGATCCGATGATTTTCTACGGCGTCCCCCTCTACGTCCGCGGCGGCGGCGCTTCTTGGGTTCGTTGTCGTTTTCGGCGTCTTCCTCGGTATCATCTTCTTCGCTGGTGGATCCTTTTTTCGACTTCTTCCGTTTGGACTTTTCCTTTTCAGCCTTTTCTTTTTTGAGTTCTTTCTCAATTTCAGCCAAAGGATCCTTTGCTTTTTGCTTATTTTTCTCTTCAACGGTCAAAAGAAATTCCGGTGACATTATTTCCGGGTCAGCTTCAACGATAGCATAGAGTTCAAACTTATCTTCAAGCGCCTGCAACTCATCTCTTTTTTGGTTCAGAACAAAGGCGGCTACGTCTGGAGACACTTTTAGCTTTGCCTTTTTCGTTTGCGCGCGCGCGGCCAACTCCTCCAAAGCCCGTAGAGCTTTTAGGGCGCTGGATTCAATCGTGCGTTTCCGACCAACACCCTCACAATGCGGGCAGGATATTGTCGACCCCTCTAAAAGACTGCGCCGACGGCGCTGCCTGGATATTTCCATAAGTCCAAATTGCGAGATACGGCTAGACTGCACTCTTGCCCGGTCTTGAGACAGAGCATCTTTCATGCGTTTTTCAACAGATCGGTTGTTCCGGTATTCATCCATATCGATAAAATCGATAACAACCAGACCGGCCAGATCGCGAAGGCGCATTTGCCGCGCCACTTCGTCAGCGGCCTCAAGGTTGGTTTTCAAGGCCGTGCGTTCGACATTGCGTTCTTTAGTGGAACGTCCGGAGTTGACGTCAATAGATACCAGAGCTTCGGTTGGATGGATAACCAAATATCCGCCGGATTTTAACTGAACAACCGATTCAAGGCTGTCTTCAATCTGGCTTTCGACCTGATATCGCAAGAATAGCGGAATTTCGTCCTTATAAGCTTTCACATTCTTCGCATGGCTCGGCATGAGCATTTTGATGAAATCTTTGGCGGTTTTGTAGGCGTTATCGCCCTGAACCAGAACTTCTTTTATGTCTTTATTGTATAGGTCTCGAATTGAACGCTTTACCAGATTGCCCTCTTCATGAATGAGAGCAGGGGCAATAGATTCCAGAGTTGTCGTTCGGGTTGTTTCCCACAACCGGCATAGATAATCGTAATCGCGTTTAATCTCTGTCTTAGTTCGCTTGGCACCGGCTGTTCGAACGATGACGCCCATGCCTTGCGGAACTTTGAACTCAGACACGATAGATTTCAGACGCTTGCGATCAGAGCCATTGGCAATTTTTCTGGAAATTCCGCCGCCTTTGGGCGTGTTAGGCATCAGGACGCAATATCTTCCTGCCAATGACAAATAGGTTGTCATAGCTGCGCCCTTATTACCGCGCTCTTCCTTTACAACTTGAATCAGTAATATCTGGCCGCGTTTTATAACTTCTTGGATTTTGTACCGGTGACGGAAGGAGCGAGCCCGGCGCCGTTTCGCAGTCTTGGCCTGTTCGGCAGCGACTTCGTCATCAGAGTCAGATGATTCATCGTCAGATTCTTTTTCAGAACTATCTTCGTCAGCTTCCGCCGATTTTTCATCTGAGTTCTCGACCTCTTCCTCTGAATTTGAGTTATCGGCGGTCTCTTCTTCGGCCTTATCCTCATCTTCCTTGGTCTCTTCGGTCTCCGCATCAACCTCAAGAGTTGGGCTATCCTTGGATTTGGATTTCTTTCGTTTTTTGGATTTGGATTTTTTCTTGGAAGCCGCCGCATCATCTTCGGCTTCTTCTTCAGCAGCCTGTTTTAGGGCTTCAGCCTCTTCGGCCTCCAGCAATGCCATGCGGTCTTCATAGGGGATTTGGTAATAGTCTGGGTGAATTTCGCTAAAGGCCAGAAATCCGTGTCGGTTTCCGCCATATTCTACGAAAGCAGCCTGCAAGGACGGCTCAACGCGCGTAACTCTTGCCAGATATAGATTTCCTCTTAGCTGTTTTTTAGCAGCGCTTTCAAAGTCAAGTTCTTCAACTTTCGTCCCGTCGACGATTACAACCCGGGTTTCTTCCGGGTGGCCTGCGTCGATTAACATACGTTTTGTCATTAAATTCTCCGATATATCCGGGATCGAGCAGTCTTCGCGCCTGGTGGGCAGCGTCATTTGCTGTAGCCGGATTTAAATTCATATTTCGATAATGGGATGAAGCAGAGACGGAGTGCTGCAATGCGCACATCCTTTCACTAAATCTTTCAATCTCTGCTAACATCATAATCCTGTTTAGGGCCCTAACATGGGCCTGAATGTCTCGGTTTCAAGAATCCGAGCAATTTTTACTTAGCACCATGTTCTTGCAGGTGGCAAAGCATTTATAAGCATCTTTAGCAAATATGCAGTTAATGCCGTCTTTGGTAATAGATTTCTAACGTTCTCCCTGCAGTTAAGGATTTGTTTATTAAGGGAAGATTGCTTGCGATTCGCCGTTTTAACAATGTTGGCAACATTATTGTCTGCGGTTTTTGCACTAGCCGCGGATATATCTTCGATTCGTATCGTCGACGACGGGGAAAGCATCTCGAAAATCGTATTTTCAGCGAATGATTTGAACAGCCAGTCCGTTAAAATATTCGAAATCCCCGGCAATAATCCGAGAATTGTTATCGATTTTAGGGACTCTAAATCTCAACTGCTGAAAAATGGAAACTACGAAAACAAGCCCGGCCTTGTCGTAAAAGCCATACGCGGCGCGGTCAGGGACAATCAGCAGGTTAGGTTTGTCATCGACATGCTTCCCGGCAACAAATTTGCGGGGCATTCCATAGAGAATAACGCCCTTAGCCTCAAAATCACAAAGGTTGGTCAGGCTAAAAAACCCGTTAAACCCATTTATGCGAATTCGGTACGCACTACAGATATTCCGGTTCCCAGGATAAAACCCAAAGTCCACAAAAAGCCCGTAATTGTCATAGATGCGGGACATGGGGGACGGGACCCAGGCGCCCTGGGAACTAAAGGACTTCGTGAGAAAAATGTTACGCTTCAGGCGGCTTTAGAACTTAAAGCCCAGCTTTTAGCCACAGGCCGCTACAAGGTGGTGCTGACGCGGGGGAATGATCGCTATATTGAACACGAAGACAGGCTGAGAATAGCCCGGGCGAATAGCGCTGACCTTTTTATCTCACTTCATGCAGACGCCACTGCCGGCAAGACTGCCAGAGGCGCGTCCGTTTATACGCTCGCAGACCGCGCAAAAAACCGGTCAAAACGAATCGTGGACAGCCAAAACTGGATCATGGACGTCAACCTGTCAGAGCAAAACGATAAGGTGAGCGACATACTGGTCGATCTCGCCCAAAGAAATACGGCATCGCAATCCACCAAATTTGCAGACATATTGATTTCAAAACTGGGGTTTTCCACTCAGTTACTGCGCAACACTCATAGGCGGGCAGGGTATTACGTCCTACTTGCGCCAGATGTTCCGGCCGTTCTCCTAGAACTCGGCTTTATTTCAAATCCCAATGATGAAAATCTATTGAAATCTTCTTCTCACCGCCAAAAACTAATGCGATCGGTTGTATCTGCGATTGACGATTATTTTAGCCGTTAAACGGGTGACAGAGAGGCATTTTTAAGCCATTTTGCAGGGAATGATTCACTTCAGGCCTTAAATACGCCGCAATCTGCATCATGCTTTGTCAAAAAGGGCAATACCTATGTCGGTAGTAAGAAAGATATTTTCCTGGCGTGTCTTTAAATGGCTGTTTCTAATGGCCTTTTTTGTCGGCGTTTGTCTGGTCATATTTGCTGTGATTTTTTTCTTGAGAGCCACTAAAGACCTGCCATCAACAGAAGTACTAGCTGAGTACACGCCGCCCGTTATGACCCGGGTTCACGCCGGTGATGGAAAACTGATTATGGAATATGCGGAGCAGCACCGTGTGTTCGTTCCCATCGAGTCTATCCCTGAGAAAGTGCAGCACGCTTTTGTCGCGGCGGAAGATCAAAGGTTTTATGAACATAGCGGCTTTGATGGGCGGGGTTTTACCCGCGCTATGCTGGCCAATATCGGTCACAAGCTTCGGGGAGAACGGCTTGAAGGCGGCTCAACCATTACGCAGCAGGTTGCAAAGAACATTCTGGTAGGGCGAGACAGAACGGTCGACCGGAAACTGCGCGAAATTATCACGGCCCGCCGCATGGAAGAGGTCATGGATAAAGACCATGTTATGGAGCTTTACCTGAACGAGATTTATCTGGGCGATCGATCTTATGGGGTCGCAGCAGCAGCCTTAAATTACTTCGGCAAGTCATTGGAAGAATTGAATTTATCAGAAATTGGCTATCTGGCAGCACTGCCCAAAGCCCCGAATAATTACGACCTGAGCAAGCAAAAAGAAAAGGCCATGGACAGACGGAATTACGTTTTGAACCGAATGGTCGAAGACAAATATATCACAAGCGATGAAGCAGTTCATGCGAAGACTCTAGACCTTGAAAATATTCGCCGCCTGACCGGTGAGGAATTTTTGGCGTCCGGCTATTTTGTTGAAGAAGCCCGCAAAAAAATATTCTCCATGTACGGCGAAGAAGAGCTTTATCAGGGAGGGCTTTCCATTCGGACGACGCTGGATACCAACCTCCAGCTCATTGGAAGGCGCGCCATTCGAAACGGGCTTGAGGCTTATGACAAACGTTATGGGTACAGAGGCGCCCTGGGTAATTTCGAAAATTTCGATGACTGGAAAGCTCGTTTAGATGCGTTTGAAGCGCCGAAGGACATTGAAGACTGGCGCCTGGCTTTGGTTCTTGAAGCTGGTGACAAATCCGCAAAACTGGGATTGGCTCAAAAAACCGGTGAAGAAGAACGCCCCGCACAAGGCACATTAACACTGGATGATATGAAATGGGCGAAGCCTGTCAAAGATGACAAAATCGGCGAAGCCCCCAAGAAACTCAGCGATGTCCTTAATCTTGGCGATATCATTCTGGTTTCGCAAAAACCCAAGTCTAAAAACGCTTACGTTTTACAGCAAATTCCGGAAGTCAATGGCGGGTTGATGGCCATGGATCCTCATACCGGCCGGGTTCTGACCTTGGTCGGCGGCTACAGCTTCCATCAAAATCAATATAACCGTGCCACTCAGGCACTGCGTCAGCCAGGTTCTGCGTTTAAGCCTTTTGTTTATGCCGCGGCTCTGGATAACGGCTTTACGCCAGCCACACAGGTCCTAGACGCACCGTTTGTTATCACGCGTGTTGATGAAAAATGTTATTCGAATGAAAACGGGGTTCTTGAACTCCGCCCTGTGGATGAAGACGGGCAGCCAATTATCGAAGAAGAAGGCGAAGAAATCATCCGCGAAGAAGGCATTGAGGCGGCCGAAGAAGACCAATGTGAGCGCTTCTATAAACCGGGAAATTACGCGGAAGGTCGTTTTTATGGGCTCAGCACTCTTCGGTTAGGCCTTGAGAAATCGCGAAACGCCATGACAGTCCGATTGGCCAATGACATCGGCATGTCCGAGATTATGGAATACGGTAAGCACTTTGATATTTATGATGATCCCAAACCTGAACTTGGGTCGGTTCTTGGCGCCGGCGAAACCTCGATGATGCGTCTCGCCGCAGCTTACTCTACGCTCATCAATGGCGGAAAACGGGTAAAGCCTTATATCCTGGATCGTGTTCAAGACGGAAAAGGCAAGACGGTCTACGTAGAAAACAACGAACCTTGCGAGCTCTGTAAAGCTGAAGATTGGGACGGGGGTCCTCCGCCAAATTTACCTGATGACAGGGAACAGGTTATTGATCCGGTAACCGCTTATCAGGTCACATATATGATGCAGGGCGTCATCGAAAACGGCACTGGGATTAGTATCAAATCCCTGGGACGCCCGCTTGGAGGTAAAACCGGTACAACCAATGATTATAAAGATGCCTGGTTTATGGGCTTTTCGCCTGATTTAGTGGTGGGGGTATATGTCGGTTATGACTCGCCGCGCTCGCTCAATAATGAAGCGGGTTCTAAAGCCGCGGCGCCTATATTTAAAGAATTCATGCGTTATGCCTTGAAAGGGGAAGCCGAGGTTCCATTTAGGATTCCTGAAGGCGTATCTTTCTCGCCAATCAACCGCGTAACAGGAGAGCCGTCATTTATTGGGGCTGAAGATTATATACTGGAAGCTTTCAAGCCCGGGACTGAGCCTAAATCCGGAGATATAACCAGTACGATCAGGGTTGGCAGCGGAACAGATACGTTTATTTCCAATGTGTCTATAGGCACTTCGAATATCCCTAAGCCCGAAGAAACTTCCACGCCTAATATTGACCCTGCCGAAAATGAAGGTGGAGACAATGCAGACGGTGAACAAGAGGCAAGCAATGAAAATACTGAAAACACTCTGGAAACACCCGACTCAAAGCTGACACTCCCGAAGCCTGAAGATATCGATGAGGCAGCCGAAAAGGAACCCGAAGAAGATGAGCTCGAAGAAGAGCTGGACGACGGACTATACTAGGACACCAAAACAATGCGCGCCGAAACAGAACAATTAAAAACCGCAATAGAAAAATCACTTGAACTTCTACGGAGGCGTCTTTGACTGGGAGACGTCTGAACGCCGGTTTGATGAGTTAAACGCATTATCCGAAAAACCTTCTTTTTGGGACGACCCACAAAAAGCCCAAAAACTCATGCGCGAACGCAGCCAGCTTGAGGCTGCATTCAATAATATCAATGAGATAGACCGGGATCTTAAGGATACCCTAGAGCTTATTGAGCTTGCTGAGTTGGAAGATGACCAAGATATGGTCATAGAGGCCGATACGGCGCTTAAAGCCCTGAAAGAGAAAAGCGAAACGGCTGAGCTACAGGCCTTGCTTTCGGGGGAAGCCGACGGAAACGATTGCTTCGTAGAAATAAATCCGGGCGCCGGCGGGACTGAGGCCCAGGACTGGGCACAAATGATCCTCCGCATGTATGTCCGCTGGGCCAATATGCGCGGCATGAAGGTCGATGTCTTGCAAGAACAGGACGGCGAAGAAGCCGGCATTAAGTCCGCCACAATTAAAATCAAAGGCGACAGCGCCTATGGTTGGCTAAAGAGTGAGTCCGGTGTACATCGTTTGGTCCGAATTTCACCGTTTGACTCTAACGCCAAACGGCACACCAGCTTTGCCAGTGTCTGGGTATATCCAGAAATTGACGATACGATCGAAATTGAAGTTGCGGAAAGTGACTGCCGTATTGACACTTACCGAGCGTCTGGAGCCGGTGGCCAACATGTCAACAAAACAGATAGTGCCGTTCGAATTACCCATCTCCCCACTGGAATCGTCGTGCAATGCCAGAATGATCGCTCTCAACACAAGAACAGGACACAAGCCTGGGATATGCTGCGGGCCCGTTTATACGAACAAGAATTGCAAAAACGCGAGGAGGCGGCTCAGAGCGAAGCAGATTCAAAGTCGGATATCGGGTGGGGTCATCAAATCAGATCCTATGTCCTGCAGCCTTATCAGCTCGTCAAAGACCTGCGTACAAATGTAGAAACTTCTGATACCTCAGGTGTTCTTGATGGAAAAATAGATTTGTTTCTAGCCGCTTCTTTAAGTCAAAGCATTTCAGTAAAAAACAATTAGCCTGATTTAGCCTGAACCGGTTTAGGCTTGGACACAGGTGCAGCTGCCTGCTTACGGCGGGAACATTTCCCATCGAAAAACGCTCCGTTAGCGATTGTCAGCTTGTCTTGTGTAATATCCGCCTGCACATTGGCGGTCTCGGTCAGTTCGACGAGGCTGGCATTGATTTTGCCCGTAACTTTCCCTCGGACTATAACGGCTTTGGCCTTTATATCACCGCTTATGGCGCCTTGTTCTCCGACGGTGACGCTAGAAGCCGTAATGTTACCTTCATGGCGACCATCAATTTGAAGATCTCCATCCGTCCGAATTTCACCAATGATTGTTATATCGCGACCCAAAATAGATGGTGCCGCATTCACCGGCCGAGGCGCTGATTTTTTAGCGGTTGCATCCATTGCCGGCTGAGCCGCTTTTGGAGAATTCGAATTTGTTTTACTGAACATAAAGGCCGGCCTTTAAAAATTTCTCCGGATCATATGCCCGGCTTTGGAACATTACTTCATAATGAAGGTGAGGGCCAGTACTTCGTCCTGAATTTCCCACTTCACCTACGGTATCGCCTTTTTTAATCCGTTGTCCCTTTTTTACCAGAGTTTTCGACATGTGAGCGTATCTTGTCGTGAAACCATGGCCATGATCGACAATGACTATTTTTCCATAGCCCGACTTGCGACCGGAATAGGTAACCGTCCCGTCAGCTGTTGCAATGATTGAGGAGCCATAACGGGCGCCAATATCTACGGCCTGATGCATGGCCGGCCGCTTCGTGAACGGGTCTTTGCGGACACCAAACGGGCTGGTTAGTCTGGCAACGCCGTCGACAGGGAAACCAAGGGGTAAGCTGGCTATCGCGTCTTCCAGCATTTTGGATTCGGCAATACGCGCCTGAATAGCAATCACACGCGGTTCGCCAACATCGTCATATGTTCCGGCCAACGGACCTCCGGTCCCGTCGCCTCCGGCACGCAGAATGTCACCGACATTGAGTTCAGTGGTTTCGATGATGGCTCGCGCTGTCTCGATCTGATCTAAAGTCTGAAGTTCAGCTTCAATCAGGATGTCGTTTTGTGTCGAATCCAAATTCATCAAAGATATATCCGCGCTTGTGCCTAAATCGACCTCGGCAGTATCAATCGATGTAATACGGGAGACCCGTTCATTTGCATCTCGAAGCCCCGGGGATCTGAGTAAAGTCGGTTTAACTTTAGTAGAGGCGTCAAAATCAGGGATTT
>CAYQNQ010000035.1:0-11351 GCA_964418815.1 uncultured Hellea sp.
TACGTCTATGCGGGGGTTCAAATTGCGCGGCTGGAACCCGCTAAAAAGTTTAAAATCGAACCCTTTTCGCGAAATAAAATGTGGGATGTTTCGCTCTCCAAAGGCCGGGCTTACGGCATTATTCTGGACGGGTTCTGGATGCATGTGGGTGATCCCAAGGCGCGAGACGCGGCAGAAATAAAGTTGGCTGAACATGGCTAATGTCGTCACCATTCCGGCGGGTGCTCGGTTTTTGCACATACTTGCGCGGGAAGTTGAGACCCGCTTTGGCGATCGTCTGGACGACGCGCTCATTCTTTTGCCTACGCGCCGGGCTGTCCGCGAACTTGCCGAAATTTTCACTGGTGATAGCGGCGCGCGTATATTGCCTCGAATGCGGCCTCTGGGAGATATCGACCCGGACGAGCCGCCTTTTGAGCCCGGCTATCTGACAGGATTAGTGAAACCGTCCATGCCGGGTACGCAAAGGCGATTTCAGCTCGCGTCACTTATCGGACAAATGCATAAATCCAAAGGCGAGGATATGGATCCGGCGGCGCAGCTGTCTCTGAGCGAGCCTCTCATCGCCATCCTGAATGATGCGGCTATGGAAGAGATTGGTCTGGATAATATAGACAGGCTTGATGAAATTCAGAAAATGGCGGCGAAGCATTTTCAGGAAGCGGCCAGTTTTTACGAAATATTGCAAAAACACTGGCCAGAACATCTTGCCGAAAAAAATGTCATGGAGCCCATGGCTCGCCGCGTTGCGCTGCTTCATGCACTGACAAATTTATGGGAAGATAAACCGCCGGACCATCCTGTCATTATAGCCGGTTCAACAGGCACACTGGCCGCCAATGCCCGGTTGATGGGCTGTGTCAGCAAGCTTGAGGAAGGTCTGATTGTCTTACCCGGTCTGGATAAAAATTTAAAACAGGCTGAATGGGATGACATCCGGCTTAAGAAATCCGTCGCAAAAGACCGGGTTTTCGAGATGACACCCGAACACCCGCAATTTGCGCTCAAAAAACTGATTACCCATTTGGGTGTGGAGCGCGAAAAAGTTCCGACTTTGGGTAATGAAAAGCTGGGTGAAAATCCGCGCCTTGCCCTGATTTCAGAAGCGCTCGTTCCGGCCGATGCCACAGCAGGCTGGCCTGAACGCATCAAAACCCTGACAAAAGGTGCCAAAAACAAGAACTTCTTCGAAGAAGCGCTGGACGCTCTGTCCATTATCGAATGCCGCACCGATGACGAGGAAGCCATGACCATAGCTCTGGTGATGCGCGAAGCCGCCCACATAGGGGACAAAACGGTTGCTCTCGTTACGCCGGATCCGTCTTTGGCCCGGCGGGTCAAGGCCAGATTAAGACGCTGGAATATCAATGTGGATTATTCTCAAGGGGAGCCTCTTGAGGAAACATCATTAGGGTCTTTCCTGGCGTCTATCCTGAATTTAGCCGGGACGCCGCAATCACCCTTGGAAATGGCTGCATTGTTCAAACATCCACTGACCGGTTTTGACGAAGCGCCCGGAGCGGCGAGGCAATACTGGCTTGGGCTAGAGAAGAGCAAATTTCGCCGGGATCTGGAAGATGCAAAAGCGGGTCTGCAGGACGAAAAGATCATTAATTGGCTTCAGTACATCCAGCCACTGACCGAAGAATTATTAAGTGTTCAGGAATGGACCCGTCGTCTGGTCCAGGCCGCCGAGCAAGTAGCCACGACAAATGAACAAGATGGAGCTGCCCGGCTTTGGTGTGAGGATACGGGCAAAAAGGCGGCCAAAATGATTGAGGAATTGATCACCTATGGCGGAGAATTCGGCAAAACTGATCTGCAGGCTTTTTCCAGATTGTTTGGGACAATGATGCGCGGACTTGTTGTTCGCCCGCCTTACGGAACCCATCCGCGCCTGAAAATACTCGGCCCGCTGGAAGCCCGAATGCTCAATGCCGATACGATTGTTCTGGGGGGATTAAACGAAGGTATCTGGCCGGCGCGGCCGCCTCACCGTCCTTTCCTGTCTCGGGGTATGCGGGCTGAGCTCGGCTTGTCACTTCCCGAGCGCAGACTGGGACTTGCCGCCCATGACTTTCAGCAATTAGCTTCAAACCCCAATGTTATATTGACGCGGGCGCAGCGCTCCGAGGACGGGCCTCGCGTTGCCTCGCGCTGGTTATGGCGGCTGAAAACACTGGTCAAAGGCGGTCTGGGAAAAAAAGCTGATAAGGCTTTGGAGCCGCCTAAACCCTATCATTTATGGGCTCGCAATCTTGATTTTGTGGCTCCGGATGATGTCAAAGAGGCCTCGCAGCCGGCGCCGATGCCGCCGATAGAGAAACGATGGCCAAGGGGACGAAAGCTATCCGTCACCAAAATGAAAGTCTGGATCCGCGACCCCTACGCTATTTATGGCCAGTTTGTTTTGGGTCTTAATTCACTGGGGGGTCTAACGGCAAAAGCCGGTCCGAGAGAATACGGAATTGCGCTGCATGACGGGATTGAGGCATTTTTCAAAGACTATAAAAACAAATTTCCACCAAATTCGGAGAAACTCCTCACACAGATATTTGTCGAAAAATTTACGGAATACGGGTTCGAACCTTATTATTTGTCTCGCGAACATGTCCGCCTGGAAAGAATAGCAACCGACTTGATAGCCCTGCTCAAAAAGCGCGGCATAGAGCAGGCGGATACTATTTATTCAGAACTATTGGGACGATTCAAATTTCCGGATCTGGACTTTACTGTGACTGGAAAACCGGATCTGGTTGAAAAGGCCGTTGGCACCTACACCATATTTGACTTTAAAACCGGTGCACCTCCGGGTGTTCCGGAAGTTTCCGCCGGTTTTGATCCGCAAATGCCATTACTCGCAACCATGGTCGAGCAGGGGGCCTTTAAAGACAACGGTATTCAACCGGCAACTGTTGTGGACATGCAATATATTCAGATCAAAGGGGTGGGCGAAGGCAATGTTTACAGCCGGTCCATAACGGAAGGCAGGAATGCCCTGGCGGCCGATAAACATCAGGAACAGGCGCTAAAAACCCTTAGCGAACTTGTGAAGGCTTATGACAAAGTTGAGACGCCTTATTATTCACAGCCGCGTGTGAAATATAAAAACGATTACGGTGATTATGATCTGTTGGCGCGCCGGGCCGAATGGGCTAAAATCGGCGAGGACGGAGGCGGAAATGCCGCGTAACCATCCGGATATAGATGCTGCTACTGCCGCTCAAATCAGAGCCGCTGACCCTGAAGGCTCGCGCCTGGCGGCCGCTAATGCAGGGTCTGGCAAAACAAAAGTACTGGTCGACCGGGTAACGCGCTTACTGCTGGGCGGAACGCCGCCTGATAAAATACTTTGCCTCACCTATACCAAAGCGGCAGCTAATGAGATGCAAAACCGCTTGTTCAAAACTCTGGGCGAATGGTGTGTCATGCCCGAAGACGATCTCAAAGATAAGCTCAATGAGCTATTTGGATCGACGAAACCCCGGCAAAAAGATTTTATTGAACATGCGCGGCGTCTCTTTGCAAAAGCTCTTGAAACGCCTGAAGGCCTCAAGGTTCAGACCATACACGCTTTTTGCGAACGTATTCTCGGCCGCTTCCCAATAGAGGCGGGTATTCAGCCTGGCTTTGAACCTATTGACGATGCCGATATGCGGGACTTGCGGCACCGGATAGAGACGGAGATCTTCCGCGAGGCTTATAAATATCCAGACGGGACTCTGGCACACGCCGTAAGAATTCTGGCCGCAGAACGGGCCGATCAGACAGTTGAAAAGCTCATGACCTGGGCGTCCGGTCATGTTGACGATATAAAATCGTGGCAGAAAAAAGGAGTCGATCCGTTGAAGAAGTTTCTCGGACTCGGCAATGATACCTCCGTCAGGAATATAAAAGCCATGGCCTGGGATTCGACAGATAAAGTCCGGCTCGGTCAAGCGGCAAAAGCTATGCTGTCCAGCTCTGTGACCGATCAGCGATATGGCGAAAAAATTCTTGCTGCTCTGGAGATAGACGATCCTGCCAAAGCCTTTGATCAATATGCCAGTGGTCTCATGACCGGTGGCGGCTTGCGCAAAAGACCTGTCACGAATAATGGACCGGAAATTGCGCGTGAGTTCTGGGGAATACAAAACGCTCTATCGGATGAGTCCCTAAGGGTTTTAAAGGTCTTTAATCTAGCAAAAACAGCCAAGGTTTTTAATCTGACCCAGGCCATATATGACATGTCGGCGTCTTATGTGGACGGGTATGAGAAAGAAAAACGCCGTCTTAGGGGGCTTGATTTTAACGACCAGATTGCACTGGTGCGGGATTTACTGGGTAAAAGCGAATATGCCGCTTGGGTGCTTTATAAACTTGATTATGGCGTTCACCATATTCTGGTGGACGAGGCCCAGGATACGGCCCCCTCGCAATGGTCAATTATTGATTCCATTCGGGACGGTTTTGATGTGGCGGACCCATCTGAATTGGCGAAAGAAGTTAAGACGTTTTTTGCTGTGGGCGACGAGAAACAGTCCATTTATTCATTTCAGGGTGCGCGGCCTGAGCAATTTATGGAACGTATCCGCGATGCGCGGGACAATGATGCTGAATCCGTACGCATGGAAATGTCCTTCAGGTCTGCACCGGAAATTCTTCAAATGGTCGACGCTGTTTTCAGAGATAATGGTGCGCAGCAGCGGATGTTTGATCCGGGGGTCTGGAAAACCATCACTGAACAGATAAATCATCTGGCAGGACGTGAAGACACTGGTCTGGTAGAATTATGGCCTTTGGCACCCAGACCGGAGGGGCAGGACGAGAAAGAGCCCTGGGATACCCGCCCTGTTGATGCCGCCTCAAAAGGAAGCGCTCGCGAACAACTCGCCGCTGCCATTGCCGATCAAATCAGAACCTGGCTGGATGATGAGGAACTTGTTTATGACCGGGCGCTCAAATCGACCCGCCCTATGCGGGCCGATGACATTCTTATTCTGGTGCGCGGGCGCAATGACTTTTTTGATGGGGTTATTCGCAATCTCAAAGCGCGGGATATTCCGGTCGCCGGCGCCGACAGGCTGATTATATCCGAGGCTATCGTTGTTCAGGATATGCTGGCATTGACCCGGTTTGTTCTTTTGCCGTCCGATGACTTGTCTCTGGCTGAAGTTCTCAAGGGTCCTCTTTTCGGCTTCACGGATGATGATTTGTTAGAGCTTTGTTTTGGGCGGGAGGGTACTGTCTGGACCGCTCTTTGGCAAAGTCCCGACCCGAAATGCGAAAATGCTGCAATGCGTCTGGATGAGATCATTCGTTATTCCCGCATCTTTGCGCCTTTTGAATTTTATCGCCGCGTACTTGATATGACAGACAAGGATGGTCAAAGCCATCTTAAGGCCATTTACAAGCGTCTGTCTCTGGAGGTTCAGGATGCGCTGGAGGCCTTCCTGAACAAGGCGCTTGCTCATCAACGCCAGGGCGCGCCGAGCCTACAACATTTTCTGGAAAAGATGAGTGCCGACAAGCAGGACATCAAACGGGAGATGGATAATGCCCAGGGCGAAGTCCGGGTGATGACGGTTCACGGCGCTAAAGGGCTTGAGGCCCCGGTCGTGATCCTGCCGGATACGACCCAGATACCTGCCAGTCGCAATTCCGAACAATTATTACAAAGTGAGCACGGTCTGGTCTATCTGCCAAGCTCGTCCTCAGTCCCTGAGGTTCTAAAGAATGTGGTTGAGGCCGAGAAGCAGCGCCAGATGCAGGAATATTTGCGCTTGCTTTATGTGGCCATGACAAGGGCTGAAAGCCGTCTTTTGATCTGCGGCTATTGGTTTGCCCGGCTGACAAATGGAATGCAGGAGGGCAGCTGGTATGAAGAATTATCCGGAGCATTCAACACGTTGCAGTGTGAAACCAAACCCCACCAAAACGAGGATTGGGGCGAGATTAAAATTTTCGGCGGATTACCTAAACCGGCAACGAATTTGGAAAGTACAGAAAAAGAAGACTACGAAAACCCCCCTGACTGGGCGTATGAGATGGCCGCGACCGAGAAACAGACCGTTCGCCGGGTTACGCCCTCTCATCTTTTAGCCAGCGGAAAATATGTCGAGCCGCCTGTCAGGTCACCCTTGCAGGCAAAAGGGGTAGACCGGTTTCTCCGGGGTAATCTGACGCATAAACTCCTGGAAATCCTGCCGGAAGTTGGCATCCCTAAAAGACGTCAGGCCGCCGAAAAATTCCTGGCGCAGCACAGCGATATTTCGGACAAAATGAAAACCTCCATCGAAGATGAAGTCATGGCCGTTCTTGAGCATGCTGATTATCGCCATTTCTTTGGACCGGGCAGCCGGGCCGAGGTTGATCTGGCTGGGCAGGGGGCGGGCCTGCCGAAACATCTGCGCCTGAACGCCCAGATTGACCGCCTCGCTGTGACAGAGGATACGGTCTATATCATTGATTACAAATCCAACCGCCCGCCGCCCAAAGACATAGCGGACGTGCCGGAAATTTACTGGGGCCAGATGGCCGCTTACCGGGAAATGATCAAGCTTACGCACCCATCTCACAAAATTGTGTGTGCGCTTTTGTGGACAGACGGGCCCGACCTGATGATTTTACCTGAGGATGGCCTCGACGCGGCCTTGACGCAGATAAGCGCGCTTCCTACCTAGAGGCTCAAGATTATAGAATCGTTTTAAAGGATGAAATTATGCCGACTTTAAAGGTTACCGACAGTTCTTTTGAGAATGATGTTTTGGGCTCTGATACGCCCGTTCTCGTAGATTTCTGGGCCGAATGGTGCGCCCCCTGTAAGCAGATCGCGCCTGCGCTCGAAGAAGTCGCGGAAGAGTTTGAAGGCAAGATCAAGATCGCCAAAGTCAATATTGATCATGACGCCGAGACACCTGGAAAATATCATGTCCGCGCTATCCCGACCCTGATGATTTTTAAAGGCGGTGAAGTTGTGGCAACCAAGGCCGGCGCTATGACCAAGACCAAACTGGCCGAGTGGATTTCAGAGCACGTCTAGTTACGGATAGACGATTTCCGGCTCAGAAAGGGGCTTTCCGCCTTTGTCAAAAAACGGATTGGGCGCGGCCTGTCCGGACAGTTTCCAGCCGAGCATTTTTCGCATAACGCGAAGTGTAAGCCCAAAACCAAATCCCTTGGTATAGTGCTCGGGAGGCAAGCCTTCTTTAGCGAACTGGCACATGACATGTTTGTGCACGGGACCTATTACCGCTTCGCGCTCATTGGGCAGGCTTGTGTGGATCAAACCCACAAAGGGGAGTTTCGGCGAAGTATTGGCAATCGGCGTCTGACAACAGCCCGTATACCATCTGACGATGCCCTTGGGCGTCATCTTCAGAGATTTGAGATTTTCCTCGCCCCTTTCAATTCTAACGCTTGCAGGCGCAGTCTGGAAAACTTCTGTACCGCCGTGTTTATTAAGGGTTTTTTCGCCGGCGTTCAGATGGTTGGCAAAATCCTGACAATCATCGCAATAACAGATCACACGATTGCCTGAACGGGCCGACACATTTTCAACTGCGCCTTTAAGAGCGCCGCAGGCGCAGGATAATTCCAGCTTCGACATGGCTAATCCATATCATAAGTCAGCGCCATAAACACGTCTTCCAGATCGGGCTGTTCTGTCCTTAGATCACCAATAGAAAGTCCGGCCGCTTTAACCTGATTGAGCATGCCGGAAATGGAGTCTTTGCCGGCGCGGTAAGTAATGGCCAGATCGCCATTGTCTTTGAGGATTATATCCAGACTTTTAAGCTTGGTCGGCACTTCTGAAATTTCCGTTGTCGGCGTTATGATCAGGGTCTTTTGATCAAGGCGCGAGAGCAGGGCGCCTTTATCTTCATCCGCTGTTATCTCGCCGTTATGGATAATGGCGATACGGTCGCAAAGGGCTTCGGCTTCTTCGAGATAATGGGTCGTCAGAATGATCGTTGTCCCGCCGGCGTGCAGTTCCTGCACATATTCCCAGAGCTGCCGTCGCAGCTCGATATCCACGCCCGCCGTGGGCTCATCGAGAATAAGCACGGGCGGATTATGGACCAGTGCCTTGGCAATCAACAGGCGCCGTTTCATACCGCCAGAGAGAGCCCGCACATAGGCGTCGCGCTTATCAGACAGCCCCAGAGCTGCCAGAATTTCTTCGCTGCGCCGTTCAGACTTTGGCACGCCGTAATACCCAGCCTGCAGCTCCAGCGCCTGATAAGGCGTGAAATAGACATCCATGGCAATTTCCTGAGGGACAACTCCGATGGCGGCGCGGGCCTGCCGGGTTGAGGTGTCGATATCATGACCGCATATGGCGGCCCGTCCCTCTGATTTCATCACCAGTCCGGCGAGGATATTAATCAAGGTGGATTTTCCGGCCCCGTTAGGTCCCAATAGACCGAACATGGATCCACGCGGAATTGTCAGGTCAATACCTTTCAAGGCCTCCTTCGCCGAGGCCTTTTTGGTCTTCTTATAGGTCTTTTTTAAACCCTTAATGTCTATGGCCGGACTGCTCGTCATATGGACCTTGGTAATTGACGCGACCCGCGCGCTCGCTTAATTGGAAACGGATAGTCCATAGAGCGAGTCATCTCAATGTCAAAAGACCCGAAAGTCGAAATCGTCACCAAAACCCGTATCTCCTGTGATGGCGGCGGCGGCCCGCTCGGCCATCCCAAAGTCTGGATGGATATGGCGCAGGGTACCGAAGTAATCTGCAAATATTGTGGCAAGATTTTCCGTCTTGATCCTGAGGCCGAAATCCACGGACACTAAATTTCGACAATTATTATGAGAAGTAACGGGGGTGGCACACGCGCGTGTGCCATGGAACATAAAATTTCACGGTGAAACTAGTTTCGGCCGCCCAAATTGCATTGGCTTCTCAGCCGTTTTTTATCTACGCTCGATCCTATGAGTTATCTCGACGAAAGCATCGCAGCGGGCCGGCATATCATGCCCGACCTTACGCGGGCGATTGCCCTCATAGGTATCGCCCTCGTCAATGTGGGGGTTATCGCCTATCCGCTGATGGGCGGGTATGAGCATGGCGGGCTTCATTCTTCTATAGATAATACGACCTATTTCTGGGTGAATGCCCTTTGCCTGATGAAATTCTACACACTGTTTTCGTTTATGTTCGGCGTTGGATTTGCCTATCAGATGAAATCGGCCGCCAAAGCGCAGGCCGGGTTCGCCGCGCGCTATTTCCGAAGAATTTTGGGATTGTTCCTACTGGGCCTGTTTAACATAGCCTTCTTGTTCCAGGGCGATATTTTAGTGCTCTACGCCATATTGGGATCCTTGCTGTTTTTGTTTCGAAACGCGTCAGTCCGCAGTTTGGTGAAGTGGGGGCTTGGTTTTTACACGCTCCAGATTTTGTCATTTTCGGTTATGAGCGGAATGGTCTATCTCGGGCATGTCTATTCGCCGGAAGACATGGCCATAGAGCTGGGGAGAATGACAGAAATGGTGGCGCGTTCCCATGAGGGATTCGGCGGCGGAAGTTTTCTACAGAGTGTAACTCAGCGTTTCCGGGAATGGGGCGAGATCATTCAGTTTGGATTGATACTCGAGGGTCCGGGCGCCATGGCCTTTTTCCTGTTTGGCATGGCGGCTGTGAAATCGGATATTATCGCCAAACCCGGTGCCGCCCTCTGGCGTCGGTTTCGCCGTGTTTATTTACCCATTGGCCTCATCGGAAGCGTGTTGGGATCTTATGTCATGTCTCAAGGCGAGAATATGCTCAGTCCAGTGGGTATGGGTGGATTGGGTCTCATCGCCTTTTTCTCTCTTTTCTTGACGGCTGGTTATCTGGGCCTGATTGCGAAATGGGCGTCTAGTCCGCCGGGAAAATTAAAGCTCTTTCTTGGCCGCGGCGGAACGGCGACATTGACGGCGTATTTATTACAAGGCCTGATCTTGTCCCTTATTTTTAATGCCTACGGACTTGGTTTATTTGCTGATCTGAATGCTGCCTACTGTATTCTTATCGCCTTCATTGTCAGCCTGGTCACAATCGGTTTTGCCAGTCTTTGGAGACTGTATTTTGCGCGCGGACCGTTTGAATACGGGCTGCGAAAGTTCACCTATTGCGCGTGATTGCGCCTGTCTCTTTCTTTAGAGTTCAAGGAGACAGGTTGACCAAAGTGTCGTTGACGCCCAGCTATGTCAATGACCTATCAAAAATTACAATGAAGTGTGAGGCGCGGCCTTGCCAGAGACGTTCGGAAACCCCATTTCAAGTTTATGCCTAACACGCCTGACAAAGATCCTATCCATCCTGCCATGCCGCGGCTGGAGGCCCTGGCTGACCTGATGGATGCCCGGTTTCAAATTCCGGGCCTGCCATTTAAATTTGGTCTGGATGCGATTATCGGCCTTCTTCCTGTAGTGGGCGATACCATCAATCTGTCTATATCCGGATATATTGTTTCGGAAGGGATAAGGCTGGGCGCGAAAAAACGGGACATTATCAAAATGCTGTTCAATATTTTCCTAGACTGGCTCATCGGTCTGGTGCCAATTATCGGTGATATTTTTGATGTGACCTGGAAGGGTAATCTACGCAATATCCGTATTTTGCAGGACAGGCTCAGGCAAGAGGCCCAAGAAACTGGCCAAAAAACCAGAGAGCAGAAAATCAGACACATATCGGCGGAAAATGACCGGGCAATCGCCCGGCCAAAAAATCTAGATTAAAATTTGAAGATCAATTACTCTTCCGGTTCCGTTTCGGTATCCCAATAACCCTCTTCAGGTTCATCAGAATCCATCGGAACTTCTTCGGTGTCCGGCATATCTTCAGCCGGCAGGTCTTCAGAAACGGCCTGACCGGTTTTCTCGTCAATGCAGGTCTGAATGTCCGCATCTTCAAAACATACCTTGACGGCTTCTTCGAATGTCAGAAGTTCAGCCGGGGCTGCTTCTTCCATGTATTCGGCCGGTTGGGTACTGTCTTCCGGTGCTTCAATCACCATGGGATCGACCTCTAGTTTTTCGCCGTCCGGCGGACCTGCCCAGGTCAGTCCGGAAACGAAAAGGCCGATTCCAACAAGTGTCAAAAAAGATGAATGTCTCATCTGCGTGCTCCTTTTTAAAAAGGCCCCCACGCAGGAAAGAGACTAACACGGCCCTTGCGCTGAATTATGGCAGGAAGAGTCACATTCTGTTGCACACAGTTTCCAAAGCTTTCGGTTTTCTGAAAAATCCGAAAGGTAAGATATTGGATATATCCATCAATCTCTGATCTGGAAACTATATTTTTTTATAAAACCCGTCGTCGCCACGGGCTTCCCGTTGACGGTTTTGGGGAAATAGCGGGTGCGCAGGGCTGCGCGCTC
>CAYQNQ010000035.1:11451-16510 GCA_964418815.1 uncultured Hellea sp.
CGGGCTTCCCGTTGACGGTTTTGGGGAAATAGCGGGTGCGCAGGGCTGCGCGCTCTGCGGCCTTGATAAAGTCTTTTCTGTATCTACGGGCGCGCACAGAGACGACTTCCGTCATCCGAACCTCCCCCTCATCATCAATGTTTAGCATAAGCACGACTTCGGCTTCGACGCCGCGCCGCAGAGCCCGCGATGGATACCGGGCGCGCCTGTCCTTTCGGATCCTGGGCTTCACGATAACGGATCGGCGAATTGTTGGCGGCGGCGTCCTGACTGTGGCCGGCGGCTGCGGCAGAATATAAGTTCGTTCTACGACAACAACATCTCCGGCCAGTTTTGTGTCATCAATAGACTCATCAAACTGGTCCGGCTCAGGCGTAAAATCCGGTCCTTCTTCAGGTTGTTCGGGACGAACAGCAGGCTCAACCTCGAGGCTTTCTCGCAGCGTAAATACCTCCTCTTCCCTTCCGCCCAGAAGAACGGACCCCCACATCTCTTCGTATAAATCCAGCGCCGCCAGTTTGGCTGGCCGGCTCTGTACCGGGTCATAGATGATATCCTGCAAAGACAGCCAGTCTCGGTCATCGGCCCTTTGAATAACGGCGAGCTGGGCATTGGCCGCTGCGCGCCGGTCATGATCCGGATAGTTTTGAACAAAGTCCAGTAGCCGGGCGCGCCTAAGGGCCGGGTGCGGCTCGCTCAGAGCTTTTGTGTAAATTTCATATTGCTCTTTCGAGACCAGTTCGCCCGGATCAGTTTCCGGCTTTTCCGTCGATGAAAATATTGCGACGCCCGCCAGAATAGAAACACCCACCAGTAATCCTGCGACGAGTTTCAGGCGCCCAGCCTCTTTTTCCGGCTTTTCGTCCTGCCCGTCTTCGATATCATCAACAGACTGATACATAAGCCAATCATATGCCCAGGCTTTTTTAGACGCAAGCTATCGGACACTTGAAATACATCTGGCGAGGGCGTTAAGACACAGCCATGACCTCTGCGCCTGTTACTCGTGATTCCCATGTGGTTTTAGTCGACGGGTCCGGCTATATTTTCCGGGCCTATTACGCCTTGCCGCCGCTCACCCGGAAATCAGACAAACTGCCCATTGGCGCCGTGGCGGGTTTTTCCAACATGCTGTTCAAGCTTTTGCGCAGTCAAAACGATGAAGAACGGCCCACACATTTTGCGGTGATATTCGACGCCTCTGGCCATACATTTAGAAACGACATGTATGATCAATATAAAGCGAACCGCTCTGAGCCGCCCGAAGATCTTGTGCCGCAATTTCCTATTACCCGTCAGGCCACCAAAGCCTTCGGCTCGCCGTCAATAGAGATGATGGGTTATGAGGCGGACGATTTGATCGCCACTTACGCCACGCAGGCGGAGGCCAAAGGGGCCAAAGTCACGATTATTTCCTCGGACAAAGACATCATGCAGATTGTCACCGACCGGGTACGTATGCGCGATACCATGAAAAACCGCGATATCGGTATTCCCGAGGTGATTGAGAAATTTGGCGTGCCGCCGGAGAAGGTCATCGATATTCAATCTCTGGCAGGGGACAGTGTCGATAATGTTCCCGGCGTTCCCGGGATCGGCGTTAAGACGGCGGCGCTCCTTATTAATGAATATGGCGATCTGGATACGCTGCTGGAGCGGGCCGGGGAGATTAAGCAAAAAGGCCGCCGGGAGAAATTGCTCGAGCATGGGGACGCGGCGCGCATTTCCCGGGACCTTGTAACGCTTATGCGCGATGTCCCTGTGGAAATTCCGCTGGAAGATTTAGCCGTTCGCGATCCGGATCTGGATGAGCTGTTCGGCTTTTTGGAGGAAATGGAGTTTAGAACGCTGACGAACCGCGTCCGCGACGCCATAGGTGAGGGGGCCACGGACGGCATTCGCCGGGACGATACGGGCGAGACCAAGCCGGCGCTCAATGCCATGCCGCCTAATAACCCGTTTGATATGAAGGCCTATGAATGCGTGCAGACTATGGAACGTCTGCAGCACTGGATCGCGCGCGCCAATGAAGTGGCCGCTATCGGCGTCGATCTGGAAACAGACAGTCTGGATAGCGCCGAGGCCAATCTTGTAGGTGTTTGTCTGGCAGTTGCGGAAAACGAGGCGTGCTACATCCCGCTGGGCCATACAGGCGGCGGAGACTTGCTGGGCGAGGGCACGCCGAAGCAGATTAATATGAAAGCAGCGCTAGAGGCGCTGACGCCGCTCATGCACGATCCCAGTATTTTGAAAGTCGGACAGAATTTCAAATATGATTTGGGCGTATTTCAGCGCTACGGCATTTTTCCGGCGCCCTATGATGATACCATGCTCATGTCTTACGCCCTTGAAGGCGGACTGCATGGTCACGGCATGGATGAGCTCTCGGAAATGTATTTCGGGCATAAACCGATCTCGTTCAAGGAACTGGCGGGCACAGGTAAAAATGCCAAGACGTTTAACGAAATCCCACTGGAACAGGCGACGCCTTACGCCGCCGAAGACGCCGATGTCACCTTGCGTCTCTGGAAGCATTTCAAACCCAAGCTCGGGCAAAATCAAGTGGCGACCGTTTACCAAACACTGGAGCGGGGCCTGCCTAAAGTCATCGCCGGAATGGAAAATCAGGGCATCAAAGTGGACCGGGCTGTTCTGGCGCGGCTCTCTTCGGATTTTTCGCAAAAAATGGCGCAGCTTGAGGACAAGGCCATGGAACTGGCCGGGGAGCCCTTTAATGTAGGATCGCCCAAACAGCTGGGCGAAATCCTCTTTGGAAAAATGGAGTTGCCCGGCGGCAAGAAAACCAAGACCGGGGCCTGGCAAACGGGTGCCAGTGTCTTGGAAGATCTGGCCAATGAAGGCCATGAGCTGCCAAGGACTATTCTCGACTGGCGGCATTACCAGAAACTGAAGTCCACCTATACGGATACTCTGGTCGATCAGATAAATCCCGTCACAGGCCGGGTTCACACCAGCTATTCTCTAGCCTCGACAACGACCGGGCGCCTGTCATCTTCGGATCCAAATTTGCAAAATATCCCGATCCGCACCGAAGATGGCCGCATGATCCGCGATGCCTTTATCGCCGAGCCGGGACATGTTTTGGTAGCGGCGGATTACTCCCAGATTGAGCTGCGTATTTTAGCCCATGTGGCTGATCTGCCGACCATGAAACAGGCCTTTGCCGACGGGGTTGATATCCACGCGCTGACGGCATCGGAAATGTTCGGCGTGGCTATCGCCGATATGGACCCGCAGACCCGGCGAAAGGCCAAGGCCATTAACTTCGGGATCATTTACGGTATTTCCGCCTTCGGACTGGCCAATAATCTCGGTATTTCCCGCACCGAAGCCAAAGACTATATCGAAAGCTATTTCGAGAAATTCCCGGGCATTAAAGACTATATGGACGCCGCCAAAAACGAGGCGCGGGAATATGGCTATGTGAAAACCATTTTCGGCCGCAAATGCCACATTAAAGGCATTGCGGATCGGAATTGGAACATGCGCGGCTTTGCCGAACGTCAGGCGATTAATGCGCCTATTCAGGGGGCGGCGGCCGATGTCATTCGCCGGGCTATGATCCGCATGCCCGAAACCATCGCGCCCATAGACGGCGCTCGAATGCTCCTGCAGGTTCATGATGAACTGGTGTTTGAAGTGCCGGAGAAAAGCGCCAATGAACTCATATCCGTCGTCACCAAAACCATGGAAGGCGCGCCCATGCCCGCCGTTTCTTTGTCCGTGCCGCTAAAAGTCGACGCCAATGCGGCGCTCAACTGGAACGACGCGCATTAAATATGGATGAAAAACAAATTCTGGAACTTGTTAGATCAGATATTTGGATGATGAATGTTTTGACAGAGGCACAGAAACTCGCATTGCCAAATTGGATGGTCGGAGCTGGATTTCTGAGAAACAAAGTCTGGGACTGTTTACACAATATCAAACGTGCTGGCGTCGATACCAACGACATAGACTTGATTTATTTCGATAAAAAAAGTTCTAATGAACATGAGGATCGCCTCCTTTCAGAGCGAATGAGTGAAAAGTATGGATTTGAATGGGACGTGAAAAATCAGTCCTATATGCATATACGTCATGGACATGAACCATATGCGAGTATTGAAGAGGCTATTTCTTATTGGGTAGAAACCGCAACTTGCGTCGCCGTAACTGTGGAAGGAAATCACCTTAAACTTATTGCACCCTACGGAATTTCGGATCTCGTAGATTTAGTTCTTCGGCCTGTTCCCATAAGCGAAAATTCAAATGCATTTACTAAGCGTCAGAAATCAAAAAAATGGATAGAAAAATGGCCGGAACTAAAAATTTCACCAAAATAGCAGAAACCACATTCTTCATTTCATTTTCATCTAGATGAAGTATAGCGCTGTTGAAAATTTCAAACTGGGAATAACAAATGACACATCTCGTGCTTGTCCGTCATGGGCAGTCCAAATGGAACAAAGAAAACCGCTTTACCGGCTGGGTCGATGTGGACCTGACGGCGGACGGCGTTAAAGAAGCTAAAAAGGCCGGCAAACTCCTCAATAAAGAAAACATCCAGTTTGATGTGGGATTTACCTCATTTCAGCGCCGCGCTATTCGGACGCTTTGGTTTACGTTAGAGGGAATTGAGCAGTTTCATATTCCAGTGACCAAAGACTGGCATCTGAATGAACGCCATTACGGCGGGCTGACGGGCCTCAATAAAGAAGAGACGAAAAAGAAGCACGGGGCAAAACAGGTGAAAATCTGGCGCCGCAGTTTTGATACGCCGCCGCCGCAAATCGAGGCAGACAACGAATATCATCCGTCCAATGATCCGAAATATGTGGGCGTTGATCCGGCCGAATTGCCGGGCGGCGAAAGTCTTGAGCTGACAACAAAGCGGGTCCTGCCTTACTTTCAAAGCCAGATCGCGCCGTTTCTGCGGGCCAATTGCAATGTCATTATTTCCGCCCACGGCAATTCTCTTCGGGCCTTGATGAAGGAACTCTTTCAAGTCTCTGACGCCGATATTCCGGGTTACGAGTTTCCGACCGGTAATCCGCTC
>CAYQNQ010000036.1:0-16495 GCA_964418815.1 uncultured Hellea sp.
TACACCCATGAGCAATGTTCGCAAACGGACCGCCGTGAATGAACGCCAGATTATGTTCAATTGACTGTACTAGGTTGGGCTGGAAAGCATCTTTGAGCAGCACAGTCACGGCGCCGTCCGCTTTAATATCGCGAACCGTGAACGGTTTTCTGGCTTTCGTTTGACCTAGAATAATATCGCCGATCCGCTTTTGCAAATCTTTGAGGTCCGTCGCCAAGCAGAAAATAGCCATGATTTCCGAGGCCACCGTAATGTCAAAACCGTCCTCGCGAACTATACCTTGCGTTGGGCCGCCCATGCCAATGACGATATTCCTCAAGGCCCGATCATTCATATCAACAACACGGCGCCATGTTATCCGGCGCGGGTCGATATCAAGCTCATTCCCCCACTGCATGTGATTATCCAGCATGGCTGAGATAAGAGAATGTGCAGATGTAATCGCGTGAAAATCGCCATTAAAATGCAAGTTGATGTCTTCCATGGGCAGGACCTGCGCCCGTCCGCCGCCAGCAGCGCCGCCCTTCATGCCGAAACAAGGGCCTAAGGAAGGTTCGCGAAGGCAGACCATGGATTTTACGCCTATCCGGTTGAGCCCATCGTTCAGCCCAACCGACGTGGTTGTCTTGCCTTCACCGGCCGGAGTCGGCGTTACGGCCGTTACCAGGACCAGCTTGCCGTCGGGGCGGTCTTTGATTTCTTCAATATAATCCAGAGATAATTTGGCTTTAAAATGACCATAAGGAACGAGAGCCTCTGGCGGAATTCCTAGAGTTTTCTCGGCTAAAGGCAAAATCGGCGTCATCTTCGCTGCGCGGGCGATTTCAATATCCGGCGCGCCCGGAGCTGGCAGGTTTTGCTGAGTCATGCGGTTTCTCCCGATTATTGTGTTTACTGGTAAGAAATTCCGCGGCAAAAAAATATAACAAAAGCGACATTCAAGAATACTTATGCGACCCGAATAGTATCTCTGATTTTTGCGCTTTAAGTCTCTTAGTCTTCCCCGTTTAATGCTAATAATAAGAATAAGAGACTCGGCATGAACAAAATCAATCCACTCAATCGCCTCGGCGAAAACATCAAATTTTATGACCCGGACGAGGTATTTATCTCGCCGTTTATGCAGTCTCATCTGCTGAGCACCGGACAACAACTCCCGAATCTTGAGAATATTCGTAGATACCGACGCAGCCGAATCCTCGCGGAAATGGAAAAACGCGAAGTTGACGCTCTGCTCCTGTTTGACCCGCTCAACATTCGCTACGCCACTGACAGCTCCAATATGCAGCTTTGGACAGCTCACAATCTGGCAAGGGCCGCCCTCATCACTGTGGACGGTCATATTATCCTTTGGGACTTCACAAAATGCGAGCATATGACGGAGCACTTGCATCTCATCAATGAAGTGCGCAGCGTTGCAGGTTCGTTTTACTTCGAATTTGGAGATACGGTCGGTGAGCAGGCTCGGTCATTCTGCGATGAGGTCCAAGCGGTGCTATCAGAGCGAAACCTCAAAGGCCCTATTGGCATAGACCGCATGGATACAGACATCGCGAATGCATTCTATGCGGCTGACTTAGAGGTTATAGCGGGCCAAACTGTCATGGAGCATGCCCGCGTAATCAAGTCAGCGGACGAAATTCTCGCTATGCGCTGCGCCGCCAAAGGATGCGAAATGGCCATGGCGGAAATGGAAAACGCCATGCAGCCGGGCATGTCCGAAGTAGAACTTTGGGCAATACTTCACAAAGAAAACATCGCTCAGGGCGGTGAGTGGATAGAAACCCGCATTCTGTCATCCGGTCCCAGAACCAATCCATGGATGCGCGAAGCCAGTGGACGGATTATGGAAGCGGGCGATATCATGGCTTTTGATACGGACCTGATAGGACTTTTCGGTATCTGTGTGGATACATCACGGACCTGGCTCGTCGGAGATGCGGATGCGACGCCGGAACAGATTGAGCTCTACCGCGTGGCCCATGAACACATTGAAACCAACGCAAAAATGCTCGCGCCCGGCGTGTCCATGCGGGACCTGACTTTTAACGGCCATGAATTACCCGAAGAATTTCAAGCTCTGAAATATTGCGTAAAAATGCACGGTGTCGGTCTATGCGATGAGTTTCCCAGCATTTACTATCCTGATAGTTATATTGAAGGTGCCTTTGACTATCACCTCGAACCCGGCATGGTTCTATGCGTCGAAGCCTATGTGGGCAAAGAGGGCGGCAAAGAAGGCGTAAAGCTTGAAAATCAAGTTCTTGTGACAGAAACAGGCTTTGAAAATCTCACAATCTACCCATATGATAAGCGGTTACTGGGAAAATAGAATGAAAAAAGAAGATTTAAACCTCGCTGATTTTGAACCCATAGATAGCCCGTGCGTCTTGGTCTGTTCGGTGGACAAGGAAAGCGATCTTTGTTTCGGATGTGGCAGATCACGGGGCGAAATTGCCCGATGGACTCTCTATACTAAAGCTGAGCGGGATGAAGTCTTGGCACTATTGCCTGAAAGATTGCCGCCGCTCCATGCTAAACTGGAAGAACGGCGCAAACGGCGACGGGTGAATAAACGGCGACGTAAATCCACGCCTGAATAAGTTTTGTTTGGCCGACAGCCCATTTCCGAAATACATAAGATCGGCTTTTTGCTGACCCCGCAATTTTCAATGATTGCCTTCACGGCTGCCATCGAACCACTGCGCTCCGCCAATCGGGTCGCCCGCAAAGAGCTGTACAAGTGGGAACTCTTCACTATCGACGGTGCCCCCGTTAAAGCCAGCAATGGCGTTGAGTTTAATCCAAACGGGGCTCTCACCGATAAAATCAGGTTCGATATTCTTTTTGTCTGCGCTGGAATACGGGCCTATGATCATATCAACCGAAAAACTTCGAATGTTTTAAGGACTCTTGCTCGGCACGGTGTGCCATTGGGCAGCGTTTGTACGGGGAGCGTAGCGCTGGCAGAAGCCGGACTTCTCGATGGGCATCGCTGCACAATTCACTGGGAAAACATTGAAAGTCTGGCGGAGCGTTATCCCAAGCTCAACATCACAGCGACATTGTTCGAGACAGACCGCAACAGATACACATGCTCTGGTGGATTGGCGGCCATGGATATGATGCTGCATTCCATTCGTCTGGATTATGGGCGCGAGCTGGCCATGAAAGTCGCCGACCAAATGCTTTACTCGGCCGGACGCGCTCCGGAAGATTTGCAGCGCATGGAAATCACAAAACGCACGGGCGTAACCCACCCGAAATTGCTGGCGGCTATTGGATTTATGGAGACCCATATAGAGCAGCCCATTACAATTTCAGAGCTCGCAAAATCTATGGACATATCGCAAAGACAATTGGAGCGCCTGTTTAAGTCAGAACTCTTAACTTCGCCGACGACATTTTACAAAGAGTTACGACTAGAGAAAGCCAGAAACCTTCTGCGTCAAACCCGTCTCAGCATTCAGCAAATTGCTGTCGCGACGGGATATAATACGGCCTCTTATTTCACCAAAGTATACCGCACCAGGTTTGGACACACACCGCGAGAGGAACGCGCTAACGCTTAGATACAGGCTTACGTTTTTTCTTTCGCAGAATACGCGGATCCATGCGGCGAATAATTGCGATAGAGCGAGGACGAGCAACGGCGATATAATCCGCACTGTCATCAGGGGCATCGCTCTTGAGAATTCTGTAAATCGTGTAGACCGCCAGCAGGATGTGAATAGCTGCGGTGTAAGCGAAGAGATAGGTCGGGCCAAGCCGGCTCATGGCTATAGCGCCAATGGAAGGACCTGCGACTGAACCCACGCCGTAAATCAAAAAAAGTCCACTACTGACCGCGACAAATTCATTCGGTTCGGCCCGGTCATTGGCGTGGGCGGCACATAATCCGAACACCTGCATGGCGAATAGACCGTAAAGAACACCGCCAATAAGCATCATCAATTTACTTTGCCCCCCCAAATTCCAGAGAAAAATGCCCGCACCAGCAGAGGCCAAGGAAATAATTAAAATTAGAACCCGACGGCCAAATTTGTCCGACAGCCAACCCACGGGCCACTGCATTACCGCGCCCGCGAAAATCACAGCGCTCATAAATGTGGAAACCACTAAAACCGGATGCCCCAAATCGGTGACAAATATGGGGCCGACCCCCCAAAAGGCGCCGCTGACAAGCCCAACCGCCAGACATCCCGCCGACGCCAGAGGCGAAACCCTGATGAGCTTTTTCAAATTTAAGGAGGATTGACCAACCGCTTCGGGCGCTTTCGCCGTCGATAAAGATATTGGAAAAATTGCCAAGCAAATGCAAATGGCCACAACGGCATATAATACAAATCCCTGAGGGTCCGGAATTGATAACATGAACTGCCCAGCCGTAACGGCGGCCAAGTCTACCATCCGGTAAATGGACAAAACCTGGCCGCGCTCAGCGTTGGGCGCAGCTTCATTAATCCAGCTTTCGATTAAGACATAGAGCCCGGCAAAGCTAAACCCGATAACCGCGCGAAGAATAACCCAAACCGGAATATTTATGAACAAAGCGTGGGTTAAGGCGCCGGCCGCCGTCAGGGCTGACAAAGCCGCAAAAACTCTGACATGCCCGACCCGTTTGACCAAAAGCGGCGAGTATATACATCCAGCGATAAAACCCGCGAAGTAAGCGGAGGTCATAAAACCGATGGCCGGTAGCGGAAATTCAGCGGCATTGGCCCGCACTGCCACCAATGTACTAAGAAGCCCGCCGCCTGCCAGTAGAATGGCGGCGGATACTAAAAGTGCACCAACAGACCCGAGTACAGCCCGCATGACGTCAAACCTTTAAAGCAGACAGAACGGCTCTGTCCGCGATTGCGGAACGCGCTTTATGCTCATTAAACAAAATTGCAAGATAGAATTTTACAAAAATTGAACTTTTTATACTGTGTTTGGTTTTACGGTTATAACAGCCGAACCGGACCCGCGTCGGAATTGGCATAAATTGCCATTTTGGCTTCCTCCGCTTTACGCAAAGCAAATGCGGTCGGCGCGGAAACGGAAACCAGTGCCTTGACGCCTTGAGAGGCCGCCTTTTCAATAATTTCATAGGAACACCGGCTGGACATAACCACAAAACCTTTGTTTTTGTGGGTTTTTTCTAGTGCCAGCGCCCCGAGCAATTTATCAAGGGCATTATGACGGCCAACATCCTCGCGGACGAGATTAATGCGCCCGCTCATGTCCGACCATGCGGCCGCGTGGACCGTTCGAGTCAGATTGCCAAGAGGTTGATGATCGCGAAAGGCGTGGAGAGCGGTTGCGACAATGTTTTCATCCAGTTCCATTGGCGTGTTGGATACAGGTGTTAATTTCCGAAACAAAACATCGGCATTCTCAAGGCCGCAAACCCCGCAGCTGGCGCTACCCACAAGATTTCGGCGTCTTTGGGTGACATCAAGTTTTTCCAACGCCTCATTAGTGATTTTAAAGCGCAGATCAGCCCCTTTTTCGGTCTGATAGATATCAATGGAAATTATATCCCAAGGCTCCCGGATAATATTTTCGGTAAGCGTGAAACCAATAGCAAAATCCGCAAGGTCATCGGGCGTTGCCATCATGACCGCATAGTTCCTTCGATTATAAACAAAGGCGACCGGAACTTCTTCCGGGATATGCCAGCTCGGCTTATCCCCGCCCGAAACACTAAATTCCCGCGAAGACGGTAGATCCTCTCCGTGAAAAGTAACTTTCATTTACTCAGCGGGCTCAACCATAATCTGGCGATAGGCCTCCAATTCATCGGCATAAGTTTTTTGCCAGTCCGACTTGTGATTGGCCGGCGCCACAGCGACAGCCGTTACCTTGTATTCGGGGCAGCTAGTCGCCCAGTCTACATTCTCAGTCGTCACGACATTGGCGCCCGTATCCGGATGGTGAAAGGTGGTATAAACGACGCCAGGCTGCATGCGGTCTGAGTGACGCGCCCGCAGGGTAATTTCGCCTTTACGGGACTTGAGAGACACCCATTGACCGTCTTGAATGGCCTGAGCTTCCGCGTCAGATGGATGGATTTCAAGTACATCTTCTTCGTGCCATTCGGAATTTTCCGTGCGCCGCGTTTGCGCGCCCACATTATACTGCGAAAGAATGCGTCCCGTTGTTAAGAGAAGCGGAAATTTGCGATTAGTCTTCTCTGTTGTCGGCACATATTCCGTAGGCACGAATTTACCTAGCCCGCGAACAAATTCTCCAACATGCATTACCTCAGTGCCGTCTGGATTATCTGCATTTACCGGCCATTGCAGCGAGCCTTTTTCGTCCAAAAGTTCAAAGGTTACATCCCGGAATGTCGGCGTCAGATCCGCAATTTCGGCCATGATCTCCGAAGATGAATTAAAGCCCATCTCGTAACCAAGGGCGCGCGATAAATCCTGAGTAACTTCCCATTCATGCTTGCCGGTAACAGGCTTCATAACGGGCCGAACCCGATTGATGCGGCGCTCCGCATTTATGAAGGTCCCGTCTTTTTCAAGGAAGGATGTTCCCGGCAGAAATACATGGGCAAACCGCGCCGTTTCGTTGAGGAACAGGTCCTGGACAATTAGAATATCAAGCGCTTTGAGCGCTGCTTCCACATGGTGTGTATTCGGGTCGCTTTGGGCGACATCTTCGCCCTGAATATACATACCGCGGAACGAGCCGCCGACCGCTTCGTCAAACATATTCGGAATGCGGTAGCCTGGGACTCCGTCCAGTTCCCGATCCCATTTTAGTTCAAACAATTTACGGGTTTCATCATCAGACACGGGACGATAGCCGGAGAACTCATGGGGGAATGACCCCATATCGCAGGAGCCCTGCACATTGTTCTGTCCGCGCATGGGATTAACGCCCACACCGGGACGGCCAATATTACCGGTCGCCATGGCCAGGTTAGCCATACCCATAACCATAGTTGACCCTTGCGAATGTTCTGTCACACCCAGGCCGTAATAAATGGCCGAATTTCCTGACGTGGCGTACATACGCGCGGCGGCCGTAATGTCCTCTGCCGGAACGCCTGTGACTTTGGCGACTTCTTCCGGCGAATTAGCTTTGTTCAGAATACTCTCACGCCATTCATCATAATTTTCGGTCCGGGCTTTGATGAAGGCCTCATCGGCCAAACCTTCTTTTACCGCCACATAAGCAAAGGCATTAATCATGGCCACATTCGTACCCGGGCGCAGCGGCAGATGATAATCGGCTTTGATATGCGGAGTGCGCACAAGTTCAATGGCGCGCGGGTCAACGACGATAAGTTTTGCGCCCTGACGGAGACGGCGCTTCATTTGTGAGCCAAAAACCGGGTGAGCATCTGTCGGATTGGACCCTATGACCACGATACAATCAGCGCTCATGACGCTGTCAAAGTTTTGCGTCCCCGCACTTTCGCCGTAAGTTTGTTTCAAGCCATATCCTGTTGGCGAATGACAAACCCGCGCACAGGTATCCACATTGTTATTTCCAAAAGCCTGGCGGACAATGCGCTGCACAAGCCAGACTTCCTCATTCGTACAACGAGAAGAGGTAATCCCGCCGATGGATTTAACGCCATATTTCTTCTGCGTGGCTTTGAGTTTATCCGCCGCGAAGCCAATAGCCTCTTCCCAGCTGACTTCCCGCCAAGGGTCGAGATAATGCTCTCTTATCATGGGGGCCGTGATACGGTCCGGATGGCTGGCATAACCAAAGGCAAACCGGCCTTTAACGCAGCTATGACCATGATTGGCTTTGCCGTCTTTATAGGGAATCATACGGATGACCTGATCGCCCTTCAGCTCGGCCTTAAACGAACAGCCAACCCCGCAATAAGCGCAAGTCGTGAGAACCGTCCTGTCCGGCACGCCGTGATCGACAACCGCTTTTTCCTGCAAGGTCGCTGTCGGACAGGCCTGCACGCAAGCGCCGCAGGACACACATTCTGACTCCATGAAATTCTCACCCATGCTTGGGGATACTTTGGATTTGAACCCGCGGCCTTCTATGGTCAGCGCCAATGTTCCTTGAACTTCGTCGCAAGCCCGCACGCAGCGCGAACAGACAATACACTTGCTGCTTTCAAACTGGAAATAAGGATTGGATGTGTCGGTTGGCGCGTCCATGTGATTGTCACCCTCATAGCCATAGCGAACTTCTCTGAGACCCACTTGCCCGGCTACGTCCTGAAGCTCACAATCGCCATTGTCCGAACAGGTCAGACAGTCGAGCGGGTGGTCCGAGATATATAACTCCATCACGCCTTTTCGTATTTTTGCAATGTCTTCATCCTGCGTTGTCACGACCATGCCTTCGGCGGCCGGTGTTGTGCATGACGCCGGCGTGCCTTTACGCCCATCCACCTTACATACGCACATGCGGCAGGACCCAAAAGCGTCGAGACTGTCCGTCGCGCAAAGCTTGGGAATAGATATGCCCGCTTCATTGGCCGCGCGCATAACCGACGTTCCTTCCGGCACAGTGACCAAATTGCCGTCAATTTCCAGCGAGATCATTTTTTCCGACTTACTGGCAGGTGTTCCGAAATCTTTTTCGCGTAATAAGGTCATAATCTACTCCGCAGCCTGTTTGGCTGTGCCCAGAAAATCTTCCGGGAATTGTTTTAGAGCCGAGCGTACCGGCATAGGCGTTAGCCCACCCATTGCGCACAACGACGCTGTCTCCATGAGGTCGCAAAGGTCTTCCAGAACTTCGATGTTTTTTGCCTGGTCTTCGCCAGCCATAATTTTTTCTATAGTTTCTTTCCCGCGCACAGCACCTATCCGGCAGGGCGTGCACTTACCGCAGGATTCTATTTCGCAAAATTCCATGGCGTAGCGCGCCATCGCGCCCATATTGGCCGTATCATTGAAAACAACCAAACCGCCATGGCCCATCATGGCGCCGCGCTGCGCCATGGATTCATATCCCATTGCCATATCAAAGTCAGTCGGCGCGATGAATCCTCCGAGAGGGCCGCCGGCCTGAACAGCTTTGATCGGGCGACCTGAATGCGTACCGCCGCCAAATTCATTCAGCAATTCATCAAGCGTGACACCAAATGCTTTTTCCACCAGTCCGCCACGCGCAATATCGCCTGCAAGCTGAAAGGGCTGCGTACCGGCTGATCGTCCCTGTCCGAAATCCGAATAGGCTTTCGCGCCGTTGGACAAGATATAAGGTACGCTGGCCAGCGTCAGAACATTATTGACAATGGTTGGTTTTCCAAAAAGTCCGGAAATGGCTGGAATGGGCGGCTTGACTTTGACCTCGCCGCGCTTGCCTTCGAGGCTTTCCAGCATGGAGCTTTCTTCGCCGCAAATATAGGCGCCGGCACCAATACGAACATGTAATTTAAACCGGGGCGAGCCATCGTCTTCCCTGCCGGAATAGCCCGCTTTCTCCCAGATATCTATGGCAGCGCGCATGGTTTTGATAGCGTGAGGATATTCCGATCGGATATAAATATAGCCCGTATCGGCCTGGATACCGAGGCTGGCAATGACCATGCCTTCAATTAGCGAAAATGGATCGCCCTCCATGAGCATGCGGTCCGCAAAAGTCCCGCTATCACCCTCATCGGCATTGGCGCAAAGATATTTCTGGTCAGAGTCCTGCGCCAGTGCCGTTTGCCACTTAATCCCGGTTGGAAAACCGGCACCGCCGCGGCCCCGAAGTCCGGAGTCTTTGATCACATCAACGATTTTTTGCGAGCCTATTTTCAAGGCTCTCTCGAGGCCAGAAATTCCGCCGTGGGCTTTGTAATCGTCAAGACTGAGAGGGTCGATGACGCCCACGCGCTCAAATGTCAGACGTTCCTGATTAGCCAGATATGGTATCTCTTCGGTCAAGCCATGGCAAAGTTCATGATCTTTACCGACCATCATACCGGATTTTATAAGGCCGGCGACATCGTTTTCGCCGACAGGGCCATACGCCACACGGCCTTTATCTGTCTCGACTTCTACTAAAGGCTCAAGCCAAAGCATGCCGCGAGAACCGTTTCGAATAATCGTCGCGTCCGGCGCAGCTTTAGCGATAGCGGCGGCCACATCGTCTGCGCCCATGGAAAGCGCAGAAGCATCACACGGGATGTAGATTTTCGTGCTCATGACCCTCGGGCCTTATGCTTGTCTGATATCGATTTTAATCTTTTCAGGTCAACTCGGCCATAGAGCTCATTGTCAATCATAGCCGCCGGGCCTAGCGCGCAGTTCCCTAAACAATAGGTCGCTTCGAGTTTTACAGTAATCGATTTTTCGTCCAGTCTGGTTTTGAAGTGCTTTTCAGCATCCGCAATTAATTGATTAGCGCCTACCGCCTGACAGGCTTCAGCCCGGCAGATTTTGATGGTTTGCTTTGCGCCCTTTTCTTTTTTGAAATCGTGATAAAAAGTCACCACACCATGGACTTCGGCTCGTGAAATATTCAGCGAATGGGCGATTGTCCGTAAAGCCGCGTCATTCAAAAAGCCATTAGCCTCCTGTACTTCATGCAAAATTTCGATGAGGTTTTCTGGTCGATCTTCATGAACTCGGCAAATCGTGCGCGCTTTTGCGTCCTCTATGGTGTTAAGCAAAGTCGCCATTTATTCCTCTGAAATGTCTCGTTCAAATGACTTATCGACCAATTTCTTGAGCTTACAAGGTATATCATGCTCTATTAGTGTTCGCCATGACTTCCATGTTCGTTCATGATTTGTCTGGCGACCCATTTATGAAACGAATGTGTCGGACCATCCATGACTGGTGAGAATTTTCCACCGTCAAAATGGACCCCGTGTCTTCCTCTTTGCATGCCTTCCACAACGCCCACATCTTCGTTAAAAACATCCTGCCAAATACGGGCGTTTTCATTGAGTAAATCTTGATTTTCATCTGAGTCCACGTCTTCAGCCGCGTAAAATAAGGCCACACGCTCCAAAGTTTTCTCAGGACCTTGCGGCATAAGCAGCATTGCAAAGGCGTGGTCACGATGCACGCCCAACAGCACATTGGGGAAATAGGCGACATATTCGGATTGCGCATCCCAGACTTCATCTAATCCAGTGAAGTCTTTGAATTTTAATCCCATTTCTCCTTCGAGCTGTCGATAATTTCGACTGCCCTGTCCTGCGTAGCTATCATGTTCAATGTGGTAATGCACATCGATGGGCGAGATTTCATTGAGCTCAGGGTGAACCCAGGGCAGATGATAGGACTCGCAATAGTTCTCGACGGCCAATTTCCAATTGGTATCCAATGTCATATCAAAACGGCTCGCCGCTCCGCCAATATGATAAGGCTGTTCAAATTCCGCCCAGCGCTCAATGAGATCTGCATGGACCGTTTCAAATGCGGGGGCGTCTCCAGATACATTGACAAAAACGACTCCCTGCCAGACATGACTGCGAACTTCGTGAAGGCTGAGATCTTTGGGGCAGATATTTTCATGCTCATCCACGCCAACGCCGCCCACATAAGGCGTTCGGACCAGATTGCCGTCATAATCATAGCTCCAGCTATGGTAGGGACAGCGAATGGGGCCCCTTAAATGGCTGGGCTCATCAACTAAAATCATCCCGCGGTGACGACAAACATTTTGAAACACTTTAAGCGCGCCATCTTTATTCCGCACGAGAAGCAAGGGCATGCCGAGAAAATCTAACGGGCAAACATCACCTGAACTGGGCGCATCGCTTATAAAACCGACAGCAGACCAACCGGCGAAAAACACGCGTTCCTTTTCTAATGCAAAATGCTGTTCGGAAACATAGCAATCGTTTGGAAGGCCCCGCGCTTCTTCGATGGGCTTTAAAACGATTGACAAATCCATAACGAACTCCGCTGCCGATTACGAATTACGGGCTAAAACATCTTCAGTGCAAATAGTGAAGCGGGCAATAAGCGCGAATTTTCAACATCTATTAGCTCTGATGATTTTAAAGCTCTTCTTCTTCCCACTTGAATTTATCTTTTAACCAGGGAACCTGTTCGTAAAGAACGGGTACACACTCGTCTTTGAGCAGCTTCCGGGCTTCCATAGCCAGTTCTTTTGGAATTTCGCCCAGGGACCCTTCGCGCGCGAGCAAATCAAATTGTCGGCTAAATGATCCGCGCGTGATGGGCATAATATGTAAATGCTCGATAATGTCCGGCTTTTCCAGGAGACAGAGAGGCGTGGTCACCCCCCACCCCATGCCTTTGGCCACGGCCGTTGAATGAGCCGGCGCCCGATCAAACTCCGCCACGTCTGGAAATTTCACCCGTAATCTGTTGAGCTGGCGCTCAATCCGCAGCCCCATTGCCGAGCGCAGGGATATTCTCAGGAAAGGCAATCCTTCTTTGGGGCCCGTATGAAGCTCTTTATCGCCGTCAAAATTTTTCGGGAATATCAAAACATAAGGTTCCTGAAATACCCGGTGACGTTCCACGCCGGCAATGTCCTCCATGACATTACTGCTGGTGAAAACCACATCAATATTATGGGCCAGAAAATCAGCGCGATGAAACGGAGACAAGCCGCTCCAAAACCGCCAATATCCCGAAAGTTCATTCAGCTTCACATATAATAGAGGGCCCAAAGCGGCTGAAAGGCTATCGGACATGGCCACCGTCAGCGAGGCGAGGCGTCGACGTTCCTGAGTCTGGGTTTCGCGCAGAGCTTCCTTTGTGTCTTTGAGGATTTGGCGAACCCGTTCCAGCAGAATGCGTCCTGCGGTTGTCAAAACTATGGGCCTGACCGAGCGGTCGAACAGTTTAACACCAATACCGTCTTCCAGGCCGGCTATGATCTGAGAAACGGCAGATTGAGTCATTCGGAGCACTTTAGCACTTTGCGTCATACCGCCCTGCTCGGCCGTGACAACAAACACCTCCAATGAGCGCAGGTCGAAGTGATTTGGTATTTTATTCATAGTGGCTTCCGGGGCAATATTAGCGCGGCTTATCATAACGATTCACCATTGTGAACCATATGATTCACTCTTCAGTATTAATTTTGACGATTATATAAGTTATAGTGAATATCGTGTTAAAGTGGAATTATGCATGAGTTTTCCAGCGAACAGTAAATATGTAATCATTGGCGCAGGCATTCACGGTCTGTCCACGGCCTATCATCTTGCTCTGGAATTAAAGGCGGCCGGCAAAGGAAGCGGAGAGGACATTCTGGTCCTCGACAAAGAAGCGATTGCCTCAGGGGCGAGCGGCATTGCCTGCGGCGTTGTGCGGAATAACTACTATCAACCGGCTATGCGCGAGCTCATGGCGCACTCAGTCGCCGTTTGGGAAACAGATCCCGAAAGCTACTCATATCATCCTGTTGGCTACATGCAGATATCCTGCGAAAGCATGCATGAAAACGTGGCCTCCATTTATAAACAGCAACAGGCCATTGGTTATGACAGCGTCTTTATCGAAGGTGAAAAAGACTGCGACGTCTATATGAAAGAGCTATTCTCTGACTGGCAAGCCAAGAATATCACCTCGGTTCTACATGAGAAAAAAGGCGGTTACGCCAATAACACGAAGTCCATGTACGGCCTGGCAGCCAAGGCCGAAGCTGAAGGCGTGCGCATTATGTCTGGTGTGGAGGTGCAAGGATTCAACCGCTCCAACGGCGCTTCGTTTGCAGTTCGCAGCGTTATCACCAATCGCGGCACCATCGATTGTGACTATGTGATTGCCGGTGTCGGTCCTTGGGTTCGAGATATATGGAACATGCTCGAACTACCTAAACATATCAATGTAAAAGGCGTTGACGGCAAGCTGCACAAAGATGTCGGCATGTGGATCTACTGGCAGCTCGAGGAAGGCGTTCTGAATGTCGACCCCAGCATGTTCAAGAAAAATGATGGCGGACAGCCGCCTGTCATGCATGTGGACACGGACGCGCCCCTTTTATCTACTGTAGATGGTTCGGTTATTGAAGACGGTAAAATCTGGGGCCTTTACTACAAACCTGATTTTCACTTTGGCGGCGTACAGGGCGGCGCCATGCCCTACCCCGTGGAAACGCCCGTGGATGAGCTTCAGCTCGACCCTTACGGCCCGGCCAGTCCTGAATGGATTTCATCGCCGGAATTTGCACATATGTGGGTTTCCGCCCTCGCTCATTGCCACAAACGGTTTGAAGGTACGATGGATAAATACCACAAAGAACCTTCCGGCGGTGTGGGCTGCTTCACGCCGGATAGCTTCCCGGTCTTTGATGAGTTTTGCGAGAACGTCTATATCATAGCCGACTCTAATCATGGTTATAAGATGCTGGGCGTTGGAAAACTGGTTGCAGAGCATATTATGGGCGAAACGTCGGAGCTGTTGAAACCCTTCAGATTTGCGCGCTACGCAGAAGGGGATTTGCACCCCACATCCAATAGTCCATTTCCCTGGAGCTAATTTCAGGGGCTTCAGCCGGAGATGTCATGAGTCAGCCCCCTTTCCTGTCGGTCAGTCGCCGGACACGATCCACACCTTTTACGCGCAGAGTCGAAGAAAACGGCGTGAAAGCCTATACGGTTTACAATCACATGCTTTTGCCAACCGTATTTGAAAGCGTTGAAGCGGATTACCACCATCTCAAAAAACACGTTCAGATTTGGGACGTTTCATGTGAACGGCAAGTCGAGGTAAACGGACCGGACGCCAGTAAACTGGTTCAACTGGTAACACCGCGCAGCTTGTCCAAAATGCAGGATGACCAATGTTATTATATCCCCATGGTCAATGAAAAAGGCGGGATGATAAATGATCCGGTCGCCGTGAAACTGTCCGAGAACAGGTATTGGATATCGCTGGCGGATTCAGACATGCTTTATTGGTTAAACGGCCTAGCCATCGGCAAAGGCTATAATGTCGATGTATTTGAGCCGGATGTGTCTCCGCTGGCAATTCAAGGGCCAAAGTCTGATGACTTAATGGCTGATGTTCTAGGCGAAAGTATACGGGATTTAAAATTTTTCAGACACAGGCATTACAAAATTGACGGCAAGGAATATCTGATCGCACGTTCCGGATGGTCCAAACAGGGCGGTTTTGAGATTTATCTGAAAGGTAGCGAAAACGGGGAATCCGTCTGGGACATTTTGTTTGAAGCCGGCAAGACGTACAACATCCGGGCAGGTTGCCCGAACGGTATTGAACGCATTGAAAGCGGGCTTCTCTCTCATGGTAACGACATGACCGAAGAAAACTCCCCTTTCGAATGTGGTCTTGGAAAATTTTGTCATCGATCTGGTATGGAGATTTGTATTGGCGGTGACGTCCTGCGCGCGGAAAAGAAAAACGGCCCCAAGCAAATCATTCGCGGCATAAAAATCGATGGTGAACGTGTGCCGTCTTGCACGTCGCCCTGGCCTCTTTTTAATGAGGAGGGAGATCGCGTTGGACAGATTAATTCTGCGACATGGTCTCCAGATTACGGCACAAATTTAGGCGTCGCCATGGTGGACAAAGATAATTGGGATTTCGGAACTCGACTGACAGTGCAGGCCACTGACGGAAAAAGAAACGCCGTCGTCGGACCCTTTCCATTTGAATGATTTGTCACAACGGTAATTTGCGCTAAGCTTCGCTCATGCAAAAAAAGAAAATGCCTGACTTCACGACAGATCATGTCTTCCATGACGATGGAAGATTTGAATTTCGTTGTGTGCATGATGTGGCAGCAAGACCTTGGCTGAGTTTACACCCCCATAATCCTATGTTCCTGCAAGCCCTTAATTTTTGGGTCCCCTTCGAAGCCGGATTGGCCCGGGGCCATTACGGACCGGAAAAATGGACCGCTTTGACGGAAACCCGAT
This sequence comes from uncultured Hellea sp., assembly GCA_964418815.1. GTDB lineage: Bacteria > Pseudomonadota > Alphaproteobacteria > Caulobacterales > Maricaulaceae > JACOMS01. The sequence continues at coordinate 15,788 of CAYQNQ010000036.1, forward strand.
GGGAATGCGGTAAGCGAGACGTGGGCAAACCTGTTCGCGGGATCGCAAGTCCCGTCAATGAAGATGACGGCCTTTCTTACGCGATTACCCTTTATGACGACGGCGGCGCCGAAGTTTACCGTCTAAGCGGAAAAGGCGTCATTTTTCAAAACCGGGATTTTGGTGCCTGGCGCGCCGGATCAAAGGCCAAAATTGCAGCGCTGCCGAAGCCAAATGAATTTGAATTCGCCCCACATGAATTGACCGGCGCTGGGGCGCAATCCCAGAGTTTCATTTCACCGATACGCAATGAAGAGACTCCCAGCGCAACAGCTCTTGTTACAGAGAAAAACGGGTTCATTCCCCACCACCCTTACCTTTCGGGGTCAGGTGATCACGTCAATGCAACACACCTGCATGTCATAGGAGAGCAGTTCACAAGCCTTCTGGAAGGCGGACGAAAATTTGTGTCCACATCCGGCACTATGGCTTTTAACCGATTTGTAGAAATAGGCCATCCTATTACGGTTAAGCTCAATAAAAAATCAGAGGGCGTTGTTGATTTGTCTTTTTACCAAGCCGAAAATATTTGCGCCGGAATGACGTTCAACTACGCCTTTTGCGATTGAGCGAATTATATATGTCCTTTATCTAGCCCTTGTCCCTCCCCAAATTTTTGCATATTGTGAGGCCTTAGAATGGGGCTAAACGCATAATAAGTGGGGGAAT
>CAYQNQ010000037.1:0-16429 GCA_964418815.1 uncultured Hellea sp.
GCGCTGATCGCCTTTATCACCACCGCTCTGGATCAGAAGATCAATGAGCTCAAACGCGGGCATTCTAAAGTTATCGAAGAGGGTCATACCTTATTGCTCGGTTGGAACCCGCAGAGAATTATTGAGATTTTGCGGGAATTGATTATCGCCAATGAAAGCGAAGATGATGCCTGTGTGGTGATCCTCGCGGACAAAGACAAAGAGGAAATGGATACGGCTTTGCGCCTCGCTGTTCCCGAACCGCTCAGTACGCGTATCGTCACGCGGTCCGGCAATGTGGCCGACTTCGCTAATCTGGACATGGTCTCCATAGATCAGGCCGATGCCGCCATAATTCTCGCGGACTGCGAAGATACGGACAGCGCCGAGCGCAAAATGATCAGCGATGCCAAAGCTATCCAAACCGTGCTCGCCGCAACCGGTAAAAATGATGACGAAGACTTCAGCGTCATTGTCGAGATTTATAACCCGACATATCGGGAAATTGTATCTTCTGCTTTTCCGGACAATGTCATCACCATTAATACGAGCGACATTCTGGCGAAATTGCTGGTCCAGACCTCCCGTTCAGTTGGCCTGTCGATTGTCTATAGCGAAATTTTATCTTTCGACGGATGCGAGATGTATTTTCACGAGGATGATTGGGACGGCATTAATTTTGGAAAGCTCGCCTATCATTTTCCAGACGGCGTCCCCATGGGGGTTCGGCAGGAAGACGGCACACTGACCATGCGTCCGGATCCCGATTATGTATTGGCGGATGACGATGAGATCCTGATTTTGGCCGATGATGACTCGACCATTGAATTTCTGCCGGATCCAGTCGCGACTCCCAAGGAATTTACCTTAGCAGATGCCCGGCTTCCGCAAACAAAAGAAAAGGAATTGCTGATTGGCTGGAACCATAAATCACCGGTGATAATCAGCGAATTTGCCGAATATGTGTCGGACGGCAGCGAAATCTGTATTTTGCTCAAAGACCCCACTCCAGAACAAGTAGCCGAGATCAAGGCGCTGGATAAAGAGCACAAAGATATTAATATTAAACTCATCAAAAAAGACCCGCTCAATCGAGAGCACTTGCTGAGTCTTAAACCCTTTACGTTTGACAATATTATTATCTTGGCCGGGAGCGAAGGCGAAGATGTCGACGCGCAGCAAATCGATTCTGAGAACATTGTCGCGCTGTTATTGCTGCGCAGTATTTTCCAGGAAAATAACATTGAAAACCAAAAAACCAAATTGATTACAGAGGTTCTGGATTCTCAAAACTATCCTCTTGTGGCCCGGGCCGGCGTCAAAGACGTCATTATATCCAACCGTTTGATTTCGATGATTATGTCGCAAGTCTCCGAAAGTTCCGGCATCAAGGCTGTATATGACGATATTTTTCAGGAGGACGGATCGGAAATTTATTTGAAACCCGCGGCGCTTTATTTCGAGGAGTTTCCTGTCGACGTTTCCTTCGCCGATGTCATGCATATTGCCGGGAAACGCGAAGAGATCGCCCTTGGCGTCAAGTTTAAAGCACTGGAGGGTGATGATGAAGAGAACAACGGCGTCAAACTCATTCCGCTAAAAACGGAGTCCTTTGTCTTGACTGCCGAAGACAGTCTCGTGGTTCTCTCTGAGGATGAGTTATAGGCATTGCTTTCGCTTTAGGCAGCGCATTCTAATTTTGCGCTCTATGCCATGGTTAATTTCCAAGATTCGAAAGTGGAGCAACCAAATGGCGACCAAAACTGAAACTAAACCTGTAGAAACTAAATCTCGATTGCGCTCTCAACTGCGCCCACAATTACGAAAGGGTGCCTTGGCCTATGTCGGCCTTTACGGTCTGGCCTATGACCGCTTTCAAATGCGCCGGGCCCAGGCAAAAACCGTAACTGAAAATTTGTTCGGTGAGTTAGCCGAACAGGGCGAAACCACAGTCCAGCAGGCCGAAGTCCTTCTAAAGAAGGCGCAAAAGGGCGTTTGGAAAAACTACGGCGAAGCGGCTGGTAAATTTCAGGAAGCCTTGCCCGTTAAAATCAAAACACGCGTAGAGACTCTGGAAGACGAGCTTGCAAAACTGCGCGGAACGTATGAGCGTTTGCAAAAGACAGCGAAAGCTGAGGCTTCTGCGAAGACAACGACAAAGAAAAAAGCCGCGGTTAAAAAGCAGGCCGCAAAGAAGGCTGCTCCTGCTCCTGAGCCGGCACCCGTAGCGGTTAAAGCTCCAGTTGCTACGCCAGCTCCAACTCCAGCTCCAACTCCAACATCAAAGGCGCCGGAAGCAGTTACGCCCCGTCACATCCCTTATTTTCTGGATGTGAAGCGCTATGACCCGCTGGCTAATGAGGATTTCGTCCGTAAAATTGTCAATCACTGCGGTATTGCTCTGCGCTCTGAAGATGCCCGTTATGTGGCCTGTTCAGATGAAAGTGAACGCGTCACGGTGCGTGAAAGCTGGCTGAAGCGTAAACTGGGTCTGACAGAACTCGATGCCGATCTGGACAAAAAGGTCCTGGCCGTTTGCGACCTAATGCAAAGGGATCAGAAAAAGAACCGTGTCACCTTTTATTACCTTTTGGCGAAAAAAGAACGTCTGCTCGAAACCCTTTAGTTTCCTCCCCCGAGGCCCTGTTCGCAGGGTCTCAATTTATGAATGGTCGACTGCCAAGTGCGCGGTCGGCCTTTTTCATATCATTGTCATAAGTTTAGGGTGGAAATCCCCTTCGGACCCGTGTTATAAGCCCCGCTTCGAGAAATAATTTGCGTGGAAACGGCAAATGAAGAAATGGACACCTTCATCCTGGCGCTCAAAGCCAGCTCTACACATACCGGATGATTATCCGGATGTGGACCATCTCGCGAGCGTTGAAAAAACGCTAAAAGGTTATCCGCCGCTCGTATTTGCCGGAGAGGCCCGCAATCTCAAAAAGCGCCTGGGCGAAGTTGCTATGGGAAATGCTTTTCTGATGCAGGGCGGTGATTGCGCCGAAAGTTTCAAGGAGTTTCATCCGGATAACCTTCGCGATATGTTCCGCGTTATGATGCAAATGGCGGTGGTCCTGACTTACGGCGCCGGTCAACCGGTTATAAAAGTCGGCCGTATTGCCGGGCAATTCGGCAAACCCAGATCTTCACCTACGGAAACGCGCGACGGGGTCACACTGCCAAGCTATCGCGGCGATAACATTAACGGTATGGAATTCACACCAGAGTCGCGCGTGCCGGATCCGGAGCGTCTGCTCAAAGCCTATGGTCAATCTGCTTCCACGCTGAACCTGCTGCGTGCCTTTTCCACTGGCGGCTATGCCAATCTTCGCAATATTCATAAATGGACACTTGGGTTTGTTGACGGCTCTGAACAGACAAAAAAGTATAAGCAGCTTTGCGATAAAATCGCCGATGCACTGGATTTCATGGAAGCCTGCGGAGTAACGCCGCAAAGTACGCCGCAAATGGCGCAGACTGAATATTACACCAGTCATGAAGGTCTGCTTCTGGGCTATGAGGAGGCCATGACCCGGATTGATAGCACAACCGGCCGCTGGTACGATACGTCGGCCCACCTATTGTGGATTGGCAACCGCACGCGCCAGCTTGATCATGCCCATGTTGAGTTTTTCAGAGGCGTCGAAAATCCGCTCGCCATGAAAATCAGTGATAATCTTGAAAGCGATGAGCTTCTACGTTTGCTCGATGTGTTAAATCCGGCCAATGAGCCGGGGCGGATTACGCTCATTTCCCGCTTCGGACATGACAAAGTGGCCAAAGGCCTGCCGCGTCTGGCACGGACAATAAAATCAGCGGGCCGCCATGTGGTCTGGTCCTGTGATCCCATGCATGGCAATACGCTCAAAACCAATAGCGGTTACAAAACCCGGCCTTTTGACAATATCCTGACGGAGGTAAAAACCTTTATGCAGGTTCTCCACTCTGAAGGGTGTTGGCCCGGCGGTGTTCATTTTGAGATGACCGGACAGAATGTTACCGAATGCCTTGGCGGAAGCGCACGCGCTGTACGCGAAGAAGATCTCTCATCCCGTTATCACACGCATTGCGACCCGCGTCTGAATGCCAATCAGGCCCTGGAACTGGCATTTCTGATTTCCGAAGAGCTCGGCAGTTACCGCAAAGAAGAAGCTGCCAGACTCGCTGGATAGGCCGGAATCAAAAAGCCGTCAGCTAGGGACCGACGGCTTCGCATTACGTGGGAGCGTAATTTCTAGAGATCTTTTAGACCTGTGGATGGCTTGAACTGGCAAGATGTTTTTGCGCGCGCCATCATTGTTTTTCCTGTTGCCGGATTGCGCATTTCGCGTGCCGGACGATGCTTAGCAATAAATTGCCCAAAGCCTGCAATGGCGACATTGTTATCGCGCTTTAGCTGGCCGACAACGGTGTCGCAAAATGCATTCAAAAATTCTCCAGCTTGAGACTGAGTTGTCCCGCAGCTATCTGCGATTGCTGTAACAAGTTCCTTCTTGTTCATAATGTACCCCTTTCGGATATTTCGACCCGTCACTCATTGACTTTGGCCATTAACTAATATCCTACGCCCAATCGTTAATCTTGAGTTAACAGGCACGGTAAAATAGGGGTTTTTGGCACTTCCGCCTGTTATTTTCATATTTCGACATTAACTTTTATAGGAAAAATCAAACAATTAGGGGCCAGATCCCATGGCATTCCGATAAAAAGAATCACTTGTGATTGCCGCTTGTAATCCGGTTTTGCAGCGGATATTCGGCTCCTATGAGCGAAAAAATTCGTATAGGATTGATCGGTGCCGGTAAGTTTGGCGGTTATCATGCGAACAAGCTTTCTGAACATTCCCGCGTAGAATTCACCGGTGTTTTCGACGTGAGCGAACAAGCCGCATCGGCGCTGGGCGCGCGCCAAAATATTGAAGTATTTTCGCATATAGACAGTTTAATCGACGGCTCCGAGGGATTGGTTATTGCGGCGCCGGCCAGCTATCATGGTGATTATGCTCTCATGGCGCTTTCAAAGGGCAAACACTTGCTTATCGAAAAGCCCATGGCGCTGGATCTGGCTCAGGCCAAACAGATAAAGAGTTTGGCGGCGCAAAAGAAGCGGGTCGTTCAAATTGGACATCAGGAAAGATTTGTGGGCCGGGCCATAGGTTTGGACAAAATCCCTGAACGCCCAATTCTCATCAAGGCACAGCGGCTTAATCCTTATTCGACCCGGGGCACGGATGCCTCGGTTACAATGGATCTCATGACCCATGATATTGATTTGGTGAATTGGTTGATGGGGACAAAAGCCGTGGTCATTGGAGCAGCCGGACGGAAAGCCCGGTCGGACAAGTTGGATCATGTGGCCGCTGAACTGGCCTTTGCAGATACAAAAGTTTTCCTTGAAGCGAGCCGGGTGGCAGAACAGGGGCACCGGTCTTTGGATATCACTTATCCCAGCGGCACTGTGTCCATTGATTTGAATGCTAAAACGCTTGTGCATGACACGCCCTTTGCCCTGAATAAAGATTTTGGTGATCATCCGGATGCCCGGGATAGCCTCGGCGCTGGAACCTCTGAATTCGTATCGGCCATTTGCGAGAATAGAACGCCCTTTATTTCTGCCGGAGATGGGCTTAAGGCTGTTCAAATAGCACTGGATATAGACGGGAAAATATGAAGGTCTTTTGGAGGGTACTCGGCGCGGTCGTTGTGATTTTGATCGTGCTTCTGGTTTTTAATTTCGACCGTTTTCAGCGCCTCGTTCGTGTGAACTCTTTGTTCGAGCCCGATAAAATTGTCCAAAATTTCTCAAATATGCAGGACGCCATGTTCAGCTCGGACTTGCCCGCATCTGGCGCCGCCTATGATTGGCCCGAAAATATTGCGCCCCTGCCTCAAAATGTAAAAGTGGCTGGTGTGGACGTCAAAACCGAGGACTATCTTAAGGAAATAAGCGCGACGGCCCTGCTGGTCATCAAAGACGGCGAAATCAAATTTGAGGACTATTTCCAAGGGACTGAAATGGATGACCGCCGTATAAGCTGGTCGGTGGCCAAGTCATTTCTCTCAGCGATTTTCGGCGTGGCCGTGGCCAATGGCGACATAGACTCCCTTGAAGACCCGGTGATTAAATATGTGCCCGAGCTCAAGGGCACGGCTTACGAAATGGCGAGCCTTCGGAATGTGTTGAATATGTCGAGCGGCGTTAAGTTCAATGAGGATTACTACGAAAAAGACAGCGACATAAACAAAATGGGACGGGTTCTGGCGCTCGGAAAATCCATGGATGAATTCGCGGCGTCCTTGGGTGAGCTGGAGCGCCCCGCGGGTACGGCCCGTCAATATGTATCCATCGATACTCATGTTATTGGCATGGTATTGAGGGCCGCAACCGGAAAAACCGCCAGCGAATATTTTCTCGAAAACCTTTGGAATAAACTCCCCGTCGATGATGCCTATTATCTGACCGACGGAGAAAATGCTGCCTTTGTCCTGGGCGGGCTGAATATGCGCACGCGTGACTATGCGGTGTTCGGGCAGCTTATGCTGAAAAACGGCCGGTGGCAGGGCGAGCAGATTATTCCGGCGCAGTGGGTGCGCGAGTCCACTCGCCCGTCAGCCTCGAAACCCATAACTTCGGACGGATTTGACTATGGCTATCAGTGGTGGATGACCGAAGACGCTGACGGGGATTATTTTGCCAGCGGAATTTATGGTCAGCAGATTTATGTGGACCCGAAAACCCGAACGGTCATTGTCAAAAATGCGGCTCATATTGATTTCAACCGGCAATCGCCGCGCGGCAGGCATTATAAGCTCGAAGGGATTGATATGTTCCGCTCCCTCGCAGCACATTACGCGCTTGCCGAGTAAGTAAGCGGGGTTTAAACCGCGCTCATGACTCACGTCCTCAAAATCGCCTCGGCGCAGCTCAATCCCGTTGTCGGTGACCTAGATGGTAATTTCGCCAAGGCTACAGCCGCGTATGATCGGGCCAAAGAAGGCGGAGCGGATATTCTCGTTTTACCGGAGCTCTTCATTATTGGGTATCCGCCAGAGGATTTGGTTTTAAAACCGGCGGCCATTGAGGACTGCAAAATTAAAGCCGAAGAGTTTGCCAGACTGACCAAAAACGGCCCGGCCGTCGTTTTCTCTGTGCCGTGGCGAAACGGCGATAATTTGCACAATGCCGCGCTTTTTATGCAGGGCGGCGAAATCACAGACATCCGGTTCAAACACCATCTGCCCAATTACGGGGTTTTCGACGAAGCCCGTGTATTTGACCGGGGCCCGCTTCCAGACCCCATCACATTTAAAGGGGTCAGTATCGGCCTGCCCATATGCGAAGACCTTTGGCAAAAAGGCGTGGCCAGTCATTTGGCCGATAAAGGCGCCGAGATATTAATCTCGCCCAACGGCTCTCCATGGCGCCGCAGTGCATTGTCAGAGCGCGTCGAGGCCCTCGGCGAAAAAGTACACAATGAAGGCCTGCCGCTGATTTACGTCAATCAAATCGGCGGACAGGACGAGCTTGTCTTTGACGGTTCCTCCTTTTCCATGGCTGCCGATGAAACCATTGTGCAATCCTTGCGCTCATTCGTTGAGGATTTCGATATCGCCACTTGGGAAAAGAAAGACGGTGTCTGGACCTGCGCGGAAGCGGCGAAATATGGCCAGCTCACGGGCCACGAGGCGGACTGGCGGGCCATGTGTCTGGGACTGGGAGACTACGTCAATAAAAACGGCTTTAAGCAAATCGTGCTGGGTATGTCCGGCGGCATTGACAGCGCCATGGCCGCGACCATCGCCGTTGACGCGCTTGGGCCCGACAGAGTCTGGTGCGTTATGATGCCGTCTAAATACACATCGGATAATTCTCTGGATGACGCCAAGGATTGCTCCAATCGCATTGGTGCCAAATACGATATTGTGTCTATCGCGCCGGCCGTGGACGCCTTTGCGGAAATGACGGAGCCGTTTTTCAAAGACCTGCCGCCCAGCACCGCAGAAGAAAATGTACAGTCTCGGGCTAGGGCGCTCATGCTGATGGCGCTGTCTAATAAATTTGGTCCCATGCTGGTCACGACCGGGAATAAATCCGAAATGGCAGTGGGATATGCCACGCTCTACGGGGATATGTGCGGCGGCTATAATCCGCTCAAAGATGTTTATAAAACCGAGGTCTTTGCGCTTGCCCGGTGGCGCAATCAACATGACCCTGAAGATTTGCTGGGTTCAACCAACCCTATTCCTGAGAATATCATCACCAAACCACCCACGGCTGAGCTTCGCGATAACCAGAAAGACAGCGACAGCCTACCGGAATATGAAGTGCTCGATGATATCCTCTTTGGACTCATCGAACAGGAATTATCCGTTGAAGAAATTTTGGCGCGCGGGCATAAGCCTGCCGATGTTAAGCGAATCCAGCACTTGCTCTACATTGCAGAATATAAGCGGCGTCAGGCCCCTCCGGGCGTGAAAATAGGGTCGAAGAATTTCGGCCGGGATCGCCGCTACCCTATAACCAATAAATACCGGGACGTCGTTCCAGAAGAAGAAACATAATGTCAGTTATCGTCAGATTTGCCCCTTCGCCAACCGGGCGCCTCCATGTCGGAAACGTGCGCACGGCGCTCCTCAACTATTTGTTCGTCAGCGAACAGGGCGGAGAGTTTATCCTGCGGATTGATGATACAGATATTGGCCGCTCCACGCAGGAATTTGAAGACGGTATCCGAGAAGACTTGTCCTGGTTGGGCCTGAACTGGGGCAGTACGTTCAACCAATCTCACAAATTTGATGACTATGACGCCGCTGCCACTAAGCTCAGAGAGGCCGGTCTGCTTTATCCCTGCTACGAAACCTCCGAAGAGCTGGACAAACAGCGCAAGCTGCAGCGGGTTGCTGGAAAACCGCCCATCTATAACCGCGCCGCGCTAGAGCTGACCGACGAACAAAAAGATGAGTACCGCATGGAAGGGCGTTTGCCCCATTGGAGGTTCAAGCTATCAGGCAATGCCGTAACTTGGAATGATCTGGTCCGGGGCGAGCAGTCCATTGATACGAGCTCTTTGTCGGATCCGGTCCTCATAAGAGGCGATGGTTCTTATCTCTATACGCTACCGAGTGTGGTTGATGATATCGACGCCAAAATCACTCATGTGATACGCGGGGAAGATCACGTTACCAATTCCGGGGCTCAGATTGAAATATTCAAAGCGCTGTCTGATCATTTGCCAAACTTTGCCCACACACCTTTATTAGTTGGCAAAGACGGGAAGGGGCTGTCCAAACGGCTGGGCTCTTTATCCATTGATCAACTCCGCAAAGACGGCCTTGAGCCTATGGCTATATGCTCACTGCTGGGCAAAATCGGCACATCGGACCCGGTTGAGATCCGCAGCGATATGAAGACCCTGGCCTCGGAGTTTTCCTTCTCCAAAGTCAGCCGCGCCCCGGCCAGATTTGACGAAGATGAGCTCTCAATGCTGAACGCCAAATATCTCAACGCTTTGCCCTATGATCAGGTCAAGGACCGCCTCGACGATATGGGCATACAAGGCGGCGAAGCTTTCTGGAATTTGATCCGCGCCAATATCGGTAAGCTGGGAGATACGGCAAGTTGGAGCGTCATGGCCTACGCGCCAATGTCTGGTCAAATTGAGCCGGAGGATGCAGAATTTTGCGCGCTGGCCGCAGATAGCCTGCCGGACAAGCTTGGTGAGGATAGCTGGAGCAGCTGGACATCCCATTTGAAAGAAACCACGGGCCGAAAAGGCAAGTCGCTCTTCATGCCTCTGCGTATGGCCCTCACAGGCCGGGCGCGCGGCCCGGAAATGAACAAAATTCTGCTAATTCTGGGCGCTGAAAGAGCCAAAACGCGTTTGAAAGGGCAAAGCGGTTAGAGCCGTCCGTGGCTGACCTGAAGTTCAGAACTGCTCTGACCGGGGCTATCAAATATTGGGAACCCCGGCGTATTGTGTTCAACGTCATACTCCTTGGAATTCTATTTTATCACATCCAGGCTCAGGGTGAATGGCAGGTCTTTGGAAAACGCGGGTTTAACGTCACTTGTATCCTGTTCGCAGTGATGGCGAATGTGCTCTACAGCCTGGCTTACATCCCGGATATGATCCTGCGCTACAGCCTGCTATCCGAGCGAACAAAGCGGGTTGCCTCACTGGTGATATTTTTGCTGGGATTAATCATAGCAGCCTTTTTTACAGATTTCGTCGCAGACGAGCTGGTGCGCTCTTACAATTGGTAATTCTCTTACTTCCGGTTTTTCCACATTCGAAGCGTGTTTCTACCCATGCGGGCCCACATGGGATCAAGCGTAAGAATAGCTACAATGACGAGCGCGCCGAAAATCCAGTGATAATTTTTATAATCAATCCAGACAAATAGTCCGATCATGACCGGGTAAAACAGATAAACCCGTCCCATACGCCAGAAAACTCGCCCGAGTTTTTTCATTCTGGGGCTCTTACTCCAGTTCCCGGGGCAGTATGAGATCTTTAAACGCCCAACTATCCGGGGACAGCCAATGACCATTATTGACCCGGGATAAAACCGTGCAGGCCCCTGTCGGATAGTTGTGATATTGCCCGGTGAAATGTTGGTGCAGGGCGCCCCAGCCAGGATTATGCCCCAGCAGCATTAAGGGCTTTGAGGGCTCGCCGCGCTGTTCGCAAATCTCAAGCACATTTTGTGCGCTGGCGTGATAAAACCCGGAAATATACTCAATTTGCTGCGCGCCCGGTATGGCCCGAATAAGACGCAAAGCTGTGAGCCGTGTGCGGGTCGCATCTGATGACCAGATAATATCAGGGGCGATATCCCGAGCATGCAGTACATTGCCAATGGCGGTCGCGGCGCGTTCGCCCCGGGCATTTAAAGGTCTTTCATGATCGTTCAGGCTCTCATTATCCCATGAGGATTTGGCATGACGCATAAAAAGGAGTCGGCTGAGCATGGGCGCAATATGGTGAGATTGCGGTGACGCGCAAGCATCTATGACAATAAAAAAAACCCGGCTTTGAAACAAAGCCGGGCCTAAATCAGTAAAAAAGGAGAGAGACTGATTTATTCTTCTTCGCCTTTGGGCGTCTGTTCTTCAGCAGATGTCTCTTCAGCGGGAGCTTCCTCAGCCGCTGGTGCTTTTTCGTCTTCCTGGTCTGCTTCACCGTCTTCGCCCAGATTTTCAGGGACGAAGTTTTCGTCGAACATTTCCGCAGCAATAGCGGCGCGTTCGGCGGCTTCGACTTCGGCGTCGGCTTTGTTTTCGGCAAACTGCGCTGCGATGACGTCTTCGCCTCTGGCTTGACGTTCAGCTTCGTCCGTAGAGCGGGCGACATTGACTGTTATCTTGGCGGAGACTTCTGCGTGCAGCTTGATTTCCACCTCATGAATGCCCAGAGCCTTAATCGGGTTCTCGAGCTTCACCATGTTGCGCTTGACCGCGCCGTCCATGACTTCAACAACATCTCGGGAAGAAACGGAGCCGTATAGCTGACCGGTTTCGCCGGCCTTTCGGATGATGACATAACTATTGCCATCAATGGATTGACCTTCATTGGCAGCTTTGTCGCGGGCTTCGGCATTACGGGCTTCGAGAAATTCACGTTCGGCTTCGAAACGGGCCAAATTGGCTTTTGTCGCGCGCAGGGCCTTTTGCTGTGGCAATAGGAAGTTGCGAGCGTAGCCGGCTTTCACATTGACGACTTCGCCCATGGCGCCCAGTTTCTCAATACGTTCTAAGAGTATAATTTGCATGTCTAGTCTCCCTATTTGCGTTCATAGGGCAGGAGAGCGAGGAAGCGGGCGCGTTTAATGGCGCGGGCCAGCTCTCTTTGCTTTTTACGAGAAACAGCCGTGATCCGGGACGGTACAATTTTACCCTTTTCGGACATATAACGCTGCAGTAATTTCGGATCTTTATAATCGATTGTCAGGCCGTTATCGCCCGAGAAAGGACAAACCTTGCGGCGGCGCCGAAACGGTGTTCGCGTTGGAAGGTTTTCGATTTTGATATTTGTCTTTTTAGCCATGACTATGATCCCCGCTCGCGGTCGCGACGTTTACGCTCTTCGCGCTTTTTGAGAATAGGTGACGGGTCTTCTGAAAACTCGTCGACGCGAATACTCATATAGCGCAGGATATCTTCGTTGATCCGGTGCTGACGCTCAAGTTCATGTATGACACTGGCTTCAGCATTGATTTTCAGAAGATTATAATGGGCTTTGCGGTTCTTTTTCAGGCGATAAGCCAGATTGCGCAATCCCCAATATTCGGCACCTTCGATTGTGCCGCCCATATTCTGAACTTTTTTATCGATATTTTGGACGATTTCCTCGACTTGGGTCGGAGAAATGTCAGGGCGTGAGATAATCACGTGCTCATATAGAGACATTTGTAGTCCTTCGTTTGGATGCGGCGCAAACAGGCAGTGGAAGGCTTACCCGTCGACGATGGCTCCAGTTCGGTGTTTTGACCCCATGTCAAAAAAACCGGCTGGACCGCAGCCGTTAAAGCGCGCCGTTTACAGGAGTTATAGGGAGAATCAAGTCTTTATTTGATTAGCCGAGGTTGCGGATACCCAGTTTGTAATCCGTCAACATATCTTCAATGTCGTCGGTGATTTGCCGGGTGGGGGCAATGCGTTCAGCAACCGGTGCGGCGCTAGACGTCGCGGCCGGAGCCGGCGCTGCCGATAATTCAATATCGTCGGTTTCAATCTCTTGTTTTGAACTGGCTTCTTGTTTCGCCTCTTGTTTCGTTTCAGCGGCTTGTTTTGGCTCTGCCGGGTGGTAGGGCGGCGGCGCGATATCCGGCTTGGCAGCAGGCGGGCTGGCTTGCCTGCGCTGTTCAGTTCGGTCCAGGGCCGCGGCCACATCTCTATATTTCATGTCGAGTTCGTCGGCGGCTTTGCGGGAGCGCAGAAGTTCTTCTTCGGTTCGGTGTAATTGAGAATTGGCCTGTTCAACTGATTTTTCCAGACGTTCACGCTCCAATTCCTGAGTTGTCCGCTCTTTTCTGATGATTGAGAGTTCTCGAGTCGACGTTTCGACCTGTTCTTCTTTCATTCTCAGCCGGTCATTGAGCTCGACAATCTGGGTTTCAAGATCAGATATGCGTTCATCGCGTTTGAGGATATTAAATTCGTACTGGGTTTTAAATCCGCGAATATCATCGTGAACACCGGTGATTTCACCGCGCATTCGGGTGTTTTGGCTTTGTGCGTCTTCCAGCGTATTGCGCAGGTTAGTGACTTCATCACGAAGTTGAAGCCGGTTTTCCGACTGATCAGCCACGTCAATTTTCAAAGTTTCGATTTGCTTGGCGTGGTGCAGCTTTTCAGAGGTCGCAGTGTCCAACTGAGTCGTCAAATCTGCAATTCGGTCCCGAAGATTGCTGTTTTCGCGGTTTTCAACATCCAGATCGTTACGCACGCGGTCGGATTTCAGGCGGTGCTCCTGAATTTGCGCATTGAGCTCTGATATATCGCGTTCCGCCCGTTCAAAATTCTTTATAGACTGCGCCAAGCTTCCATGGGTTGCGTCAAGTTCGCTTTGTGCGTCGCCAAAACGGCGCTGCAGATCTTCCAGACTGGTTGTGAGCTGTGAAATTCGGGTTTTGCGTTTGTCAAGTTCCGATTGCAGCGTCAGGTTTTCTGACTTCAAGGCCCGGTTTTCTGGTTCCAGGCGGTCCAAAAGAGAGAAGTCGACTTCAGCGCGCTGGATAAAGCTGTTGAGATTTTCGACCCGCTGTTGCGCCCGGCGATACATGTTGTCACCATTTTCGATATCGCTAATGATGCTGGCAACATCCATACGCATCTCGCCTAGATTAATACGGCGCTGTGTATTGGCAATATCATCATGGCGATGATCAGCCTGTCGGCGCAGTTCATAGGTCGAATCCCGCTCGTTTTCGTACTCGTTTCGCGAGCTCATATCGTTCTCTCCCAATATAAGTGGTGTATCTGACGCTGATTCTGGTTCAGACTCCACTTCTGGATTAATTATTTCTGCGGGTTCATCTATTTCGCTGATTATTTCTTCAGCTTCTTCTAATTCATTTTCTATTTCGTTCCGGGCTTCTTCAGGCTCTTCTATTTCGCTGGAAGGCCGAAATGTAGCGCTGGCCGTTAGTTTTTCCGGGTATCCGAAATCGACCTCTTCCGCCGCTTTGGACTCACTGTCTGACAGCTCTGGAGCCTCAGGCGATTCCGTTTCCGGTTCGTCAATGCCATACACGGCGTCCAGTTGCAGATCGCCCTTCAATATTTTTAGCGCATGAACAAAGGATTCATCGCCCATAAATTCTGACGAGGCCTCTTCTTCTTCGACTTCCGCCTTCGGAGCTTCGTCGACGTCTACCTCGGTTTTGCGGTTGGTTTTGTGAAAATTGGATTTAGGCGTTTTGTTGTCGTCCAAAATCGAGCGAATGACTTCCTGTTCTCCGGGGGTAAATCCCTTTAATGAAGGTACGGCATCGTCCACAGATACGGGTAGATTTATGGAACTATCGGATTCCGTTAGAATAGCGGTCTCATCAGGCAGCGCAGCATCCGGCTTGGACGCCTTCCCCTCCGCTTTCTTGCCCGAAAAGCGCTTAAAAATTGACATAAATGTCGCTTCCGATAGATTCGTTTCATAATTTATGAGGAAACAGCCTTAACAAGCAATTAATTAGCCGGGTTATCCAACCCGCCAATCATCATATTAGATTGAATAGTAAGAGGACTTAAATGGTATTTGCGTTTACATTTCCCGGTCAGGGAAGTCAGGTCGTGGGCATGGGGCAGGAACTGGCAGAAGCCTTTTCGAGCGCCAGAGCTGTCTTTGAAGAGGTCAATGACGCGCTTTCGCAAAACCTGTCAGATTTGATGTGGAACGGTCCTATGGAAGACCTCACTATGACCTCAAATACACAACCGGCTCTCATGGCAGCCTCTCTTGCCGCGATCAGAGCCCTGAAGTCAGACTTTGATGTGGATATTGCGGATGCCAAATATGTGGCCGGGCACTCGCTCGGAGAATATTCAGCTCTTTGCGCCGCCGGGGCTATTTCTTTGGCGCAGACGGCAAAACTCCTGCGTATTCGGGGAAATGCCATGCAGGCGGCTGTACCCGTCGGCGCCGGGGCCATGGCCGCTTTGCTGGGGGCATCTCTCGAGGATGCGGAAAACGCAGTGGCAGAAGGCGCCAAGATCGGGATCTGCCAGATTGCCAATGACAATGCCACCGGACAGATTGTTTTGTCAGGCGAAAAGGCGGCTATTGAAAAAGCCGCCGAGGCGGCCAAGGAAATCGGCGTAAAAAAAGCGGTTATGCTGCCCGTATCTGCACCGTTTCATTGTGATATGATGAAACCGGCGGCTGATGCTATGGCCGACGCGCTCGCCGACACTGTAATTGCGGAGCCGGGTGTGGCGATTGTGAATAATGTTACGGCGCGCCCTGTAACAGACCCAAGCCAGATAAGAGCCGATCTGGTCGCTCAGGTAACAGGCCGTGTCAGATGGCGAGAATCTATTGAATGGATGGTCGGTGAGGGCGATATACCTCTGTTTGCCGAGCCCGGCTGCGGCAAAGTTCTAACGGTTATGCTGCGCCGTATCGTGAAAGGCGTTGAAGGTAAGGCGCTGAATTCGCCGGAAGCCCTTGAGGCTTTTGCCGAGCAGCTAAAATCATAAAGTCAGATAATTAGAGTCAGATAATTTAAGGGACATAATATGTTGGATTTAACGGGAAAGCGCGCGCTGGTAACAGGCGCCACAGGCGGACTTGGCGGCGCTATAGCCAAAAGGCTTCATGCCCAGGGTGCCCATGTGGCCATATCTGGGACGCGGGCTGAAAAACTTGAGACACTGGCCGGCGAGCTCAAGGAGCGCTGCGCCGTAACGCCGTGTAATCTTTCTGACGCCGATGCCGTTGATGGACTGGTTGGGCAGGCTGCCGAAGCCCTTGGCGGCGGTATTGATATTCTGGTCTCAAATGCCGGCCTGACGCGGGACGGACTTTTGATGCGTATGAAAGATGAGGATTGGAACCTTGTGCTCAAGGTCAATCTGGAAGCCTATTTCCGCCTGTCCAAAGCCTGCCTGCGCAGCATGATGAAAGCCCGATTCGGGCGTATTATCGGCGTGACTTCGGTTGTCGGGGTTACGGGTAATCCGGGTCAGGCCAATTATGCGGCGTCCAAGGCCGGGATGATCGGATTTTCAAAATCTTTGGCCCAGGAAGTGGCGAGCCGCGGCGTGACCGTGAACTGTATCGCGCCGGGCTTTATCGCCTCTCCCATGACGGATGTGCTCAATGACGCCCAAAAAGAGGCTATTTTAGGCCGAATTCCCGCTGGAGATCTGGGTTCCGGGGAAGATATTGCCGCTGCTGTGGCCTATCTTGCCAGCGCGGAAGCCGGATATGTGACGGGACAAACCCTTCATG
>CAYQNQ010000038.1:0-5347 GCA_964418815.1 uncultured Hellea sp.
TGAAAAAATAGAAGATTATGAGCGCGATCGCGAACATTTCGGAGGCCGTTTTCCACTTCGCTAGTTTGGTAGGCGGCATTACTCTAGACTTTAGCGCAGCGTGCTCCCGGGCCCCGCTTACCAAGATATCCCGTCCAATTATAGCAATAGCTGGCACCATAAATTGCCACATACCATTTATAGCAACACATATTGCAATCAAAGATCCCGCAACAAGCAGCTTATCAGCGATAGGGTCAATCATACGTCCGAAATCGGAAGTGACGTTCCATTTCCGGGCCCAATACCCATCGAAATAATCTGTTATACAAGCCAGGGCGAATAAGACGATGGTTCCAATTCCAACCCAGGCGGGCGCGCTGTAATCCGGAAATTCCATTAAAACTATCCCGGCCACGATAAGCGGAATACTGGCGATACGCCCAATGGTCAGTATATTAGGAAGGCGGGCCTTAAAGCCCGTTGCGGAAGGATTACCCGTCATTCGCCGCGCCGGTCTTGCCTGTTAAAAGCGCAAATCCGGTAATGACTGATAAGATGGCACCGATCCAAAGAATGACAAGGCCCGTATTCCAGATCATTCCCCAACTATTGGAATAGGCATCAAAAACACTTGAGTCGAGAATAGACGGGTCGGACAGGTCAACCGGTCCTTTGGGTACATCTCCGCCTTTGGAAAATACCGAACTTAGCAAAGGGGACAACCAGGGTGATGCCAGAAGAATACAGGTTCCCAGCATAATCATGGCGGATTTGAGGTTCCCAAGACCAGACTCAATAAAGCCTGATCGGCTCAGTTCGAAGCCTTTCACCAGACCAACAATAACTTCCCGTGCAATAATAAGGGCGACCGGAATAATAAATAAAATAGAGACCTCTGAATCAATCCCGATAAAATTTTCATCAAAATGGACTATGTCGGGGCCGGTTCCTTGCATTAGAACCCAAAGCATAGCCGCCAAGGTACCGACCATCAAAACAGTATCGGCGATATCGTCAAACCATCCAAATTTCCGGTAAACCGAGGTTTCAGCACCGCCAGTCACATCATCAAAGAAATCGGTGAGCGCAGCGATTGCGAACAGGACAGAAACCAGAATAGCGATATTTTGAGACGGCCATCCTTTTGCGATGATAAGATACATGACCAAAGGTGTCAGTAGTGCACGAATTAAGGTCAGGCCATCGGCAAATGAGCCGCCAGCCCTTTGCACAGCCGCCGTATTATCATTCATTGAAGAATTCATAAATTGTCTCAGCCATTTTACGACTGACTCCTTCGACTTTTTCCAGCTCAGCCTGAGTCGCAGATTTGATTGATTTTGCTGACCCAAAATGTGCAAGCAAGGCCTTTTTTCGGCCCGGCCCCACACCGGGAATAGCATCAAGTGGATTGGTTTTCATCTGTTTTTTGCGGCGGGCTCTATGAGTGCCGATGGCGAACCGGTGCGCCTCGTCCCGTAATCGCTGCAAGTAATAAAGGACTGGCGCTCGGGGCGGTAGCATAAACTCCGGTTTGCCTGGCATATGAAAAACTTCGCGTCCGGCATTTCGGTCCGGTCCTTTAGCGATGGCCAACAAGGTTACGCGTTCCAACGCGCCGATTTCAGCCAATATTTCTGTCACGGCCGACAATTGGCCTTTGCCGCCGTCTATCACGACCAGATCTGGCCATATGAGCTGCTCATCCTTGAGGAGACGGGAAAACCTGCGGCGCATAACCTCTCGCATCATGGCGTAGTCATCGCCCGGTTCCGTTTCGATGTCTTTAATATTGAAAGTCCTGTATTCTTTCTTTTCAAGTCCTTCTGGCCCGGCGACAATGAAAGCGCCGATGGCATTTGTGCCCTGAATATGGCTGTTGTCATAAACCTCGATACGCTCAGGTGGCTCTTCCAGATCGAATCTTTCGGCTAGTCCTTTCAACAGTTTGGTTTGAGAAGCGGTTTCAGCCTGTTTTCGTGCCAAAGATTCTTGGGCGTTTTTGAGCGCGATATTTATGAGGGATTTTTTTTCACCGCGCTTGGGGCATGTAATTGAAATCCTCCGGCCGGACCGTTCTGATAGCGCAGTCTCTAATAGAGTTTTATTCGGCAGTTCTTCATTTACAAAAATGTCTTTCGGGACCGGTTTATTCAAATAAAACTGGGCCAGAAACGTATCCAGAATTTGCTCAGGTGGATCATCTTTGCTGTGCCGGGGGAAATAGGCGTTGTTTCCCCAATTTTGTCCACCTCGATAAAAGAACACCTGAACACAGCTTTGGCCGCCGCCGGAGAAAATGGAAATCACATCCCCATTTGTAAAAGTCTGGCTGCTGGCGCTACTTGCACCCGCGGAAATGTGCGCAAGGGCCTGCAATCTATCTCTATATTCAGCGGCCTTTTCAAAGTTTAGATCAGTAGAGGCTGCTTGCATCTGATCTTGCAATCGGTGCCTGAGCTTTTCGGACTTACCTTTTAAAAAGTCCTCTGCGTCAATGATGAGTTCACCATAGGTTTCTACGTTGATTTCACCGGTGCAGGGTGCCGAGCAGCGTTTTATTTGGTGCAACATACAGGGCCGTGTGCGGGAGGCGTATATACTATCCGAGCAATTGCGAAGCCTGAAGGCGCGCTGAAGCGTGTCCAAAGTTCGGTTAACGGCAGAGGCCGAAGCGAAAGGTCCGTAATAGTCCCCTTTAATTTTTTTGGAGCCCCTGTGTTTTTTGATTTGAGGGGCCGGGTGGTCTTTGCGCACGAGAATATAGGGGAAACTTTTATCGTCCCGAAGAAGGATATTATATCGGGGTTTGAGTTTTTTGATAAAACTGGCTTCAAGAAGCAGAGCTTCAGTTTCACTGCCTGTAACCACAAATTCCATGGAACAGGTCGCTCTAATCATGCGCTGAATCCGAATGGGATGGCGGGCATAACTGGTGTAAGCTGTCACTCTCTTTTTGAGGTTTTTCGCCTTCCCAACATAAAGGATGTTTTCGGCCTCATCTATCATGCGGTAGACGCCCGGCTTGTTAGGAAGCCTTTTGACGTAATCAGCGATCAGCTCAGGGCCAAAGATGTTGGTAGCGGCTTCGGGCATGCTGGAAAGATAGTCAGATAGAAGAAGGAGGCAAGCGTAATAAAAAACGGGCCCAACAGGGCCCGTAGTGAATTTATCCGGTTATGAAAGTTTTAGGGCGTCGAAGTACTCTTCATTCTGACAGGGCAATTCAGCTCCTTAGCTGAGTCGATAATGCGTTTGTCAAACTTATTCTCGGGATCAAAGATCGTCGATGATACGTCTTTGATTTGGCCATTTATAAGTACACGCGCTGCGCTACTGGTTGCAATGGAGCCTACCGGTCCTAGTCCAATTAGGGTTGTTGCTATCGATGCCCCCGCAGATGCCATCTGAGCGTTATTTCTTCGGGCTCGAGCGGATTTGTTCGCGGCCTGAATAACGTTTCCATAAAAAGTCGTGCAAACAGGGTCATTGGAAGCGCGCATGCCCGTTTTATGAGACGCAATTTTATCGGCATCAATACCGTCAGTTAGCGATTTAGTTTTGGGTACAGTTGAGCAGGCGGAAATAAAGGTTAAAGCTGCGGCGGCTATCAGGGGAGTTGAAAATCGCATTTTAGATCTCATGGTTGGTTGGGGGTTGCGTCAAGATAATGCCTAAACGAGTGAATGCGGGCTGAATGAAGCGACTGCCAGCTGTCATTTATCTGCGCCTAACGACTTCTACGCCCGCCGCATCAGCTTTCAATAAAGCCTGGGGCTTGGCAATTCTCACGGCGCAAGCCTGAACTCTGGGATCAGCCATTATAGCCCAATCGGCAATTCGACCCGCCAAAGTTTCGACCAGCTGAACATGTGCTTCAAGGGCGATTTCTTCGGCCTTTTCCGCGATGATGGCGTAGTCCAAGGTTTCATGGAGCCTGTCTTTTTCAGGCAGAGGCATGCCGCCCATGTCCAGTTCTACATCAATAATGACCGGCTGTGTTTCTTCGTGCTCATGAGGATGAACACCAATTGACGCCTGAACCAGCAGACCACGAACAAAAATGCGCGTTTGCGGCAGCTCGGTCCCTTTAAATAAGCGAAATACGGATTTTCGGTTCACGAAAGATCTCCATTTGTCCAATTGAGATGCTGCCCGCCGTCAATTGCGATCATCTGTCCGGTGACGGAACTCGCACTTAGCAAATATCTGATGCCGTCAACAATCGTATCAGGCGGCGAACCGATACCCAAAAGCGTGGCGGATAACTCGGTTTCAAATTCGCCGTCCTTTTGCGCTTTGTTCCGAAAGGTCGGTCCGGGGCCTACTGCGTTAACCCGAATGCGCGGCGCAAAACTTTGCGCCATGGTTTTTGTTGCCGTAAAAAGAGCAGACTTGGAAATAGAATACGTGAAATAGGCCGGGTCTGAATTTAGCACCTTTTGGTCAATGATATTGATGATAGAGCCGAGTTCGTCTTCCGGTAATTGCGCTGCAAATTCTCGCGACAAAGCCAAGGGGGCGTAAAGATTGACGTTCAAATGATGATCAAAGCTTCCTCGGGAAAAATCAGCTGCGCCGTCAGGATCAAAAGTGGATGCATTGTTGATTAGGGCGTTGAGAGGCCGCTGTGCCAGATTTCGAGCTTCTGATATCAGGTTATCGCGTTCAGCGGGGACAGAAAGGTTTGCGCCAAGAGCAAAGGCCTTACCGATATTTTGATTGATTTCCGAAACAAGTGCCTGTGCTTTTTGGCCGGAACGGTTGTAATGGATAATCACGGTCCATCCATCTTGAGCCAGACCTATTGCAATGTGCCGTCCAACACGGGCCGCTGCCCCGGTAATGAGAACGGCACCCGTCACGGGGATTTTCTGACCCTGGCGCGTTCACCGCAAGACGGACGACCCACTTCTACACAGGTCAAGCCGGGCAATTCAGGTTCCAGACGCGCGAATATCCACTGCGCAATTTGTTCAAGGGCCGGCTGTTCTAGTCCCGGGACCTCATTCAAGACCGCGTGATCAAGAGGCTCCACCGCTTTCTTGATGATTTGTTCTATTTTCCAAAGGTCGCGAATCCAGCCTTTATCTTCTTGAGCATTTCCCTCTAGGCGAACCGTTCCCTTGAAGGAATGACCGTGAATTTTCTTAAAGAGGTCATTGGCGTCCGCATGTCCAAAAAAATGGGCGGCCTCAAATTGAAAATCTTTCTCAATTTCGAATGTCAGATTTGACGGGCTCATAGCGCATTATGCCATGCCGAATTTGGCTTGTGCACCCATATAAAGAACGTAGGCGATCAGGAAAATAAAGCCGGTTTTCCGGCCTATGCTGTTTCGGCTTAGGATATAAATGGTGAGCGC
>CAYQNQ010000038.1:5447-16320 GCA_964418815.1 uncultured Hellea sp.
GTGGCGTTATCAACGATCATCTTGCCGCCTAAAACCAGACCCACCAATCCGAAAATTAAAAATAAGGCCGATTTCCATTGCTGGGTCGGCAGACCGGCTTCGCCTTCATCGATTTCGGTCATTTCCGCCAGAATTGGATCTTCGGCGCCGATGCGGGCCAGACGAAACATCCAGGCGAGATAAACGATGATGCCGCCAAACAATATAGCGCCCTGCCAATAAATCATATCAGTGGTATGACCGAACAAGGGGGGAATAATGGCTAACGCAATATAAATCAGAGTTGCCAAGACGCAGACAAAGGCATTTCTTGCAACTCCGGGCATATTTGTGGGGATTGCCATAATCATAGCTGGCAAACCCAGAGCCAATAGCACATTGGCGACGTTGGAGCCGACAATATTACCGGTCGCTAGCTCACTAACCCCGCTCCGGACCGCCTGAACGGCAACAACAAGCTCGGGCGCAGATGTGCCGAAAGCTACAATCGTCAGTCCGACGATGAGAGCTGGGATGCCCCAGTGCCGAGCTAAAGCTGCGGCGCCGCGGACCATCAGATCCCCGCCGATGACGAGGACGACAATGCCAACTAATAAAAGAAGTGAGGGAACAAGCATGCGCTATGCAGACTAATCGAACCGCTTATACTCTAATAGATTTAACCCGCCAAATAGCAGGGCAAATAGTATAAATCCAAACAGGGCTGCATTAATTTCGAAACCGAAGAAATTAAATCCACCAGATAATATAAGCGTCATTACGAGCTCCAAATCACAAATTGCGCACCCTATAGCCGCGTTTGTTGTAAAGGCCAAGACCTGTTACAAAGCCGCGACGATATTGTTTATGGGGTGAGAAAGTTCCAAATGGCGAAAATTTTGGGGTTAGGCGGCGTATTTTTTAAATGTCGTGATGTGGAGGCTTACCGAAACTGGTGGACGGAGCATATGGGAGTCGACGTCAAGCCGTGGGGGGCCTTTCAGTGGGAGTCCGACGGGCTGGTCTTTACAATGATGTCGCCTTTCAAAAACGATTCTGATTACCTGGAACCTTCAAAATCGCGCTTCATGATCAATTTACGGGTAGATAATGTGGCCGCGTTCTTGAAAAGAGCGGCGGTCGGCGGCGCAACTGCAGTTAAAGGCCCAGAAGACACCGAATTCGGGATTTTTGGCTGGTTTATTGACCCGGAAGGGATAAAGATAGAGTTGTGGCAGGACGTTCAGTCATGACGTCCGCAAAATATTTTATAGGGAGATATCATGTTTGGTTCAGTTGCTTTTGGTAAAATGGCGGGCCGCAAACTGGGTGAGTTGCTCGGAAAAGGCGGTAAAGAAAAAATCGTGAAAGAGGTCAAAGATCAGGGACTTTCCAGCGAAGGGCTGGATTTTGAGGTCGATGATAAGGGCAAGGTCACTGTTAGCGGGGAGGCGCCTTCTCAAGCAGAAAAAGAGAAGGTTATTTTAGCCGTTGGCAATATTTTTGGCATAGGAGAAGTCAACGATAAGGCCAAATCGAAAGACAGGGCAAAAGAGTCTCAGTTTCACACGGTTGTTTCCGGCGATACGCTCTGGAAAATTTCAAAAAAGTACTATGGCCGCGGATCGCGTTATCCCGAAATTTTCGAAGCCAATCGTCCTATGCTGACGCATCCCGATAAAATTTATGTGGGTCAAGTGCTTCGGATTCCGGCTGAAACTTCGGAAATGGCATAATTCCGCGCTGATGACTCAATGAGGGCTTTTTGGCTGTCATTCATTTTTCTGGTCACATTAGGCGCTAATGCCTGCGCCGATCAAACATCGGTGCGAGCAGAAAAAGCGATCGCCAAGCAAACGCCAAAAATCGAGGCGCAACTTGAGTCCTCCAGTACCCAAATCGGGAATCCAGTTTTTATTCGCATCGTAAAAACTGTCGATGGCAGTTTGAAAGATGGATATCTTGAGCTCTTTTTGGCAAATGAGGGCGGAGAGTTTGAACGATATAAGAAGTGGCCCATCTGCACTTATTCCGGCCAATTAGGTCCCAAACTCAAAGAAGGAGACGGACAATCGCCTGAAGGGTTCTATTTTGTGAATCCGGGCCGAATGAACCCGAACTCCAGCTATCATCTCAGTTTTAATTTGGGTTATCCGAATTCTTTTGACCGAGCTCATGGCCGGACCGGCAGTTATTTGATGGTCCATGGCAAGTGCGCGTCAATTGGATGTTATGCCATGACCGATCCTGTCATTGAGGAAATCTACACAATCATGACAAAGGCGTTTGAGGAAAGGCAGCCATTCGTCAGAGTCCATGTTTTTCCATTTCCTATGACCGATGAAAATCTGGCGAAATACTCGCAAAACGCCAACGCCGAGTTTTGGCGTAACCTAAAACAGGGTTGGGACTGGTTCGAAACCAGAGGCTCGCCGCCAAATGTGAGCGTGGCGAATAAGACGTACATATTTGCGGCTTCTAACTAGCCCCTGCAGCTCCCGTCCAGACTTTCTATCCATTCTTCAATAAGGGCAACGCCCTCAGTATGAGATAAGGCCCGTCCAAGTTCAGGCATCATTTCAGCCGGATTGATCGAAGCCATCCGGTAGACAAATATGGAGGCGTCAGGATTGCCTGGTACAATGCCGTGTTTGCGATTGCCTGTTCCAGTACCGGCCGCGATAGGTGTTTTGCACAGGCCCAGATTGGCGCCAAGTGGTGTTTCCGGTTCCAAGTGCAGGCCGGAGGTGTCAGCGGGGCCAACTTTGCTATGGCAATGGGAACAATTGATATCGAGATAGGCTCGGGCCCGATCATTGAGTCCGGCATCCTTGTTATTCCAGGAAGCGTTTCGCTTATATGCCTGTGGCACTTGTTCGATGCGCATGCTTTCGATTGAAGTTAAATGCCGGAGCCGTGGCCCTATAGGAACGATCTCTTTGGTCGTGTGATTTGTGGCGTGGCAGCCTGCGCACTGATTCACATTCGGCACAAGATAGGCGAATTCAGTTTTTTTACCGCCATGGCTAAACGAAAATTTTTGCAGATCTCCGGTTCGATAAAGCCGCGCTTCAGTTCGGTCTTCATTCCAGACATAGGGCAGGGCGATCCAGCCTTCTACGCGGCGAACCAATAGCCGCGTTTCGATTAAGGCCTTATTCGAAATGTCCAGCTGATTATTGCCGAGGAGTGTTTGGCTTTCAGACTTTGTAACGGTCTTGGCCCCGGTCCCCTCAGGATAATAGAATGATTTCGTTATAATTGTACCGATTGGAAAAATAATTCGGTCATTGTCGGTATCCAATGAAGTGATTTTACCATCAGGAATATAGAGGGTTCGGAGCTTATGGGCATAATCGCTAAACAGCGGTGTGTTTAATTCGTAGATGAAACTGCCCTGCGCCAATTTAAGGGTCTCGCCATTACTGGATAATATTCCCCAGTCAGAAAGGGATTTCGGATTGCCTTCTGTGTGGAAGTTTACCTGCGGCGCCGGGATTTCCTTTGCCGGTTCCGAACTTTCTGTTTGAACGGGCTGCGAACAGGCGGCAAGTGCGGCAGCTGCGAGAACTACCGTGTATTTAATAGAACTAAATTTCATTAATTGGAGAATTCAGCCTTTAGCAATCGTTGTAACTCACAGGCGTGAAGAGACATATCTGCCATGCTCGGATTATCAAATTCATTGGGGCCGTCGGCGTTTAAAATTTTTGCGTCCCCGTTTTGAACACATATTCTATGCTCATCAGCCGGCTTGCCGTCGACATATTTTTTTGCGTCAAAAAATCCGTCCCACAAGATGTCCGGGAAGGATCCGGTTGGTCCGAATTTCAGTGTCTTTAAGGCCTTAAGGTCCATACCGTCGGGGGAATTTCCGCCGCCCACAAATTCATTATCGTAGATATAAATCCCTTCAGGATAAGGATCGAAATTTTCGGCTTTATTGAGATCGTTATAACCCGTGGAATAAACACTGGAGATAATAATGTTAGCGGTTCGGTTGTCGCGAATTGAATTCCCGAATATTTCCACTTTGTCGTTTGAATTTATCACAATTCCAGACCCGGCGGGAACACTCGCTACAGGCGTTCCTTCATGGCCAAAGTTTTTGGTGTTATTCTTGAACACCTGATTATTGTAGACGCGGGTGCTGTGCCCTTCCTGCGGCAGGTTTGGCATATTAAAGACCAGAATGCCGCCCGTATTATTGGTCGCTGTATTGTCATAAACATCGGCATAAACAGAGTTCTCGACCTCAATTCCAGCAACGTTAAACTCCGCACGGTTATTGCGAACGATGATGTGTTTGGACTGGCCAACATAAATACCGGCATCTGACGCGCCGATAGCGATGGAGTCTTCAATTAGTACGTTTTCGCATTGGACCGGGTATATACCGTAAGCGCCATTTGACGTCTTGTGGCCGCCTGTCCATTCAGTGCGTAGCCCGCGAATGGTAATGTTCTTCCCCTCATTCACTTTCAGAGCGTCGCCTTTTGTGTCTTCTATAGCCATGTTTTCAATGGTGAAATCATTGGCGTTGACAAGCAGGCCTTCCGCGCCGGCGACCTGTCCCTTAAATGAGAGGATAGACTTGTCATGACCTGACCCGCGCAGGGTGACATTGTCGATATTCAGGGAAAGGCTTCGATCAAATACGAAAATTCCTTCGGGGATTTCGATGACATCACCGGGTTTGGCATCCAGAAGCATCTCCTGTAAACCTGTCGCAAAGGCTGTCATTTCCGGTGTTATATCAATTTTGGCAGGCGCTTCTGTTTTCGTGCAGGCAACTAATGTGAGCACAGCGGTTGTAACAATCAGCGAATTTCGCATCTTTATCTCCTAGTGCGCATAAGCACTTTTTCGCATTTATAACGCATTTCCGAAGAAAAGAACAAGCATAGAAAGTGGCGGTGAAAATAGACAGGAGCGGTGCCATCACTGAGAGAGGGAAGTGATGGCGCCGCTCCTGTTGCGTGTTCTGCGGGCCGGGAGTTGATCGGCCTCCCTGGGGGGATAGGGACGTCACAGAGGGGACGCACGCAGGGTCTCTATAGGGAATCAGCATTGAACTTTTGCTGAATGTGATTGTCAGAATTCGTTCACCATCGTTACAAAATCGACATGTTGTCGTCGGACTATATTTATTGTTAATCAGTAAAAAATTTCACGGTGAAATTTCGGCACACAGTGGCACACGCGCGTGTGCCACCCCCTGAATTTCTCACAATGTCTGGAATTTCACGCGTGTGCCGTGAAAGAATTTCTATTCGAGGGGCTCCATAATGGGTTCGATATCTTTGGGATCAATGCCGCCAAGCTCCGTATCGTCTATCCCTTCATTCCAGCGGTGGATGGATTTTATCGCGCATTTTTCTTGCGAGAACGGGCTAGTCTGCGTGCCAAAGGCGCTGTCAAAGACGATGATATTGTCAAATTCTGTCAGGCAGCTTAAACCCGTATCAAGTGCGATAGCCTGTGCCTGTTGCAGGTTTTGGCAGCTGCCCATCATTCCCAATACAAACTCATCCTTAAAGCCGCTTTCAACGATCACAGTGTCTCTGCTGGCCGCCCGAAAACCATCTATTTGACTGGCGAAGCAAATCCGGCTGACCTCCTCACCGAGGCGCGGATCATTTGCCAGAGCCGCAACGCCGCGCACAGTTTCTTCGCCGAAATCTGTTGAAGTCGTGGTGCAGCCAAATGCCAGTGTTGCCATGAGACAAGTTGTGACGAGAGCTATTTTGTTCATTTTTACCTACGTAAATTGCGCCCAAATAAGTTCACTCAAACATACGGAATAAAGCCTGTATTTCTCAGGGCTGATATCCCGCAGGTTCCAAATTGATCTTGTATTTATCATCTTTGCCGCGAAACGGAACACCTTTAAAGTCCTCATACATCAGCCGTCCAGCCCAATCTTTGAGCTGCGCCCGCAGAACGACCTGTTTGGTGGGGTCTTGGGTCCACTGAGGGTAATCCATTTTAAACTTAAAAGGCGATTTTTCTTTATCCAGATCCACAAATGTTTGGGAAACAATTCGCTCCGAAAACCCGGTGCCGCCCGCAAGTCCAGACGTATCAATTTCGACAAGTTCAACAGTCAAAGAGGCGCCGCGCATGAGCTGGGGGGCATCTTTCGGAAGGTACGCCTTGCCTTCAAGTTTTTCTAGTTTTGCCGGCGTAGCCGGCGTTTGGGGGTTCGCCGGAGTGTTACCGAGGGGCACCATTTCCAGTTCAACCGACCCGCGCCCTTTGAAAAATTCGTCTTGTCTGGAAACCAATACTTCCTTGCCTGTAGGGTCAAGGACGGCGCCGTTAATGACAGCAAAATCCAAATCGCGAGTGATCGGTTCCGGTACGAATATTGACAGGCCGAATTGGTTTGGCATGCCGGTCAGCAATATGCGAGTCTGTCCGATCAATTCTGGTTTTGTCATACCGGGCTCGACGGGTTGATAGGCGTTGAGCACAAGTGTGTGTCCGATAAACGATTGTAATGTGTCGATATCAACGCCCACAGGAATAGCTTCAACAGATCCGACCTGATGGCCGGGATGACCACCTCTGGTATCATTTATGATATCCTCAAGAATATCTTCCAGCGGACCTAATTGAGCTTGAGCCGGTACGGCCATAAAAATCGAACAAGCCGATAAAATCAGGAATTTACGCATAATGCCTCCGATACGAGCCCTTATCCTATATCATGGTATACCAACTTGGGGTGAATGCTATTTTCAGCTATTATTCACCTACATTACAAACTTACAATCAGCTGGTACGCGCAAGAAGGGAAAATGTGGTGTAAAATCATAAACATACTCAAGGATAAACATTGACATGAAACAGCCCCGCCAATAGCTAGCCCGAGGATTATGACCGTAACAATCTCGACAGTTACGCCCGTTTATAATGGAGCGAAATATCTTCCTGGTCTTGTGGAAGAACTCAGCGGCCTGCGAGATACTCTGAAAGATTCGGGGGCAGGACTTTTATTGGGCGAGAGTATATTTGTCGTCGATGAAGCCATTGATAACTCTGAGGAAGTCCTTAGAGGCCTTGAGCAAGACTATGACTGGATAAAGGTCGTTACCTTATCGAGTAATTTTGGCCAGCACCCGGCGACTATTGCCGGCATGCTTTATAGTTCCGGGGATTGGGTCGTTACATTGGATGAAGACCTGCAGCATCACCCAAAATATATCCTGTCTTTGCTGGAGGCGGCCGCAAACGAAAACGCGGATATTTGCTACGCTAATTCACCCAAGAAAGTGCATAACTCTCTTATTCGGGACAATACGGCCCGGTTTTTTAAGTGGACCATGAGCAAGGTGCTCAACAATCCACATACGCAGGATTTTAATAGTTTCAGGGCTGTGCGCGGAGAAATCGCCAGAGGTGCGGCCTCGATTTGCCGCCATGAGACTTATCTGGATATTGCGCTTAGCTGGTTTACCAAACGGATCGTCAAGCAAAGCGTGATACTATATGATGACCGCAATCAAAATTCGGGCGGGAAAAGTGGATATTCTTTCTTTGGCCTGATTAAACATGCAAAACGCATGGTAATGAGCTCCAAAATCAAAGTCCTTAGACTGGCTATCCCAATCGGAATTATAGCTTTTCTCACCAGCATGATCCTTGCGGTTTACATGATGTTCGCTGCGCTGTTTAATCTGGATTTTGTAGCCCCAAGAGGCTGGACCACCACGATTCTTCTGATTTTGTCTTTTGGGGGCCTGACGGTTTTTCTTCTAAGTATTCTTCTGGAAAGTATTGGTGATTTGATGCTCAACACCAACGGCAAACCGACGTTTTTTGTCGTGGACCGCTCAAAAGATAAGGCGCTGAAGGCGGCCCTGTCGCAGTTAAGTTATGAAACTGCTTCAGAAGAATAAGAACAGCGTTCTGATTTTCGGACTGGGTGTCGTTGGCTGGGCGATATTTAGCGAAATTTCCAAAGAGTACAAAGAAACGGCCAGTGAAAAACTGGATTGGCAATCTATCGAGGCCTGCAAAAAGAAAATAAAGGCCTTTTGCGCGAATAAAATTCCAAGCGACACCCAACGGCTGGATATTGTCTGGAGCGCCGGAAAAACTCTGTTCTCGGCAACGCCAGAAGAAACAAAAAAAGATTTGAGTTTTTTCAAGAAATTCGATGCTGTCCTGTCTGAGGCTGTCCGCAATCAGATACCGAACGCAAAAATCCGGTATATCCTTATCAGTTCTGCCGGCGGCCTGTTTGAAGGCCAAACAGGAATAACAAAGCAGTCCGAACCAAATCCCAAAAGACCCTATGCGACGCTCAAACTAAATCAGGAACGTTATATTGAAAATGCCGACTGGATTAACGAATTTTCCATTGTCCGGTTGAGCTCCGTCTATTCAATTTCAAATCTTAGATCACGGATGGGCCTGATCCCGACCATGGTCAACAAAGCCATTCGCCAGGAGTTTTTGTCGATTTACGGAACTGAAATGACGCTGAGGGATTATGTTCTCGATGAGGATATCGGGCGGTTTATTGCCCATATGATTAACGACCCACTCCCGCAAAAAATCTTCGTTGTGGACGGAAAACCCTACTCCATTTTAGAAATCAAAAATCTGGTTGAAGCGACCACGCAAAAAAAAGTCTATTTGAATTATACGCTAATGAAATCGAACGCAGAAAATAATTCATATTCCCGGCAGGTCAGGGCAAAAGGCTTTGAGCCATCAGATTTGGCGACCAATATTCGGCTGCTTTACCATAACCTTCTGGCAGGTGCGACGCTGTGAAAAAAGAATTTTACAAAGACTATTACCATCATGAACGCAATCACTGGTTCTTCAGAGCCCGTAACAAAATCATCATGGATTACATAAGACAGCTGACAAATGAACAGCGGCAAAAAGGATCTTTTAAGGTCCTCAATGTCGGTGTTGCAACTGGATATACCTCCGTTTTGTTAAAAGAGTTCGGGGATATCACGTCCATTGAATATGAAGAAAGCTGCTATGATTTCGTAAAAGAGAAAGTTGAAGATATCGGATTGCAGCTCGGATCGATTTTGGAATTGCCATTTGAAGACAATAGTTTTGATCTGGTTTGCGCTTTTGATGTGGTTGAACATGTGGAAGAAGATCACCTGGCGGTCTCAGAGCTAAAGCGGGTCTGTAAAAATGAGGCATTTGTCGTTATAACCGTTCCGGCCTTTATGTCTCTTTGGTCAAACCACGACGTTATCAATCACCATATAAAACGCTACCGAAAGGCGGAAATTCTCGAACTGTTTGAGGATGAGCCTAACATCCAACATTCTACCTATTTCAATTTTTGGCTGTTTCCGCTGGTATGGACTTTTCGAAAACTCAACAATCTCTTGAGCGTGACAGATAAGACGCAAACTGAAGATGAGGTCAGCTCAGACTTAACCGTTATGTCCAAAGAAGGTTTTGCTTCGAACATGATCTACAAGCTGTTTGCATCAGAAAGCCGGCGCGTTCTTAAAGGCAAAACCTATCCGTTCGGCGTGTCCATTCTCACCAGCTGGAAAAAGCAGGCCTAGAGTTTCCGGAGCTTGCAAACTTCAGGTTCTGAGCCTATAGGCGCTCGAAGATTCACCTTGGATGAAAGCACTTGGGCCTTAAGCCATGCAACTCACTTATTTACCCCTTGTATTACTGAGCGTCATAATGTCGACGGGTGCACAGCTAATTCTGAAATTCGGGGCCAATCGGATCAATGCGGAACTTCAGGATGCCAACGGCCTATGGGCCCTGGCTTTAACAGTATTGAATATGCCTATAATCGCCGGGCTTTTTATTTACGTGATCAGTGCAGCAACGTGGATCTGGGTCCTCACAAAAGTGGATATTTCCGTGGCCTATCCATTTATTAGTCTGGGGTTTGTGATGACGCTGGTCTTTGGTGCGCTGGTATTCAATGAAAGTATGAGCACGTCGAAAATAATTGGAACAGTGCTAATAATCATTGGCTGTTTTTTTATCGCGCGGTCTTAGGTCAATCAAGCAAGACAAGAGCCAGATTATGACGACAATTACTGAAGACAATTCCGGTATTCGAAAAATCCTTTCTATGGGAATTTTGTACAAAACGGTTCAGTTCGTATTTAGCGAAAAGAATTCCAAGAAATATATTCTTGAAAACATTGTTGAGCCCGCTGGCAAAAACTGCCGTATACTGGATTTGGGCTGCGGTCCGGGTAATCTTGTCGAGTTTATGCCAAAGGACATCAGCTATATCGGGTTTGATGTGAACGATAATTACATCCGGACAGCTCAAGCCGCGAATTCGGATCGAGACAATACTCAATTTGTTTTGGCTCAAACTTCCGAGATGTTTAGTAACCCTGATCTCCCGGATAACTCTGTTGATGTAGCCATAGTGCACGGCGTATTTCACCACGTAACGGATGAAATCGCCTCCGAGATGTTGGAGCTTGGCCAGAAAAAGTTGAAAAAAGGCGGGGTCATGCTGACACTTGAGCCCCTTTGGTATGAAGGGCAATCTTCATTTCGAAAATGGCTTATGTCAAAAGACAGAGGGAAGAATATCAAGGACGAGGCGGACTGGAAGTCTTTTTATCAAACTCGCGCGGCTGATTGGGCAGATATATCTTTTGATATTCGGGGGGATTTAATCCGCTTTTACGACTTATTGGTCACGCAGCTTTCAAAAAAATAGGCTATCCGTCACGGCCAATATGAGCTTCTCCGCGCATTCGCGCCAATTCAATTTGCTTTTGGCGTTCAGCGAAGCGGTCTCTTTGCGTGTCGCTCATGCGGCTGTGACACCGAGGGCAAGATACGCCTTTGACATAAAGAGGGTGGTTTTTTTCAGCTTCGGTTATTGGATATCTACAGGCAAAACACTGGTCATAGT
>CAYQNQ010000039.1:0-7403 GCA_964418815.1 uncultured Hellea sp.
GAAGCCATCGTGTTTGGCGGCCGAGCTGCAAGCCTTTTGAAAGATAGTGAAATTCTCGAAAAAAAGGCAGACAAAATTCGCTCACAACCTTGGCTGGCTATGACAGATGAAGTTACGCAAATTCTACGAAATGGTATGACGCAACAATGCGGTGTTCGGCGAAACAGCAACGGGTTAAATAATTTGATTGGTACAATTGATGAACTGATCGAACAGGTTGGGCGCGCCAATCCACTGATTGCCGCGCGAATGATTGCCGCCTCTGCTTTGGCTAGAGAGGAAAGCCGCGGCGGCCATTTCAGAGTGGATTTTCCCGATATGGTCAAACCGAGCGCTTCATCCTATATATCTTACGAAATGCTGGATTAGTAAGGACGATATGCAGAATTTACCCCCACTGCCCTCAACTGTGATCGAACCCATAATTCGACTCGCGCTGAATGAGGATTTCGGAACTGCCGGTGACGTGACAGCAAACTTGCTGATTCCCGAAACAGATAAGGGGCATTTATATTTTAAGTCCCGGGCAAATGGTACTATATCAGGCATGCAGGCTGCAAAGTTTACGTATGCTTTGGTGGATCCAAGTGTCGAATTCTTTGTTGAAAGGGGAAACGGCAGTACTGTAAAAAAAGGCGACGTTATCGCCGAAATTAAAGGCCCAACCCGTTCTCTTTTGATGGCGGAACGGACAGCCTTGAACTTTCTTGGCAGAATGTCTGGCGTAGCAACCTTAACATCCAAATATGTGGACCTGGTCAAACATACAAAGGCACGAATAGCGGCGACGCGTAAGACGACACCTGGATTGCGGGCGCTGGAAAAACGCGCGGTTCTGGCCGGAGGCGGTGCAACCCATCGCCAATCCCTGTCCGATGCCATCATGATAAAGGATAATCATATTGCTATGGGCGGCGGTATCGAAGCGGTCCTTTCAAATGTTATGGCCAATGCAGATCATATGGTGCGAGTCAGCGTGGAAGTTGATACGCTTAAACAACTGGAAAAGGCCCTTCCCTACGCACCCCATGTGATCCTGTTGGATAATATGGGCCCTGAAACTTTGAAAAAGGCCGTTAAAATTGTGGACAACAGTTCCGAAACGCGACCCGTTTTGGAAGCATCCGGCGGTGTGAATTTGAAGACCGTTAAGGCGATCGCTGAAAGCGGCATCGATGTGATTTCCATTGGAGGATTGACACATTCGGCCATAAATTTCGATATAGGGCTAGACGCTGCTTAGCAAACCTTGTCATTTTGTAACTTTGTAAAATCAAGAATCGCACGTAACAATATTCCATGCGGTTCCTGGCTATCCCGTTCATTCTCGCAGTAACCCCCCTGAACGGGATGGCAGGGGCTTTTTCTGAAGAAGCTCCGATCGGCACCTATAAAACCATCAATGCAAATTCTTTGGACGATTGCCGCAACGCTTGTTGGGGCGAAGATGACTGTGAGGGCGTTTATTCGGTTCAGCCTGATACCACGATTGAATCCTATATTTGCTTCCTAAATGATGGCATGGCTTCGGGATCACCGTTTGAAATCATGCCGCCCGAACCCTTAGACATTGAGATCGCCGTTTCCGATCTCAATGCTTACCGGGCTAAATTTGATTTAAGTCCGGTTACGCTTGACCAAAAACTTATGCAAGCGTCGGAAGTCCACGCCAACGATATGGCCGTAAACGGAATAGTGTCTCATTCAGGAACAGATGGCTCAAGCCATACAGACCGCATGTTGCAAAAGGGTTATGTGTTTTCAATTGCTGGCGAAAATGTTGCGTCGGGCCAAAGTAGCTGGGACAAAGTCTTTAAAGCCTGGCAAAAAAGTCCTGGTCACAATGAAAACCTGTTAATGCCACAGGCAACCAATTTCGGTATTGCATTAGTATTCGAAAAAACCACACAATATCACTATTATTGGGCCATGATTATGGCGTCGCCGCTAGAAAACAACCTTGACGAACAATAAAACAATTACTGTCAATTATAGTTGAAAGCTAAAGGGATTCCAACGGGGGCATTGGGTGCGCATGGGGCCGCAAAAAAAACATTCATTATTGGCGCGAAAGGTGTTGGCACATATCGTCCAAGCCTATCCCGAAGAAAAATCTGGAGACGCATCCTTTACTCAGTCATGCCTTTTAGATGCCATAGCATCTTTAAAACCATTTGAACCTGAAGATAAGGACAAATACACTATCAATCGGTTTCTGATTCATCGCGAAGCCTCTGAGGTCGCCTGCAGGGCAGCTTGGGCATTGTACAAGGACTTTGTTGTAAATAAACACGCCCAATGATGATCAGCCGATTTATAGTTAACCAAACGCTAACACCTCTCAAGAGATAGTCGACCTCGCGAATCGCTGAAATTCGAGGTCGAAATGCATCTAGTCGTTAAGTCAATTTTGGGATCTCTATTACTTCCCTTCTCAGCCTATGGCTCGGATTTCGGGACCTACAGAGCAGGCAATCCCTATATGAGTATTCCCGCTCAAAGTCCTGACCAATGCATTTCGCAATGTCAGGGAGACGCACAGTGCAAAGGATGGAACTTTGTTCGTGTTAGCCCCGAACAGACGATTTGCGAATTCAATGCGCGTCAAGTTGCTCCGATTGCCAGTGCAATTAGCATAAGCGGGAACAGCCAATCGGCGATTGATGATTATGGATTTACGTCTGGTCGATTGATCATGGGCGGGCAACGAACAACTCGCATCGGCCAACCCCAACTTGCATCAAATTATCAACCTAAACCAACGACAAGGGGCCGAAATTATCCAACTGCCTCAAGACCGGCCCATAAACGCATGGTGCATCATCCTGCCAGAACAGTGCCGCCGCAAGCTCCGGCTCAGCCATCGCGGCCAAATTTTATGCCAATGCTGGATACCGTCCCGCAAAGCAGAGCCGTTTCGCAAAACAGACCCTTGGTTCAAAGACCGCGACCAAGTTTCAAACCAATGCTCGACAATACTAGGATCCCGCAGACATCATCT
Source organism: uncultured Hellea sp. (assembly GCA_964418815.1). Classification (GTDB taxonomy): domain Bacteria; phylum Pseudomonadota; class Alphaproteobacteria; order Caulobacterales; family Maricaulaceae; genus JACOMS01. The sequence goes on from CAYQNQ010000039.1 coordinate 3,002, forward strand.
GTAAGTCCAACACGGCGCTCGGCAGTGCAAACCGAGAAAGTTCCACCAAGAATACCATCTTTGCCCGAAAAGCCGATTAATCGGCCTCATATCCCAATAGAACCCAGCTTAGTCGGCGGACCAGCTACAGTGCCGGCTCCAAAAACCAATTCTCTTTACGGGACATTATATGATGACGTGAAGGCTCCCAAAAGCCTGGATAACGTCGAGATACCACTAGATCCGGAGGCGCCTATTCCCACAGTGACATCTGTACCGATCGGGAAATTAGAAGTCTCTCCCTTTTAGATCAGCCGGTCTTTCCCATTTTTCGAACCCCAAACAAAAGTGCCGCACCGATCAAACGAAACCAGCCAAATACGACAAAAAGAACATAAGCTGTCATCAATCCGGCCAGAACAGCTATTGATAGTTGTTCGACGTCATATCCCATAAGCATTAATACCTGTGCCCCCCCAGAAACAACCGCAATAGCGGAGAGAAAATACCATACGCCCCGCCAATAAAATTTTACCAGATCGGAGCCGAACTTTAACCGAATAGGTACCAATAAAACCAACGCTGCTATCAAAGTGACCAATAGCATTGCAATCACTGCCGAAATCTGTCCCATTTTAAGCGTCTCCATCAATTATATCTTTGATTATCCACTTGTTACGCAAACACCGGGCCAACTGAACAGTTTTTCGAGTTTCATCGAAAAATCGAACTGAAAATTAAAGCCTGAAAACGAGAAAAAGCCTGCTAGAAACCCTCTTGCCTTTTCCAGGGCATTTCTGTATGGAGCCCGCTGAATTTGAGGGAATCTCTTAAATAACGCCCCGAAAATTGACGGGCGGTGATTTTTTGAGGGATTAACGCCCCTAAAAGTCCCTTTGGACAAGATCACAAGGACAAGACCATGAGTGGTATCTGTTTGGACGTAGTTGTCAGAGAAGAAACCGGAACAGGGCCTGCTCGCGCTGCGCGCCGAGGCGGGGAAGTTCCGGCCGTTATTTATGGAGGTGATTTGGGACCTGTCGCTGTCGCTTTACGTAAAAACGAAGTGCTGAAAGCTATAAATTCAGGTCAGTTTTTGGCAAACATGATCGAGATTTCTCATGAAGGTGAGAAACAAACTGTTATTACAAAAGATGTGCAATTTCATCCCGTAACCGATGTACCTATGCATGTTGACCTTTACCGCGTGGACAAGACAACAATTATCGATGTCGAAGTTAATGTGACATTCAAAGGTGATGATGTAGCGCCGGGCATCAAACGCGGCGGCATTCTAAATGTCGTGCGCCACGCTATTGAGGTCAGTTGTCCGGCAGGAAGCATTCCTGATACGATCATCGTTGACATCTCTGAAATGGATATCGGTGATAGCAAGCACATCAGTGAAGTTGAACTGCCGGAAAACGTCAAACCGTCTATTGCGCGGGACTTTACGATCGCAACTATTGTTAGCTCGAGAGCCTCTAAGGAAGAAGATGATGAAACTGATGAAGTCGAAGGCGAAGAAGGCGAAGCGGTAGAGGGCGGAGAAGAAGCCGCAGCTCAGGGCGGAGACGAGTAATTTTCTCGTTTTTGCAACGTCTCTTTTCGGGGACGAAAGCTGAAGACATGTTACTTTGGGTAGGTCTAGGAAACCCCGGCGAAAAATATGCCGGGAATCGCCATAATATTGGATTTATGGCCATAGACGCCATTGGCGACCATCACGGATTTTCCACTGAGAAAGCAAAATTCAAGGGCCTTGTCCGAGAAGGTACAATTACAGCCAATGGCAGGCCCGTCAAAGTTCTACTTCTTAAACCTCTAACATTCATGAATGAGTCGGGGCGGTCTGTTCAGAAAGCCATGCAATTTTACAAAATTCCCTTGGACAAGGTCTATGTTTTTCATGACGAGCTGGATCTGGCACCTGGAAAATTCCGAATGAAGTATGGCGGCGGAATCGCAGGCCACAACGGCCTTAGGTCTATTCGCCAAAACGTTGGTGAAAATTTTCACAGGGCCCGTCTTGGAATTGGGCATCCTGGCCCAAAGAACAAAGTCCATAGCTATGTTCTGTCTGATTTTTCCAAAATTGAAAAGGAATGGGTGGAAGCCTTTAATAATGCTCTGGCCCGATCTGCAGATTTGCTGGCCATTGAAGAATCTGACAAATACCAAACAAAAGTTGACCTAATGGCTCCGCCCCCCGGTGCCAAACCCCGAAGGAACTAAATAAGATGGGATTTAAGTGCGGAATTGTCGGACTGCCTAATGTCGGCAAATCAACTTTGTTTAATGCCTTGACCCAAACGGCAAATGCGCAAGCAGCCAATTACCCGTTTTGTACGATAGAACCCAATGTCGGCGATGTGGCTGTGCCAGAAGCCAGACTGGATAAAATTGCAAATATAGCACAATCCGCGCAAAGGATTCCGGCCCGCATGAATTTTGTAGATATTGCTGGATTAGTTCGAGGAGCCTCAAAAGGTGAAGGCCTTGGCAATCAGTTTCTCGCGAATATTCGCGAAACTGATGCAATTCTCTATGTCCTTAGATGTTTCGACGATGACGATGTCACCCATGTAGACGGTAAAATAGATCCTTTGGCAGATATGGAAACTGTTCAAACTGAACTCATGCTTGCGGATCTCGAAAGCCTGGAGAAACGTCGCCCAGCTTTGGAGAAAAAAGCGAAACAAAATGATAAAGATGCCAAGCACACTTTGGAGCTCGTTGATAAAGCATTTGCGGTTTTGTCAGATGGCAAACCCGCTCGCCACGCAGATGTCGACCCCGATGACGAAAAGGCCTGGCGTATGCTGCAGCTCTTGACGGCAAAGAAAGTCATGTATGTCTGCAATGTGGACGAAGATAGTGCGGCAACAGGAAACGCCTATTCGGCCAAAGTCTTAGAGCATGCGCGCTCCGAAGGCTCAGAAGCTGTTATTATTTCAGCGCAAATCGAAAGCGAATTGGCGCTTCTGGACGGCGAGGAACGCAGTGAATTTTTGGAAACGCTTGGCCTCACAGAGCCCGGGCTTAATCGCCTGATACAAGCCGGTTACGCTTTACTGGGCCTGAATACATATTTCACCGCAGGCCCTAAAGAGTCTCGTGCCTGGACGTTTCAAAATGGGTGGACCGCCCCGAAATGTGCAGGCGTTATCCATACGGATTTTGAAAAAGGTTTTATCCGCGCTGAAACCATCAGTTATGATGACTATGTCAATCTAGGCGGAGAACAGCCTGCAAAAGAAGCCGGCAAAGTCCGACAAGAAGGCAAAGAATATATTGTTGAGGACGGTGATATTATGCTGTTCAAATTTAATGTTTGAAGACCGAGCCATGAAAACTTTATTTTCCGTTCTAACTTGTCTGTTTCTGATAACCGCTTGTAGCAATAAAAATGAGTCCCAGGTACTGGTTGACAAATGCATTGAAGATGGCGGGAAAAGTGAAGGCTGTACATGTGTGATAAACCTCTTTGAAAAAAACTTATCCAAAAAGGATTTTCAAGAACTCCTCAAAGCCGCTCAATCCAGCAAAAACGCCAACATTGACCTTTACCGACTGCTTGGAAATGCAGAGAAGAAACTACAGGCGGAAATGGAAACGCTTCCCAAATCTGAGCAAATTTCTAAAAGCCTAAAAATTGTGGAAGAGATGGCGATCTGCGACCAAAAACTTTAGATTAATCAGCCAATCCTGTTTTTTCGATGGATTGATAAATTTCATTCTCGGACAACTTCATTGCCTTACCTATTGCAATAAGGCGGTGCATCGTACCGACATCATATCTTTGACATTTCGAAGCGACTTCACAGACCTTTCTAAACACAAGGTATTGATCATTGTGAGGCGATTTCATCAGAGGTTTGATTATCTCAGACAAGTTCGATCTTTTACCCGAAAGTTCTCCAATTAATCGCGTAACATTTCTTCGTTGTTCAGACCTAACATCTAGAAATTTTTCCAGCGCCGCTATCATCTGCCGGTCAAGCTTCTCAAAGAGATAAAAGGTCAGCTTTACGGTCAATATAGAAATTTGGTCCAGCTTTGCGTTTTTAAAACCTGAACTTGCCGCGCCCATGACAAAATTCTTTTTACTTTCGTCCTTGGGAACTAATCTGCGAAAATTTAACTTCATGGATTCTATTTTTACCGAAAAGGCCTAAAAAAGAGATAAGGATCGCGCAATAACGACTGGCTCCCTCAGAGATTACGTGTATGCTTAAGCCAGTGTTCAATTGGAGGGAACGATGAAAAAACTAGTTATACTGGCTGCCTCATTTGCATTGGTGGCAGGAGCTTGCGGTAAAAAAGATAAGGTTGAAGGCGCCGGAGACGCAGTGGCTGAAAAGGTTGAGGTTGCAACTGATGCAGCAACCGAAAAAGCCATGGATGCCAAAGACTCAGCTAA
>CAYQNQ010000039.1:7503-9933 GCA_964418815.1 uncultured Hellea sp.
AAAAGCCTCTAGCGTATAAAGGCTCAGCCCCGCCATTGTGCGGGGTTTTTTAATGGGTTGGCCAAGAGTTCTGGGTCGATAGAACTTTTACCGGATCGCCAACTCGAATATTTCCAGCTTTTTTAATGATAGCGTTCCAGCCGAATAATACTCCTTTAACACGGGGATCTGCTGAACGCCTGTGTTTAATCAGAGCCTCCATTGTCTCAGGAAATTCGATGTTTCCGTTTTTAGTATTTAACGTGGTGATTTGACAGCGCGTACAGGGTTTGACAAGTTCAATCTCTAGCTCCCCTATTTTTAGTGTCCTCCAACTATCTTCGGTCCAAGGTTCGCTGCCGTCCACAACAATATTGGGTCTGAACTGCGCCATTTTCAGCGGGATACCCGCGAGTTTTGATAGGGCATTGATAGACGCCGTATTGGCAATAAGAAGCGGGTATCCGTCTGACAGACTATTATTAGAATTTGCCCAAGTACCACTGGTTTTCCGGATTGATCGGTTATCCATTGAAACAAGTGCCACATTCTGACCCATGAATTCCGATAATGCTGCGTTGACCCCATGCCCGGCAACAACCAGATCTACTCGATCATTCCAGACCGTGCATGTTTTGCGTTGATCGCCCCAGTCAACATTTATTGTTTTGTCCGCAAACTTTAAAACAATTCCGGAGCCTGCGACACGCGCACTGATGCGCGCTAAAACATTATGGGATCGCTGTGTTAAGAATACACCATCTTTATCAACAATCATTGCCCGTCGGTCACTGGTTAAGCCCCTGTTTTCAGCGGTACTCATTGACATATTTTGAGCAGCGCAGGATTTAACAGGATAAATATGTAGGGATTTGAGTTTCAATGCCCTTCGAACTCAACCAATGCCGTAACGGGAATACCCATATTTTCAATCCGTTTCCGCCCCCCCAAATCCGGTAAATCGATCACAAAAGCGGCGCCAATGACATTTGCGCCTGCCATGCGTAAAACTTTGATCGCAGCTTCGGCCGTGCCGCCGGTTGCAATTAAATCATCGATCAATAGTACCTTTTCCTGACCCCTTATAGCATCTGCATGCATTTCCAATATGTCGGTTCCGTATTCGAGTTCATAGTCTTGTTCATAGGTGTCAAAGGGCAGTTTGCCTTTCTTTCGAATAGGTACAAATCCGGCATTGAGCTCAAAAGCAGCAGCAGCCCCGAAAACAAATCCGCGAGCTTCGATACCGACGACGTTGTCAACAAAACTGTCCTGATAGGGCGCAGAAAGACGGATAACCGCCTCGGCAAAACCGCGGCGGCTGGTCATTAATGTTGTAATATCCCGAAACATAATCCCGGGTTTTGGGAAATCGGGAATGGTCCGTATGGTATCTTTCAAATTCATTGGTTCACTGCATCGGTTTCAGGGAGAACATGATCTTCCGCAAAGGCCATCATTTCCCAGTTTTGGAAATCTGGATCGCTCATAAGTTCGGAAATATATGTGTCTGCTCGAACGGACCTAGGTAAATCATAGGAGGCAAACCGCGTCGCAACGGGCGTATAAAACGCGTCTGCAATGGACCAATCGCCAAATAGAAACGGTCCGTCATGACGTCCGAGCAAGTCGCTCCACATTTCATCAATTTCCCTCGCATTATCAAGGCAGTCTTGCGGGACCGGCAAAGACGTTCGGCGCCGCAAATTCATAGGAGCCTCCCGCCGAATAGCCTCAAACCCTGTATGCATTTTTAGAACGGTTTTTCGGGCCAACTCTTTTTCTTTGGGGTCTTTGGGCCATAGGTTCGGTACGGCTTTGGCGGCAAATTCGCTAATCGCCAGACTATCCGGAATTTTGTCGTCTCCCACTCTAAGGACGGGAACAGTTCCGGCGTCCGATAAAGCCAAAAGTTTGTTTTTATATCCGGGTACATCCAGATCTATCACTTTCACATCAAAAGGAAGCTCTGCTTTCGTCAAAACCATCCAGGGCCGAAGCGACCACGAGGAATAATTATAATTTCCAATATAAAGGGTTAAAGGAGACTTCATGAGTAAGTGATAACTTTTGCAGCCTTGGCTGTCATCCCATATATTGTTTTTCGAAGATTTCAAAAATACCCCGTAAGCGTCCATCCAAGAGTTCTAAGGCCTTTCCACAAATTTCTTGGGGCACAACCACCATAAAAAGCTTCGGCTATACTCCCAGTCATACAAGCTATGGTATCACTATCGCCACCAATAGAAGTTGCACAGCGGATAGCATCCTCCACGTCGTCAGATTCCAGGAACGCAACAATTGCCTGCAGGACCGATTGCTGACAAGTGGCATAAAACTGATAGGTCTCGCGAATTTCATCCAGCGTAAAACCCAAATCATAGCCTAGGTTTTCTGCAAATTTACGGATGGCATCTTTATCGTGATTTGTGCGCGCCAGAAATACACACC
>CAYQNQ010000039.1:10033-15929 GCA_964418815.1 uncultured Hellea sp.
CCGCAAATGGCTCCCAGCATTTCAATCTCTCTAGCTACGTTCTTTCGCTTTAGAGAAGGTAATATCCGGGTTTTTTTCCTGAGCATAGCCCACATCCCAAGCGGATTTGGCTAGATAAACCGGATCACCGTCAATGTCTTCTGCCATAGTATTTCGATTTTTAGCCGAGAATTCTTCAATTTTGGAATTATCATCCGCTTTGATCCAGCGCGCTGTTTGGTAAGGCGGGGCTTCAAATATAACTTCAAGTCCGTATTCGGTTTTAATCCGCTCTGCCATGACATCTATCTGCAAGGCACCTACCGCACCTACGATAATATCGCTGCCCATTTGCGGTTTGAATAGCTGTGTCACCCCCTCTTCAGCCAGGCTCTCGAGAGCCTTTCGAAGATGTTTGGCTTTTAGCGGGTCCTTAGTCCGCGCGCGGCGCAGAATTTCAGGAGCAAAGTTTGGAATTCCAGCAAATTTGACTTTCCCGCTTTCGGACAGGCTATCCCCGACCCTGAGAACACCATGATTGGGTATTCCAATAACATCTCCGGCAAAGGCATTATCGGCCAACTCCCGGTCCTGCGCAAAAAAGAGAATCGGATTGTGAACAGTCATTGTTTTGCCTTCAAAGGTCTTCAGCTTCATTCCTCGTTTAAATTCACCCGAACAAAGCCTCAGAAACGCAACGCGGTCGCGGTGGTTCAGGTCCATATTAGCCTGTACCTTAAACACAAACCCGGCCACTTCTTTGTCAGTGGGGTTGAGTACAATCTCCTTATTCAGTTTTTCGGCAGTTTCTGGCTGCGGTCCTGGCGCAAACTCCGACAGAGCGTCAATAAGCTCACGTACGCCAAATCGGCGAAGCGCGGAGCCGAAATAAACCGGCGTCATATGTCCTTCGCGAAAACTCTGAATATTAAATTCGCCATATTCTTTGGCGAGCTCGGCCTCTTCCCGAAATTCTTCCAACAGGCCGTCATCATCAAAATGACCCGCGATGGAATTACCGTCCATAGCAATACGGTCAGCGCCGTGAGCGGCGTCACCGCCCTCGTCAGGACGAATATATTTTAAAAACTCGTTTGTCCGTAAATCTGCCACGCCTCGAAAGCGGCGACCGCTTGCGGCGGGCCACTGCATGGGTCTTACATCCAAGGCCAGCTTGTCTTCAATTTCAGCCAATAAATCGAACGGCTCCAAACCGTCTCGGTCAAGCTTATTGACAAAAGTTACAATAGGGATGTCCCGTAACCTGCAAACTTCGAATAATTTTAAAGTCTGCGGCTCAATACCCTTGGCCACATCCAGCACCATAACCGCACTGTCCGCGGCAGTCAGTGTTCTATAAGTGTCTTCAGAAAAATCCTCATGACCCGGAGTATCCAGCAGATTAAATACAAGATTTTTGTGTTCGAACGTCATAACAGACGAGCTCACTGATATCCCGCGTTCCTGTTCAATTTTCATCCAGTCCGATTGGGTTCTGCGAGCTTGACCCCGCGCCGCGACCTGACCTGCCAGATGAATGGCGCCGGCGGAATGAAGCATGTTTTCGGTCAATGTCGTTTTACCGGCATCCGGGTGCGATATAATCGCAAAGACACGGCGACGTGTGGCCTCTATGGCAGCTTTAGACATGATTGGCTTTCATTGCTCACGGGCTCAATACGAAGGAATTTCGAGGCCTGCAAGTCTCTATTCTTCGACCTTTTCAGTGAGAAAGTGACGACCGTGCCGGTCTTCAATTTCTATAACCCAGAGATCCGGATCTCGGGCCATGGATTTGCGAATATCCTGATCCAGTCCGTCCTCATCGGATGGACCTTTTGCGTGCCAAATCCGGCTACCGTCCATATCCCGCAAGGACCGATAAAGAACCGCTGATCCGTCCAGCGTTCTGACCTTGATCAAGACCGCTCCAGCGTCTGGATCTCCCCTGTGAATTACCGAAGCAAACGCCCCGCCATTTTCCGCACGTCTTATGAGCGCAGGAGCCCAAATAGTCGTTTTTAATGAACTGAACACGGGAGTCTAAACCTTAATTTTCGTCTGCAGGGTGAATTCCAAGCCGGGATTATTAAATGGCACCCTAATTGCTTTCTTCAAGCCATGTTAAGCAAAAATGACACGCGGACGTCCCAAATCGAACAAAACAGGGTTAATAAATCTTCTTCGATGATACGGCCATGGTTGTTTGTCATGGTCGTTGTGGCATCCCTTTTCTTTACGGCGCAGTCTGCCATAGCTGCAAATTTTTCGAATAATCAAAAAGTTCGAAAAATCGAAACTTATAAGGTAATGCTGGAAAATTTGGCTGACCTTGAAGAGCCCAGACTGGATTGGCGCAACCCGGAATATGAAATCGATTTTGAAATTCCTTCCAGCGACTGGATCGAAAAGCTCGATTTTTTTGTAAAGATTCACGCAGAAGGCAAAGTAAACCGAAACGCTCCGATTTATATCCGATTTAATGACGGTGAGCCGACACCGGTTTACGCGCGCGGAAATAGCTTTGATGCGCGCATAAACCTCGATACCTCTGACGTTAAGGCCTATCGCAACAGAATTTCCGTGAGTTTCGCCAAGGATGAAGGGTGTATCGAAGCCGTCGATGGTGCTTTTTCGATTAAAATGGACGACAGCTTTATCGTTGTGAAAGCTTCAACACCTTCACGGGTTTATTACCTTAAGGAAGTCAAACAGATATTAAATTCGCCGCTAACATCGCCCAAATCGGTTTCGATTGTAGCACATGGCCCAAATAAACTGGCATTTGAAGCTTTGGCGGCACAAGGCATCGCTCTGAACATGCCGTCCCTTCCGCATTTCTCGATTGGTGGTTCCAGCGACGCTCAAATTTTTATTGGCACGCGGCGTGAACTTGCTTCAGTTATTCGCGGAACTGAAATCGCCAGGCGCGATGGTCCCATCATTGGCGTCACACGAAACGCACCTTTGCGATTGGTTATGACCGCAGACAATCAGAAAGATCTGAAATCTCTGGTTCAATCTTTCGCTTCAAAAGAACTTCCTTCAGGCCGAGAGCAATTTGCATATTCCGGTGAATATTCCTGGCAAACACCTTTTTCAGTGAAAAACAAGGCGCTGAAAGGTAAAACGCCTCTTTATGAGCTCGGCAATCTTCGATTTGATCGAGGTTGGGGCAACGGCGCACAGTCTGTTAAATTTGATGTCGACAACCCATTATCAGCCAGCGGCAAATTAAAACTCAGTTTTGATAAGTCCCCTTTGGTTTCAAAGGAATCTCTCGTTAATATCAGCCTAAACGGCGAAACACTCAAAACTCTACCCTTGTCGTCTTCTCGAAACTCGGCTCACCTCGATATCCCGAGAGGATTGCTCGTGGGTACAGACAATGTTCTAAAAATCAGCCCGGAACTTTCGCCCGCCAAAGGAAAAGCCAGCTGCGAAGGGGATGATTTGCTAACCGGCTTTGCCGTCAGGTCTAAATCTTTCATCAACATCAAAACAGAAGCTTCGGGTTTCGCTGGAGATCTCACACGTTTGGCAGCATCGGGGTATCCTTTTTCTTCAAATGCCGGCGAAAATACGGCCGTTGTTTTGTCAACAAGCACAAAATCCGATCGGGCTGCGGCTCTACGGGCCTTTGCCCACCTAGCGAAAGTCTATGGTTCGGGCTGGGTTAAAGCGGATTTTTATACTCTTAAAGACCTACCCAATGAGTTGAATAAACATGCTCTGTTTATAGGTCCGAAATTTAACTCAAAAGCACCTCGCAACCTCGCCGTCGCCGTCGATGGCCGACACAATGTCCCCAAAACAGTGCAAACTGCCAGCCTGCAAAGCAGCGAAATTTCCTTACTTTCAGTCAACACACCTGCTCGGGGCGGTATTCTGGCAATTTACGAAGGTAAAGAGCAAGGCCTGATGAATGGATATTTAACGGCTGCGCGCGGGTATAGTTTTTCTCGTGCCGTCGACCAGATCGTACGATCTGATCATTGGAACAAACTCCAAGGAAGCGTCGCGCGTTGGGACCGCAAAAAGGTGGAAATGGCGAAAACAGCATTTAAATCCGAAGCATTTGAAGCAGCCGAATCTTCTAGGCTACCGGCTTCAAAAGGATCAAATTTCAACTTATCGGAATTTTCATGGTCGGAGCTTTCGACGATGCCGGAAATTGATCTGGCGCCAATTGGTGAACGTCTAAATATTGCGGCGGGCGAAACTGTAAATGGCTTCCAAATAATCGGACGAGGGTTGGGAGTTGCCAAAACCAGGCTCTTGGCATTTATCCCTCAATCGCCGAAGAAATCTAGCCCGCTGCCATTGCCTAAACACAAGACGGTGAGCATACCAAACCCGGATCCGGTTTTGGAGAAGCCTTCTGCACCCGCGTCGCACGCACCCGCAGGCTTTCGCATCAAACCTGCGAAGCAAAGACCATTGGTACAAACCGCCACAACCCCATTGCAGAAACAATATAATCCCGGCGCAACGCTCAGAGGATTTGCAAAGGTGAGCGATATTCCGCAATACACTATAGCGCCCGACAAGACTCCACCAAATTCCTCAGGCGGCATAAAAGGCGCGTTCAACGGTGTTTCAAATTGGATGAGCTTAAAGCTGGAAGGGCTTTTAGGCGGACCCGGCACGGGAACCGAAAACCGCAAAGCCAATCTGCTGGTCTTTGCAGCCTTGTCTATTTTGTTCTTGCTGTTATTGGCTCTTGCCCGTCCCGCGAGGTATCGCGATTAGGTTCTTATCCGCGCCGTTGACGTGGTATTAAAACCTCGGCCGTCGTTCCTATTCCCTTTTGACTTGATAGGTCAAAATGGCCGCCGTGAAGTTCGGTAAGAGATTTTACAAGTGACAGGCCAAGCCCGCTCCCGCGCGCTTCGCTCGACAACCCGGCTTCGGTCTGCACATAAGGTTGCCCGACTTTCTCTAGCTCTTCGGCTGAAATACCTGCCCCATTATCAATAACACCCAATCGCAATTTTTTATCTTCAAAATCACCACGGATCAAAACCCGTCCACCTTTTGGCGTAAATTTAATCGCATTAGACAAAAGATTGAGAATAATTTGGCGTAAGGCTTTCCTATCCGCATCCACCAATAGTTCGCCACTCGCGTCATGAATTTCAACATCCATCCGAATTTCCGCATTGTCAGCGGCGGGCCTCAACATTTTCACCGAACTGCGGATTACATCAGCGGCATCGAAATTCTGATAAGATAACTCGTATTTTCCTGCCTCCACTTTAGACAGATCCAAGACATCACCAATAAGATCCAACATATGCTGACCGCTGTCATGAATAAGGTCAGCATATTCGGCGTATTTGCTGGGAAGCGGTCCAAACAAGCGAGACCGCATCATATCGGAAAACCCGATAATGGCATTCAGCGGCGTTCTGAGTTCGTGACTAACGCCGGCAAAGAATAGTGATTTACTGCTTGAGTCCTTTTGAGCAGCTGAATAGGCCGCATGCAGAGAATTGACCCTGTCATCATAACGCGTGCTGTCATAAATATGCAGAAGGATATCACCATTGCTCATAGGTCCCGCCGTAATCTCAGCGGAGCGATACCCGTTATTGTCCATTAACTTGAATTTTCGGGAAAATTTACGACTCGAGGCCCTCGCATTGCCAATAATCAACATTAGCTCATCGCGTCTATCAGGATCCACAAAAATATCAGCGGCGTCCATGCCCAATGTTGCCCCATTTAGTTTCAGCTGAGCCGCGGCAACTTCGGTTACCATATTGACTTTATTATCTTCTCCAATTCGCAAAAGTCCACCGGGGACGGCATCCAAAATGTTTTCAGATGGTTCTGTTTCGGAAACTGAATTATCGGCACCCGAAACCGCATAAAGCGCCGCGATAATTAGGCCTATGGTGGCCGCTATGCCAGT
>CAYQNQ010000040.1:0-15909 GCA_964418815.1 uncultured Hellea sp.
ATCAATTTTGGGTACTGATTTTATCTGCCCAGAAAGAGCCTCTGTATACCTGTCTGCGACCGCGCCGCGCTCTTGGATTTCGTCTTCGAAAATCTTCAGCTTTTCCAAAAGCACGGCTGCCTGTATGGAATCCAGCCGGGAGTTAAATCCGATCTTGTCATGATCATAAGGCGTCTTGCTACGGCCATGAAAAGCCAAAGAGCGTATCGTCTCTTCTAGTGACCGGTCCTTTAACAGGATAGCGCCCCCGTCTCCGTAACAGCCCAGGGGCTTGGCCGGAAAGAAACTGGTCGTGGCGATGTCCGCATATTCAATCGTGCTTTTGCCGTCCCGCCGACTTCCGATAGACTGGGCATTATCCGATATAAGCGGCAGCCCGTATTTGCGGGTGACTTTTAAAAGCTTCGGATAATCAGCCGGTTGCCCGAATAGATCTACCGCCATAACCGCCTTGGGTTCAAATCGCCCGCCCGCGATCATGTCCTCAATGGCGGCGCTGAGCGAATGTTCGCACATGGTGTAATTGCCGGGCTTGATATCGACAAAAACGGGGGTAGCCCCGGCAAGAACAATGGCCTCGGCCGAAGCCGTATAAGTATAGGACGGACAGAATACCGCGTCCCCCTCGCCGATACCGAGTGCCCGTAAAACCAGAATAATCGCATCTGTACCGTTCGCGCATCCGATCACGGCGTCTGCGTTTTCAAACTTTGCCAGGGCATTTTCAAATTCGGTAACTTCCGGCCCTAGAATAAAACGGCCATGTTCCAGAACACGGGAGATCGCCGCATCGATTTTGTCTGCGATACGGGCCCGTTGGCTTTGCAGATCAATAAAGGGAATAGACATCGGCCAGCTTTACATTTTATTTTTTAGTTCCCTAGCAAAACGGCTTCAATTGGGCCATGGCATTTTGCACTTTGGAAACGAAGGCTAACAGGAATTGATATGGGGCGTTTAAGGGGTTGATTCTTAAGAAATTAGTCTTATGTTCCCCGCGCTTAACCGTTTGGCGAATTTCGCCCATAACGAAGACAAGGAATTACCATGCGAAAAGTCCCGATGACCGTTCAGGGCCATGAGGCACTGGAAACGGAACTGAAGCATTTGAAATCTACGGAACGTCCGGAGATTATTCAGGCGATCGCTGTTGCGCGTGAGCACGGCGATTTGTCAGAAAATGCTGAATATCATGCCGCCAAAGAAAAACAGGGGTTTATCGAAGGCCGTATCAAAGAACTCGAAAGCAAGCTGGCGCTGGCCCAAGTCATCGATGTCACCAAAATGAATGGGGACACCGTCAAGTTTGGCGCCACCGTCACAATCGTCAATGAAGACACAGATGAAGAGTCGACCTATATGATTGTGGGCGAAGACGAAGCCAATGTTAAGAACGGCAAAATTTCGGTGACCTCGCCTCTGGCCCGCGCCATGATTTCCAAAGAAGTCGGCGACGCATTTGAAGTTATCGCGCCAGGCGGTTCAAAGGGCTATGAAATCCTGAACGTCGCATTTAAATAATAAAGTGCTCAAAGAATAATCATGCCCGAGCCGCACACATGTTGGGTTGTTTCCGACGGGCGGCGGGGCATTGAAAATCAGGCTTTGGGATTGGCCGAAGCCATGTCTGTCAAGGCCGAGCTTGATATCAGCAGCCACCATATTTCAAGATCCGGTCTTTTGGCCATGCTCCCGGGACCTTTGCAAAACCTGCTGGGCCGCAAATATAAATTTCCCTCCAGCACTCCCGATCTGGCCATAGGCTGTGGCCGTCAGGCCATTGCGCCTTTGATGGATCTGAAATCAAAAGGCGCGTTCACGGTTTATGTGCAGGACCCGAGACTGGATCCGGTAAATTTTGATGTGGTCATCGCGCCCGAGCACGATCAGCTGTCGGGCGAAAATGTACTTTCAATTATCGGCTCGCCCAACCGGATTACGCCGGAGAAACTCGAAACCGACAAAGGCTTAATCAAAGTCAAAGACGGGAAAGTCGCGGCTTTTTTGATCGGCGGGAAATCAAAAAACCATGATTACGATGACGCCCATATTCATCAACACTCGGAATTATTTGTAAGCCTGCTGGAAGATGATTGGCAGATTTTTCTTACCGCTTCCAGGCGGACGACAAATAAGGCCATGCAATATTTTTCGCATTTCGATAATGATTTTGAGAATTTCAATTTTTATGATGGACGGGGCCCAAATCCTTATTTCGCTTATCTCTATCACGCCCACATGATTCTTGTGACCGAGGACAGCACGAATATGCTCACCGAAGCCTGCGCGACCGGAAAACCTGTTTTTCGTCTGCCCATGGCCGGACAACCCGGAAAATTCCAAACTCTATATGACGCCCTCGAAAAGCGGTGCCGCGTGCGTCTGGCCATCAATTCGGATTTATCGCCTCAATCTTACGCCCCTTTACAGGAAACCAAACGGGCCGCTGCATTTGTCTGGGATAAATTTCAAAATTCCGTGTGAGCCCTTGCACGGTGGTCTTTGCGCCTTTATTTGAGGGCCAGAAAACTGAAAGAGAATCATGCCCGAAACAATTCACCACAAAGTTATGATTATTGGCTCCGGACCTGCGGGATATACGGCCGCCGTCTATGCGGCGCGGGCTATGCTGGAGCCGGGAATTGTTGCCGGCCTGCAGCCCGGCGGACAGTTGACTATCACAACAGACGTCGAAAATTATCCCGGCTTTCCAGAAATTCTGGGACCGGAGCTCATGGACAAATTTAAAGAACACGCCTTGAAATTTGGAACCAGCTTTTACGAAGATGTCATTCTCGATGTGGATTTCACTCAGCGCCCCTTCGTAATGAAAGGCGATAGCGGCAATTCTTACACGTCAGATGCGGTCATTATCGCTACCGGTGCTCAAGCCAAATGGCTCGGCATGCCGTCAGAAGAAAAATTCAAAGGCTTTGGCGTGTCAGCCTGCGCGACTTGTGACGGCTTTTTCTAC
Source organism: uncultured Hellea sp. (assembly GCA_964418815.1). Lineage (GTDB taxonomy): Bacteria > Pseudomonadota > Alphaproteobacteria > Caulobacterales > Maricaulaceae > JACOMS01. The sequence goes on from CAYQNQ010000040.1 coordinate 2,975, forward strand.
CGCGGCAAGGAAGTCATCGTTGTCGGCGGCGGGAATACGGCCGTTGAAGAAGCTTTATTTCTAACCAAATTTGCGTCGAAGGTCATTCTTGTGCACCGCAGAGATGAACTCCGCGCCGAGAAAATTCTGCAAAAAAGACTGTTCGAAAACGACAAAGTCGAAATCCTGTGGGATACAACGCTCGATGAAGTCCTGGGTGATGAAACCCCGCTCGGGGTCACGGGCGTCCGCCTCAAAAACACCAAAACCGACGAAACGTTTAAACGTGATGTGCACGGCGTATTCATCGCCATAGGACACAAACCTGCCACGGAAATTTTCAAGGGCCATGTCAAGATGAATGGCGGCGGTTATATTGAAACCGCGCCCGACAGCACGGCGACCGATATTCCCGGTGTTTTTGCAACGGGTGATGTATCGGACGAGATTTACCGCCAGGCTGTCACAGCGGCCGGACTCGGCTGTATGGGTGCCCTCGAAGCTGAAAAGTTTCTAGCAGAACACGGCGCCGACGCGGAGGTCAGCGACGCCGCGTAGTTATGGATACGCTGGATTGGGATAAGCTAAAAACCTTTCACGCCGCTGCAGAGGCCGGGTCGCTCACAGCAGCGGCTGAAAAACTCAGGATTTCTCAATCTGCGGTCAGCCGCCAAATTGCTGCCCTTGAAGACCGGCTCAATACGCCTTTGTTTCATCGCCATGCCCGCGGCCTGACATTAACCGAGCAGGGGCATATTCTATATCGCACCGCGCACGAAATGGCGCGTAAGGTGGCCCTGGCTCAGGCTCAGGTGATCGATAGCCGGGGTAAACCGCAAGGCAAGCTCAGGGTTTCAACGCCAATCTCCCTCGGATCCAACTGGCTGATGTCGGTTCTACCTGAATTTATGAAAGCCTATCCTGAAATTGATCTGCAGCTCATCCTAGAAGATGAAGAGCATGATCTCTCGGCCATGGATGTGGACTGCGCCCTTAGGCCCTGGCCGACAACCGAAGGCGATGTGATTGAACGTCGACTGGGCACCATTTCGCAAAGCCTCTACGCCTCTGATATCTATCTTGCCCGAAAAGGCGCGCCGACATCGCTCGAAGATCTGGATAATCACGACATTATCGCCTTTGGAGGTTTGATGCCCAAACGCCTCCATTCTACCAATTGGGTTTTGACACTAGGCCGGGACGCGGACAGCCCCCGCTCTCCGATAATGGAGCTCAATAACCTTCACGGTATCATGCGAGCGGCGGAAGCCGGTCTTGGAATTGTAGGTATACCCGATTACATGGTTAGTTTGTCCCGCCGGCTCGTTCGAGTGCTTCCGCAAATTCGCGGGGAACCTTTTGATGTTCATTTTGTCTACCCAAGTGAGCTCCGCGGTTCTGTTAAAGCCAAAGTATTTCGTGAATTTCTACTCAAAGTTACCAAAAACTGGGAAAATTGAGCTAAATTCTGCCCAGTCTATGCAAATATGCATAGGTCATTTGCAGGACTACACCTTCAATCCGCCTGAAAAATACCTAAATAGAGTTCAGCACAGCGCGGTGTCCTCCCCTTTTATCCGCGTATGTTCTAACCGCATACTATTCCTCCCCGAAAGTATAGCGAAGACTTATACCGGGCCTGACTCGTTCATGGCCCGGTTTTTTCTTTTTATTAACCACGTCAAACTAACAGTTTCTGTTAAGAGGGGGCGTGCACGCCATATGTCACTATATGATAAAGCCAAGTTAAGTCCGCAGCAGATTCTGGACATGCTGGATCAAGCTCTGGACGCCGGAATCAGTATTTTCGACGAAAACCAGAACTATCTCTACATAAATTCAGCCGGCCTTAGCAATTTCGACATCACCGAAAACGAGTTTCAGATCGGTGACAATTTAAGCAAGATGCATGAGATTTTATACAATAAGGGCCTTTTTAATGATGAAATCATTGCAAAAAACAATCTCAGTGCCCACGCGCAGGACCAGAGAACATCAGCGTCAAGATTTTCCAAGCTGGTCGAGTTAACAGACTGTAGAAAATTTCGACTGACCCGAACCCCCATATCGGACGGGCAGGCCGTATCCATAGCTGTCGATGTGACGGAGCTCGTTGAAAAAGAAAAGTTGCTGGAAGATTCCCTGATGTTGGGCAAATCCGGGTATTGGGAATATGATGTCAAATCCAATTCTCTTCTGTTCAGCGATACCCTAACCTATCATTTCGGGGCCGAAGCCATAGAAAAAGTGAAACCGAAAGGCCTCAAAGGCATGGCATCCCTTTGTTTGCCGGAAGATCGCCCGCGAATGGTCGCTGCCTTGAAACTCGCTTTGAACGGTGAGGGGAATTTTTCTTACAGAGTTCGGTCCAAAAATAGACACGGCGAGATTTGCTGGAGCGAAAATTCAGGTGAGATCATTTATGGAAACAACCGAACTCCGTTAAAAATTAGAGTATTCCTGAAAGACATAACACAGGAAGTCGCGCAGGAGCAGGAGCTGGAACGCGCGAAAGACCAGGCTCTGGCGGCCTCACAGGCCAAATCAGAGTTTTTGGCCAATATGAGTCACGAAATCCGCACGCCCATGAATGGTATTTTGGGGATGGCGGAAATACTGGCAAATTCAAATCTGGATGAGGCCAACAAAGAACATGTTGGCGTCATATACAAATCCGCCAATGCACTCCTTAAGATCATCAATGATATTCTCGATTTTTCCAAAATCGAAGCGGGCGCTTTGGAACTGGATCCGACGCCGTTTAATCTCCGGGAGACGATAAACGACATTGCCTCTCTCATGACTCAGCCAGCGCAAGCCAAAGGTCTGGAACTCATTATCGACTACGACACCAAACAAGACAGTCATTTTATCGCGGACTGCGGACGCATTCGGCAAATCATCACCAATCTCGTTAATAATGCGATCAAGTTCACAGAAAACGGCCACATACTTATGAAAGTCAACGTGGCCGGTACGAACAATTCAGCGGCAATCGTTTCTATCACCATAAAAGATACGGGCATTGGCATCGATCCCGAAAAACTCGGAACTATCTTCGATAACTTCTCTCAGGCCGATAGCAGCACCACTCGTATTTACGGCGGGACAGGCCTGGGTTTATCCATTTCCAAAAAACTCGTCGAGATGATGAACGGCCGCATCAAAGTTGATAGCGCCGTTGGCCAAGGCTCAACCTTCAGCATTAATATCCCGCTTCCGATTGACAAGAACGCCGTAAAGCCTGCCTTTGACACACAGGCTTTAAAAGGCAAGCGTGTTCTGATTGTCGATGATATTGAAATTAACTGCAATGTTCTGACCAATCGCCTGGCGAGTTGGGATATGGAAACTGTAAGTGTCTCCGATGCGATTGATGCTCTTACGCTGATAAAAACTGAATTTCAGGCCGGGCGGCAATTTGACCTGGTCATTTCCGACTATTTAATGCCGGGTCTAAACGGACTTGAGTTTGCCAAGATGCTGTCAAACAGTAACAACTTGCCTGATACCGCGATTGTCATGCTGTCCTCATGCGACAAACCTGTCAGCAGCTTGGAACTTGCCACTTACAATATCGAAAAATTTCTAATGAAACCGGCAAGGGAGACGGCTCTTTACGATGCGATTGTCAAAGTTTTGTCGGATCAGTCCCTGCAAACGAAGCAGATTGAGTCGATATCAAACTTGCCTGAAACTACTCCTGAAAATAATTCGCCCAATGAAATACCGGTCCTGGTCGCAGAAGACTTTCCGCTCAATCAGGACGTTATCAGGCTGATGCTCAACGAAACGCATTACGCCCCTATATTTGTGCCCAATGGTCTGGAAGCCGTCGAAAAATACAAAGAAAATCCAGAGCATTTCCCGATCATTCTTATGGATATTTCCATGCCTGTCATGGATGGCTATCAGGCCGCCCAAGCCCTTTTAGAGTTTGAGAAGGCGCATAATCTTCCGCATACGCCTATTATTGCGCTCACCGGTCATGCCCTGAAAAACGACCGTGAAAAATGCCTCGCCGCCGGTATAGATGATTACCTGGCCAAGCCTGTGCGGCAGGAATTACTTCTGGCCAAGATGGAAGAATGGTATTCGAAATCCCAGCTCGACTCTTCAGCCAGCAGAATTTTACGCGCCGGTTAACGGCAAGTTTGGCAAAATACGCCGATACGATCCAGAGCAGACATGAGATTGTCGTCCGAAGCTGCAAACGATAACCGAAAGTGACCGGGTGCATGAAATGCGGATCCGGGAACGACCGCAACCAAACCCTCTTCCAGCAGACATTCCGCAAAATCAGCGTCTGACGTGATCAATCGCCCCCGGGCACTTCGACGTCCCAGATAAGCCTCACAATTTGCGAAGACATAAAACGCGCCGTCAGGTATGACGCAAGTCAGACCCATATCATTTAGAGCCGCGCAAACCAGATCACGCCGGGACTGAAATTGCGTTTTCCAATTTGGCAAAAAACCATGATCCCCGTCCAGCGCCGCTCCGGCGGCCCACTGACTCACTGTTGGCGGATTGGATGTGGTCTGGCCCATGACCTTACGCATGGCGCCGATAAGCCATTTAGGTCCCCCTGCATATCCGATGCGCCAGCCCGTCATGGCATAGGCTTTGGACATTCCGTTCATCGTGAGAATGCGGCCATAAAGATCTGGGGCTATCTGGGCCAAAGTCGCAAACCGTGCGTCCGAATAGGTCAGATGCTCATATATATCATCGGTAAGGATCATGATTTCCGGATACCGCCTTAAAACGCCGGCCAGATCCTTTAATTCATCCGCTGACAAGACGCTTCCGGTTGGATTACTCGGAGAATTAATTATCAGCCATTTGGTATTAGGCGTTATGGCGGCTTCCAGTTTTTCTGAGCTTGGTTTAAATTTGCTTTCGGACCAGGTCGGGATAATGACCGGCTCTCCTCCGCACAATCGCACCATTTCCGGATAGGACACCCAGCAAGGCGCGGGAATTATCACTTCGTCGCCGGGATTAAGCGTCGCCAAAAGTGCATTGAAAATTATGGCCTTCCCTCCTGGCGCCACGCTGATCTGATCCGGTGAATAAGTCAGCCCGTTATCGCGTTTGAACTTTCTGCAAATGGCGTCTTTGAGCTCCGCCGTTCCATCCACATTCGTATAACGGGTTTTCCCGGCGGCCAGCGCGTTGACGGCGGCTTCCACGATATGATCCGGCGTATCGAAATCCGGCTCGCCTTGCGACAATAGGATAACATCCTGACCATCGGCGATCATAGTTCTGGCTTTTCGGCTCATACCCATGGTCGCAGAGGGCTGAACAGAATTGAGAGTATCTGATAGCCGATTCTTGGTCATAGATGTGCCCTAACACGCGCAGAATGGCTTGGAAACTCCCGCCTAAACTCGCGAAAATTTAATGCGCGAGTCACGCTCTTTTTACAGACGGCCCCTTGGCGGCAGGCACGACACACCCTAGACTTGGCCATTCGCCGGAATTCTGGCATTATCGTATGAGCTTATTTACGTGATCTGGCCTGACCCATCCACCGGCTTTTCGCCCTATCGGGATTATGAGCCCCTCAATGAGTATTTCGAGGAGACCGAATGGCGATGGGGCTTGGCAATTGTCCTGACATTTATGGTTCATTTGCTCATTTATCAGGCCATAAAACCCATACTCGTCATACCGACATTTGAAGACCCGGAACCGCCAGCCGTCACGGTAGAACTTGTTGAATTAGAGCCTGAACCAGAGCCGGAGCCGGAGCCGGAGCAAGAACCAGAACCTGTCCCGGAACCCATAGCTGAACCCCCGCCTGAACCGGAACCCCTGCCTGAACCATTGCCGGAACCCGAACCTCTGCCCGAACCAGAGCCGCTACCGGAACCGGAGCCCTTGCCTGAACCCTTGCCCGAACCTTTGCCTGAACCCGAGCCAGAGCCTCTTCCAGAACCTGAACCAATTCCGGAGCCCGTCATTGAACCAGAGCCGGTTATTGAACCTGTAGAAATTCCGCCGCCGGACATTGAGCCGCCTGAAATAATCATCAACGAAACACCTGCCCCGCCGGAGTTCGAGCAAATTGCGCCTGAACCGCCTTCATTTGATCCGGTTGAGCCCAATGTTGAAACGCCCTTGCAACAGCCGACATTTGAAACGCCGCAGCCGCCCGAGGTCTCCTTCCCCGCGCCGGAAGCGCCGACATTTGACCCCGCAACGCCGGGCCGCCCGGATTTTGATCCGGTCGAAATTGATATCGGCAATATTTCGCCTGGCAGGCCGGAGTTCGAGGATGTCCCCTATCAAGCGCCCGGACAGGTCATAGAACCGGTCCGAAGGGTTGAGCGTCCTTCCATTTTCACGTCGGAAACACCTGTTGAGATACCGGCCATGCCGAGGATTGTGTTCGAGCAGCGGCCAACGCCGACTGAGCGGCCCAGACCGAATGAAAGAGCCAATGATGGCCCCATTGCAACCAATGCACCCGATATTCTGGCCTCCGATCAACAGGCCGAATCCATAGAAGAGATTCAGCGCGCCGTCCCCGAAGACCAAGCCGATCAACTGATCGACCCCATAACAGGAACTCGCAATCCAGCCATAGCGGGACCAACCTATGGCGGCGGGATTGTGCCGCCCAGCGGCGGTACGAGTCTACCACCATCTGGCCCGCAGCGGGATGGTAATTGGGACGTCTCCGCCGCGCCGCAGGGAATTCCCGGAGGCGAAGGCCTGATTTTGGATATGCGCTGCCGCGAAGCGGGACGAACCCATGAAGAATGCCCGGAATATTTACGGACCTTTCAGGGACGCGGCGTGGACGGACTTGAAAGCTTTACCCCCCATTCTACCTCGGGCATTCCCTCGAATGGTGGCCGGCGAGGAGCTGGCGGGGGATCCAATAATGCTTATGCCATAGGCGGCGGCAACGATATATTCACCGGGTCCGGCATTGGCGATAATTCCGTCAATAATGGCGGCCCTTCAACCACCATTCAGGATGACGTTAATCTGCATAGCGACTTTGGCCGTCTACCGCCGGAAGGTAATGCGCCGCGCGTACGGGACCTGATTACGGGCACGCCGCCGCCAGATTATGACGTAAATGATATCCTGATTTTACCGCCCGACGAGGATGCGGAATAATTATTCCGCAATGCCCTCTTCCATAATCAGAGTCTTCAATTGACCCAAGGCCCGGTCGAGACGGTCTTCAAGCGCTGAAATTTCGCGGAATTTGATCAGACGCTGAATATAGGGAAAGCCGCCCACATTCTTTTTGATTTCCAGAAAAATCGTCGTGCTGCCATCTGCATTGCCGCTCATCAGTCCATAGGTCGCGCTCGCCGCGCTTCCGTCCAGATTAAGATCCGTTTGAACATATTCGGGGTGTTGCACGAGTTTAATTTCTTCGGTTCCCGGCACGCAGGACGCGGTTTCGCAGATCCAGGCGGATTGCTGACCGACGGCATCTTCTGTCTGGCTGACAACAAATCCTACGTGATTGTCGCCGTCATGCCAGGGTGACCAGTTTTCATGGGTTTCAAGATTGGACAGATATGGAAATATGTCCTCTGGCATGGCAAAAACATCAATGGTCCGGTGCACATTTACTTCGGAAGACATAAAAAACCCAATGCCTGCTGCCAGCGCAAACACACCGATAATCAGAAAAAATATGCGGATTACCCATTTCATACCGTGACGGTAGAATCGGCTGATTCACACGCCTATACAAGCGTCATCAACTTACGAACGGATTAATTCCGCAAGACCTTCGGCAATTTCTTTCACCTGGGCAGGATCATCACCTTCTGTCATGATCCGTATGACCGGTTCCGTTCCAGAGGCCCGGATAAGCAAACGCCCCGCATCCCCGAACTTTGTTTCGGCCTGTTTTATGGCCGCTTGGACATCTTCCCGGTCCAGCGGAGACGCGCCGTCATAGCGAACGTTGACCAGAAGCTGCGGCACTGGTTCGAATACCTTCAGAGCCTGGCTCGCCGGTTGGCCGCTTCGCTCAAGAACGGACAAAACCTGAATAGCGGCCAGCATCCCGTCGCCGGTTGGCAGAAAATCCGGCATCAGCATATGGCCCGACTGCTCGCCGCCAAGATTATAGCCCTGTTCCGACATGGCCTTGGCAACATGGCGGTCACCGACTTTTGTGCGAATGAGCTTAAGTCCCTCATCGCTCATAAGACGCTCAAGGCCCAGATTAGACATAACCGTTGCCACCAGTCCCGGTTTAGCGAGCCGGCCGTCAGATCGCCAGCTAAGCGTCAAAGCGCCCATAGCCTGATCGCCGTTAATCACATCGCCGTTTTCATCGCACATGATCAATCGGTCGGCATCGCCGTCCAGCGCTATACCGATATCCGCCCCGTGCCGTTTGACCGCCTCTGAAAGACCGTCCGGATGGGTGGAGCCGCAATTGAGATTAATGTTATTCCCGCTTGGCTTATCGCCCATGAAAAGAGATGATTTAAACCCCAACCGGCGAATGATGGCAGGCGCAGTTTGAAACCCGGCCCCATTGGCACAGTCCAGCACAATTGACATATCTGAAAAATCAGAGCCGCCGGGCACTGAAGATACGACTTTGTCCAGATAGGCGGCCCGCGCCTGTTCGTCCTCGGTGATGTGACCCGTTGCGATAGCCTCCGGAACCGTCAACTCGCGCTCCAGAAGCGCTTCGATTTCTTTTTGAATTTTGTCGCCAAATTTTCGGCCATCAGCTCCAAAAAATTTAAGTCCGTTGTCATGGGCGGGATTATGGGAGGCCGTCACCATGATGCCTAAGGACGCGCCCATATATTCCGTTAGAAAAGATGTCGCTGCCGTTGGAAGAATACCAAGCCGGCGGACATTTATGCCGTGAGAAATTAGGCCTGTTATAATCAGGTTTTCCATCCAAAGCCCGGAGCGCCTTGTATCGCGGCCCAAAACAACTTCGGAACCCGGTCTCGTCCGGCTTAAATAACGCCCAATAGCCATACCGAGCCGCGCAATTGTTTCCTGAGAAAGCTTACCCTCACCCGCCCGGCCGCGAATTCCGTCTGTTCCGAAATATTTCTTGGCCATCAAAGGCGATCCGTTTCCTTGCCGTCCTTGAGACGGGTGACAATTTTTTTGACGGCCTGACTTTCGTCCAGATTGACAACAAGAACTTCGCCCTCGTGAACAATAACGCCCACGTTGGAGAGCCCCACAATACTGACCGGGAGGCTGTCTGAGTGGACAAGGCAATTCTGCGATCCCACACTGTTCACAGACCCTGTGAGGGCGTTACCGTCATTGTCGCCTGCGATTTCGGCGCGCGCGGCCTGCAGCGATGTAAATGAGCCGATATCGTTCCACCCGATTTCGCAGGGCACAACGGCAGCGCGGTTTGTATGTTCCATCACCGCATAGTCGATAGACTCTGACGGGCATGCCGAGAAAATATCTTTATCAAGATGAATGACCTTACCGTCCCAGCTCGACGTCTCATAGGCGCGCCGGGCCTCGCTGGAAATCCCAGCGGCATGGGCGGCGGCCTCCTTCAAAAAAGCGTCTGGCGAGAATAGGAAAATTCCGGCATTCCAGGCATAATTTCCGGCGGCCAAATAGCTGCGCGCTGTTTCCAAATCCGGTTTTTCCCGAAATGCGTCGACGATAAAAACACCGGCTCCGAGCCTGTTTCCCTGGGCGATATAGCCATAGCCGGTTTCCGGGCCGTCGGGCGTAATTCCGAATGTTACGAGATGGCCGTCTTTGGCTGCTGGGATGGCTTTTTCTATAGCTGCTCTGAAATTTTCAGGCTTTTTCACATGATGGTCAGCCGGTACGAGCATGACCAGAGTATCATCCATTTGGGCGGCATGAACGGCGGCCACGACGGCGCAGGGCGCTGTGTTACGGCCCACAGGCTCAACAATATAGGCTTCAACATTGCGTCCGATATCAGCCATCTGGGCCGCTATGGCTTCGACGTGGAGCGCATTACAGATAAAGACAGGATCCGTGAACCGATCACCGACAAAGCGCTCCGCCGTTTCCTGCACCATGGTTTGATCGGTGACGAGCGGCAGCAATTGTTTAGGATTAGCCTGACGGGATAATGGCCATAGACGTGAACCTGCACCGCCGGACATGATGACCGGAACGATTTTCGTCATGAGAAACCCTCTATCGCTGTTGAACCAGCGGCGCGTTAATCCACGCCGTAATACCGTTCAACCTTATAGCCTTTTTCTCTTAACATTATCTGTAAATTTCCAGGGTCCACCAAATGCGGTATATCGACGATGGCCAGCCCCGTACCCTGACCTTCCATAAAGTTTTCCAGTTTCTCGATCCAGGCATTGTTCCGCCCCTTGATAAGGGCTTGATAATGAGAGGCCGGTAGCTGCGTATGGAGATTTTTAGCACCTGTGCGCAACACGGTAAGGTCGCCCTTTTGCCAGGCATCAGCAGATTTGACCAAACTGGCTCCGAGGCCGCTGAAATCATTGAGCGTCCGGTCCAGAAATTTAAGATGAACGCCCTCGGGTAAATCCGCAATATCCCGGATCCGCGATTCTTGAGAGCTTAAAAATATAACTTTCTGGCCATCAATCTCCGCCGTTTTCAGCAAAGTTTCAACCATAATATTTTCCGAAACGAGCCCTTCGCTTTGCCCGGCCGCAACCCCCAGAAGAACGGCTGCCACCCAAGGCTTAACATTTTCCAGTGAGCCCGGGATAATCTCGCTGCGTGTACTGGCCAGATCCAGTCGCTTTTTCCCCGTTTCGTCCAGACTGTCAGACAGCTTTGAGCCGTCAGAGTAAAACCCCAATTCGCGGGTGAGCTCCATGGCCTTTACTGTGGCGCCTTCCGACGGATCGGCGGCGAGTATCAGAGTGTCGGCTTGACTGGCGGCCAATAGGACGGCGGGTGTTTCCCAGTCCATATCTGGTTTGACCAAAGGCACAGTCCCGATCATGAAAAGCTTGCTGTCTTTATCCTTGACCACCCAGACGGCTGGGCTAGCGGCGGCTTGAAATCCGTCTTCGGGCTGGGGTGTTTCCGCCGGCTGCTGACAGGCGGCAAGCGCCAGCGTCGCTCCCAAAGCAAAGGTCAAAGTCAGTTTTTTCATGCAGGTTTATTCCTATCAAATTTACCGCCTGCTTTTGGCGCGAAATAAAAAGCCTGACAAGGCTAAATGTAAATTAATAACATTTGAATGGGAATATGCGCCAATTACTCAATGCATCTTGCTAAGCGATGGGCTTTCGCATAGAGAAGCTCTCGCTCACGCAAAGCCCAATTGAAACGCACCCGTAGCTCAGCTGGATAGAGCGCTGCCCTCCGAAGGCAGAGGTCATAGGTTCAAATCCTATCGGGTGCGCCAAACCTCTAAACTATCTCCCCTTCCAGAGCGAAGACATCCGGTACGATCAAGGCTCCGGTGCGGCGCTCGAGGACACCTTTTTTGGCCATTTTGGATACGGTCCGGGAGACGGTTTCCCGGGATGACCCCAGACGCTGGGCCAGCTCGGCAAAAATTGGCGTGGGGCGGATGATGAATGTATCCGGGTCGCGGCCAATAGGTTTGGCTTGGCGCCGGAGTTCCGCGGCGATACGTCCGTAGACGGTTAGGCTGTGGGCTTCCTGAGTCTGGACGGTAAAATTTCTGATCTGCCGGGTTAGATTGGCGACAACCATATTATTCAAAACCTTGTTTTCCCCCATAATGGATAGGAACTTGTCGCGGGAAAAAAGCAGGCCGGTCACGGGAGTCTTGGCCACAAGCTGGTAGCGGGTCGGCGACGGGTCAAACAGACATTCACAGCAGGTAAACTGACCGGGCGTGTATTCCGCCACCCAGCTTTCTTCACCTTCCACATTTATGGAAGTTGCGAAAACCCGGCCCGAGACGACATAGCAAATATGATGAGGTATTTCGTCCTGAAAGTGCAGGATTGTGTCCTTGTTATAGTTTTTTGAAATCCCCAGCGACCATACGGATTCCGGCAGGATCATTATATCGTTCCCCGCCATTAGCCGCGCTCCCGAAGGGCGAAAATCCGCTCTCCGCCGCCGCTTATTCCTATGAAGTCCGTCTGGAATTCATGGCTGTGGAATACAGAAAGATAATTTGCGGCCAGTTCACAGACGTGGATAGCCCCGGGCAAGGCACCGAAAGATTGCAGGTCCGCAATATTGTCTTTTTCTTTTTCCCCCTTTTCTTTAGGCCCTTTAAGCTCGTAACAAATCGCTTGAGCCAGATCCGGCACTTTATTTCGATTTGCTAGAGCCTCGAGAACAGCTCCACGTAGATCACGAAAAGTCTGCACACTTGAACCGTCTGACCCTTGCAAAGCCGCTTCAAAATAAAATCCGGATCGCCCGGTTACATGGGGTTTAGCGTTTCGCTTATCCGGGTAGGGAATGGAGAATTGCGGCCGGCCTGTAGCCTTCCAGGTCGCCGCGTCTTTGGCGGTTCCGTAGCGCCCTTTTTTGCCGTCCCAAACCAAAAGCTGCACGGCGTCCACGGAAAGTTCTGAAGATTTACGTATGGCAGTCCCCATAGCAATCAGACTGGCCCGCTGCTGCATCATGGGGTCCGGCCAGCTGCCATTGCCATCAAATATTGTGACCGAGCTTGCCTGCTTTATACAGGTATTGAACCGCCGGACCCAGCTGCGCCCATAAGGCTCAACCGATTTCGCAATGAATGCTTTTTTGTTCGCCGGAAGGACCACGTGAAGTTCACCGCCCTCTTCCAGAATAGCTTCAGCGATCAGAATATCCGTACCGGCAGCTAAAGCGCCATAAGCAAAACCAATGTCATTTTCCTGAATATGGTTGGAAATCTGATCCGCCAGATCCTGTTCCCGGGATTTGGAAAGAACCGGAACATCCGCAACATCACCCTCGCGTCCAAAAATGTGTCCGGCCATATGCATGGCCTTGGGCGGGACAAATTCTGATAGCCA
>CAYQNQ010000041.1:0-15814 GCA_964418815.1 uncultured Hellea sp.
CCCAGCTTGTCATAATAGTCTTCGAGTTTTTTCTTGGCGTCTTCGCTTTGGAAAAACTTCCCGTCTGACAGGCGCGCCGACAAAACCCTGGAGTTACCAGCCGCAATCGCTTTGCCGCCGTCAGGGGCTTCCTGATTGGCAACAACAATAAAATTCGGCGCAAGGCCGCCCGTTTTAGGATCGCGTACGGCGAAATATTTCTGGTGATCCCGCATGGACAGGCGGATGACTTCGCCGGGCAGGTCTAGAAATGACGGGTCCATATCCCCCAGAATAACCACCGGCCATTCGGCAAGGCCGGCAACTTCGCCCAGCAGCCCTTCGTCTTCGACCAGTTCCAGCCCGGCTTTTTTGCAAAGCGCGTGAGCCTCATCGCTGATTTTTGTTTTCCGCGTTTCCATATCCAAAAGGACATGCCCTTTGCCCTCAAGCTGGGCTTTATAGTCTTTGAAGGATTTAACTTTGTAAGGTCCGCGCCCATGCTGGCGATGACCTTCCGTGGAATTCCCAGCCGTGACACCGCCCGCTTCAACCGGAATGACATCGCCGTCAAAAAGGCAGATCAAACTTTGCAAGGGCCGGACCCATCTGAAAGAAGAGGTTCCCGACTTCATGCTTTTCGGCCAGGGGAATTTAGCCATCACATCCGGCACAATATCCGAAATAATATCGCCAGAACCCCTGCCCGGCTTTTCAATTTTGGCCACATAAAACTGGCCTTTTTTATCCTCGCGGATTTCCGCTTCGGAAATATCGGACAGGCCAGCCGCTTTCATAAACCCGCCCAGCGCCTGCTCAGGCGCGCCCACACGGGGACCTTTACGTTCATCGGACACATCCGGGCTCTTGGCCGGAAGATCGGCCTTAAACCCCAATCGTCTTGGTCCAGCCCAGTGATGGGTATTATCAATCGACAGGCCGGCTTTGCCAAGGCCTTCAGTCATGAGCTTGCGCAGATCCTCACCGGCGCGCTTTTGCATGCGGGCCGGAATTTCTTCGCAGAAAATCTCAAACAGAAATTCGGGCATTACGCTCTCCACCCCTGAACCGGTAGATCTGCATCGATTTTCACATAGCTCTCGGCGCAGCCTTTAGCGAGATCGCGGACACGTTTGATATATTCCTGACGCTGGGTCGGCGACACCACGCCGCGCGCGTCCAATAGATTGAAAAGATGCGAGGCCTTGAGGGCATATTCATAGGCCGGTAGGGGCAGTGGTTTTTCAAGTCCCAACAGAAAATTGCATTCTTTCTCACTGTCTTCAAACCAGCGTAAAAGCCGATCCGTGTCCGCATGCTCAAAATTATAGGTGGACTGCTCCACCTCGTTTTGGTGGAAGACATCGCCGTATAAAACACCGGCATCATTAAACGCCAGATCGTAAACATTCTCGACGCCCTGAACATACATGGCCAGCCGCTCGAGGCCGTATGTCAGCTCGCCGGAAACAAGCTCGAGATCCAAACCGCCAACTTGCTGGAAATAAGTATATTGAGAGACTTCCATGCCGTCGCACCAAACTTCCCAGCCCAGACCCCAGGCCCCAACGGTCGGATTTTCCCAGTCATCCTCAACAAAGCGGATATCGTGAAGCGCCCGGTCAATGCCGATAGCGTCCAGAGACCCCAAATAAAGGTCCTGATAATTGGGCGGGTTCGGTTTCATGATCACCTGAAACTGATAATAATGCTGCAGCCTGTTCGGGTTTTCGCCGTAGCGCCCGTCCGCAGGACGCCGGGAGGGCTGAACATAGGCCACATTCCATGGCTTGGGGCCTAAAGAGCGCAATACCGTCGCGGGATGCAATGTTCCTGCGCCCACTTCCAGATCAAATGGCTGCAGGATCACGCAGCCCTGCTCGGACCAATAGCGCTGCAGAGTCAGGATCAGGTCCTGAAAGGATAGCGGTTTGTCGGATTTTTTTGACATGTTATGTCCGGCGGTGGTTTGCGCCGCAACCTATAAGGAAAGATTTGAAATTCAACCCTAATTCAGGCCAAGTTTCGGCGCTCAGCCGTCTCTGTAGATTTCGTGCCCAAGATCGGCCTGTTCAAGCAGGGTAATGGCCTCTTCATAATCTTCATTAACAACGCATAATCGTCTGGGGATAATCCCGATGGAGCCGTCGATAAGGCTTTGGTGCTGATCGAGGATAAAAGAGGGAATATTTTCGGACTTTAGGACCGCTTCTGCAAAACTCAGGGTCACGGGATTGGTCGTGGCGATAACGGTTCGCATAATTACTCCTTACGGCTTTAAAGCCTCATTCGACTTTATACCTGCGGCGACTTCACGCCCCTAAAAGACTTGCTCTTAAGATATCACGTCTTATTTTAGGAATACAACAGCAATCGGAAAATTCAGCGTGAATGCACCGGCGCACATAAAACCAAATGAAAAAAAGCCAAATCCGGCAGAACGCCTGATTGGTATGGCCGATACGGATATGCAGGCCGTCAATGCTATAATCAAAGAACGCATGCAAAGCCCTGTGGGTATGATACCGGATCTAGCAGAGCATCTTGTCGAGGCCGGCGGTAAGCGTTTGCGACCGCTTTTGACCATTGCTTGCGGGCATTTGTGCGGCGGCGTGACGGGGTCTCATCACAAATTGGCAGCAGCCGTCGAATTTATACATAGCGCTACCTTGCTTCATGATGATGTTATCGATGAAAGCGACCTGCGGCGCGGACGCAGGGTCGCGAACCGTATCTGGGGCAACTCTGCCAGCATATTGGTGGGCGACTTCCTGTTTGCGCGCGCCTTTAATTTGATGGTCGAGACGGGCTCTTTAGAAGCCCTCGGCATTTTATCCTCCGCCTCGTCCATCATTGCCGAAGGCGAAGTGCATCAGCTGGCGGCCCTTCGCGATATTCACGTCACCGAGCAGACCTATCTGGAAATCGTGGGCGCAAAGACGGCGGCCCTGTTTGCCGCCGCCTGCGAAGTCGCGCCCGTGATATCGGAACGTTCCGAAGCAGATCGGCAGGCGCTGCGTGCCTATGGTCAAAATCTGGGCCTGGCCTTCCAGCTTGTCGATGACGCGCTGGATTACGGCGGTCTGGAATCCGCCCTCGGAAAATCCGTCGGCGATGATTTCCGGGAGGGCAAAGTCACGCTACCCGTCATTCGCGCTTTGGAAAAAGCCAATCCGCAAGAGCGGGCGTTCTGGCACCGGGTTATTTTTGAAAACCGGCAAACCAATACAGATTTAGAACGGGCCGTCTCGCTGCTTAGAAAGTCCGGCGTCCTAAAATCAACGCTTAATATGGCGCGGGTTTATGCTGGAAAAGCCGTCTCTGCTCTCGACCGTTTTGAAGACAGTGAATGGAAATCCACACTGGAAGATCTCTGTGATTTTGTCGTTTCGAGGGTCAGTTAAAACGCCGGCCCGCGAGCCAGTAAATTCCGCTCAAAATAAACGCTGGAAATATCAAGACATTGACATAGTGAAATAATCCTCTGCCCACGACCATATTGGCGAACCCTGCCAGCAGCAGCGCGCAAACTCCGTACAGGAATGCAACATTCAGATGGCTAAGCCCGCCTTTGATGAGCCGCTGATAGAGATGATCATTATGGGCTTCGATCAGTTTTTCGCCCCGCCGGGCCCGAACAAGCATTGTCAAAAAAGCATCCGCCAGAAACGGTAATATCAATACAGGGCCTATATAGACGGGACTTCCGACTTTCACGTCCCGAATTATCCAGAGCACAGCCACGGCGAAGGTAAATCCAATGGTCAGGGATCCAACATCCCCTGTGAAAACAACCGCTTCACGCCTGAAATTATAGACCGCCAGACCAATGATGGACGACGACAGAACAACCAGTAAAATAACAGGCTCCAGCGGGCCGAGCTGCGCGGCAATCCAGGCCAGAGCAACACTGGCAATCCCCATAACGATCAGCAGCAATCCATTGGAACCGTCCATGAAATTGACAATATTCATGACGACGAACACCCAAAGTATAGACCCGAGCCATGAAAACCAGACCGGCAGGGCTAAAAGCTCACTGCCAAATGGGAGATGGGAAACCGGCCCTATAGCCCAGACCGCGGCTCCTGAAATGGCCGCCATAATAAAAAATTTGAAATAGGCTGATAGATTTAGGATATCGTCCATAAGTCCGAGAAAACCAACCGCAAAGACCAATGACAGCACCTGCGCATAATCCTGTGTCAGAGGATAAAACCCCGGATCTTTGGCAAAAATCAGAGAGGTCAGCCCGAGTGCAGCGACGATGCCCAGCCCCCCGCCGGTTGGGGTGATTTTTTTATGGGCGGATCGATGGTCAGGCTGATCGCCTATGCCAACAAGTGTCATAAGCCCGCTAATAACCAATGAAATCAGAAAGCCCAGCCCGAAGAAAACGCCAGAACTCATCCAGGGTCCCCTAACCTGACCGGCTGAATCCACCAGTCAGGATATAAGGATTTAAGAGAGTCATAGGCTTCGTTTTGAGTCTCCCGGTTCGCAAATACCCCAAAACATGTGGCGCCTGAACCGGACAAACGGGCAACCTGACAACCCATACACGAAATAAGGGCTTTGATGACGTCTCGGATTTCAGGGACAACACTTTTGGCATGATTGGAGAGATCATTTCGGCCAAACAAAGCATTTTCGAGGGCCCCGATAATTTCCGGTTGATCCAGTTTATTGTCGGCAGCATGCGCATCAAATATTCGAAATATCTCGCCCGTCCTCACGCTTTTCCCGGGATTTATCAATATGGCCGGCAAGTTCCCAAGACTTGGCTGAAAGTCTATAATCTCGCCAATACCGCGCATGATTGATGTTTTTGAATGAAAGCAAACCGGGACATCCGCTCCCAAACTCAAGGCGAAGGCCAGCCAGTCTGAGTCTGGAAGTTCGGTATATTTCTTAAGCAGTCTTAGGGCCGCGGCCGCATCCGCGCTGCCGCCGCCAATGCCGGAAGCGATGGGTAGGTTTTTAACCAGATGGAATTTAAGAGGGGGCAATTCCGTTTTTTCGGAAGCGGCCCTGTAAGCTTTGAGAATAAGGTTGGAATTATCGGTTTCCAGTCCTTTTGAAAACGGGCCGGAAATTTCGAGCATCGTTTGCTCGGAAATTTCGCAAGAAAGCTCGTCCCCATAATCTGCAAAGACCACAAGGCTGGACAGGGGGTGATAGCCAAAATATTTATGAGACGGGTCTTGAGCCAAGCCCGCCACATGAAGATTGAGATTTATTTTCGCGCGCGCCGTTTCAGTGAACATGAATCAGTCGCTGGAGGCCGCCGATAGGCCCCCCTTTAGCTTGGCATTGATATTTTTTCGTTCTTTATCAGTTGGATCATAGTCCAGAGCGCGCTTCCATTGATAACCGGCTTCGCGAAAGCGGCCCAGCTTCCAGTATACATCGCCCAGATGGTCGATGATTGTGGCGCTATTGGGCGTCAGCTCCACGGCCTTTTCCAGATTTTGGCGAGCTTCGGAATAACGGCCCAGCTTATAATGCGCCCAGCCCAGACTATCCACAATGGCGCCGCTTTCCGGCTCCAGTTCGACAGCCTTTTCAATCATGTCAAAGGCCTCGGTAAGATTTTCGCCGCGGTCCACCCAAGTGTATCCCAGATAGTTCAGCGCATCGGCATCATCCGGATCGATCTCCAGAACTTTTTGGAAGTCCACAACGGCCTGATCCCAGTTCTTTTCCCGTTCGTGGCAAATGGCTCTGAAGTAAAGCGGCTGCGTGTTGGCCTTGATATCATCTTCGCTCATGGAATTCACAAGCGCGTCATAAATCGGCAATGCATCCTTGTAGTTTTCGCGAATTAGCCGCGCGCGTCCCAGAGCTTCGCGGGTTGTGAAACTGGCAAAGTCCTGATTGGTTTTTTCAAGGATATTCATGGCCGTCGTATCTTCGTCGCGATCAAAGAATACATTGGCCTCGGACAGGCGGGCCGACACGGCATAGGCCGAATCCGGTTTTACTCTCCGGAAAAGCTCCAGCGCTTCGTCCTGGCGTTCGTCTTCAATCAGAGCCGCCAGCCATATTTTAGCTTTGTCATTGTCGGGATCAATTAAGATAGCGTGACGCAGAAAAACTTCGGCCACATCAAAGGCGCGGTTACGGGCAAAAAATCCATAGGAAGCTTCTGTCAAAGCCCACGAAACTTCCTGTTGCGGTGAATATTGGGCGGATAGGGGTTTGTTGGCTTTAAGCTCGTCCAGATAGATTTTAACCGGTCCGCTCTCAAATCCGCCATTAGCTTCATCAAATTCGGCCAAGGCTTCCAGCGCGGCGTCCACATCACCGCTTTCGGATAACAGGCGCGCCCGCGAAAGCGCGACTTCAGTTGTCGCGACGCCGGCGCTATCGGCAAGGTCATAAATCGCCAGTGAGCTATCCAAATCGCCTTTTGGACCCTCCATATTGGCGAGCTGCAAATTGCCAAGGACTTTTATATAGGCCCAGCCGGACAAATCAGCGAGAAGATCTTTGGCCGTATCCTCGTCACCCAATTCTTTTTCGGACCAGGCCCGGATCAAATCCATAACAATTTGAACGGTCACATCACCGGTATCTTCGTTCAGATATTTTTTTGCGCCTTTATAATCCCCCGCCGCAAACGCCTTGGCACCGAGTATGGATCTCGACATGGCCTCTTGTGGGTGGGTTCTGGTGATTTCGCGTGACATGGAAACCGATTTTTTAATATCCCCGTCCATCCAAGCCGCTGTCAGAGCGCGCCTGGCCAAGGCCATGTCAGATCGATCCCCCTGATAGGCACGGCCAAAATATTCAGACCGGTTTTCGGAGTCGGCTATATAGTTGGAATAACTCCCGACCAGATAATCCGAAAAAATCTTGGCATCACTGCCGGACGGAACCGACTTGGACCCGGTGGATGTCCCGGTACTGGCGCAGGCAGACAGCAGGGCAATCGCGCCTGTGCTTAGGAGAAATTTTTTAAACATAGCCGACTATATTACATATTCGGATAGTTGGGGCCACCCCCGCCTTCAGGTACGGTCCACACAATATTTTGACTGGGATCTTTAATATCACAGGTCTTGCAGTGGACGCAGTTCTGGGCATTGATCTGAAATCTTGGATTGGAGCCATCATCATCGCGCAGGATTTCATAGACTCCGGCCGGACAATAGCGCTGGGCCGGTTCATCAAATTCCGGCAGGTTTGTTGCGACGGGAATAGCGTCATCAATGAGTTTTAGATGGGAGGGCTGTTCTTCCCCGTGATTCGTGGCCGAGAAACTGACATTGGTCAGACGGTCAAAAGACAAAACGCCATCAGGTTTGGGATAGTCGATTTTCTTGTGATCAGAAGCCTTGCCTGTGGATTTGGCGTCATTCTTGGCATATTTCATGGTCCTGAACGGATTGAATTTGAACAGGCTGGCTGTCCACATATCAATGGCGCCCATAAACAGGGATCCAAAAAGCAGCCCAAATCTAGATGTGAGCGGCCCGACATTTCGGACGATTTTTAGATCCTTGCCAACGGGTCCGGAACGCAGATTTTCATCATAAGCTTCAAGTTCATCGCCCGAACGTCCCGCCTGCAAGGCAGCATAGGCGGCTTCAGCCGCTTCAATGCCGGAATGCATGGCGTTATGATTGCCTTTAATGCGCGGCAGGTTCACAAGTCCCGCCGAACAGCCCAGCAGCGCACCTCCCGGGAAAGCCACTTTCGGGATCGACTGATAGCCACCTTTGGAAATAACGCGCGCGCCGTAAGAGATGCGTTTACCGCCTTCTAGAACCTTGGCGATGTCAGGATGGTGTTTCCAGCGCTGAAATTCCGCATAGGGGTAAAGATGCGGGTTCTTATAGGCCAGATCGACCACATAACCTAAAAAGACCTGATTATTTTCGGCGTGGTATAAAAATGAACCCATGCCCGTCTTCCAGCCCAGCGGCCAGCCCATGGTGTGAACCACTTCGCCTTCATTGTGATTTTCCGGCTTAACTTCCCAAATCTCTTTCATACCCAAGCCGAATTTCGGAACTTCCGAGTCTGCGTCCAGAGCGAATTTCTGAATAGCAACTTTGGACAGGGAGCCCCGCGCGCCTTCCGCCAGGAAGACATATTTTCCGTGAAGCTCCATGCCAGGCTCATACCCCTCACCCTTGGATCCGTCTTTAGAAATCCCAAACTCGCCGGCGACGACGCCTTTAACGGAGCCGTCTTCTCGGTAAACCAGCTGGGAGCAGGCCATGCCGGGGAATACTTCAACCCCGAGAGATTCCGCCTGTTCCGCCATCCAGCGGCAGACATTGCCCATAGAGACGACATAGTTACCATGATTATTCATCAGCGGCGGCATGACGAAATTCGGAATGCGTATGGCCCCGGATGGGCCCAACATCAAAAATTTGTCGACTTCGACGGATGTCTTGATAGGCGCGCCTTTTTCTTTCCAGTCCGGGATGAGCCGGGTCAAACCATCTGGATCCAATACGGCACCGGAGAGGATATGGGCACCGACTTCGGAGCCTTTTTCCAGAACAACAACCGAAATATTGTCGCCCCCGAGCTGTTTGAGCCGTATGGCGGCAGAAAGCCCCGCCGGGCCGGCCCCGACAATAACCACATCATATTCCATGCTCTCGCGCTGAATAGCGTCAGACATATCAACCTCTTTGCTTCAATATACTCTTTTCAAAGACCGTAATCAGGCGTAATTTCATCTGGATTAGACCTTAGCATGGCTTCGGTAAAGTGTTTCATTTGCCGCGCCATTATTAAGAAATATTATATGAGCGAAACCTTAAACCTCGGATGGGAAGAATGGATAGGTCTCCCCGACCTCTCTTTACCGTCTATCAAAGCCAAAATTGATACGGGCGCACGCACCTCTGCCCTGCACGCAGTGGCCATTGAACCCTTTGGCACAGAAGCCAATCCGCAAGTGCGTTTCATAATGCATCCGGACCCTGATAATCCCGCCATTGAAGTGATTTGCTCGGCCAAAGTCTTTGACCGGCGTATGGTGACATCTTCCAACGGCGTGGCTGAAAGCCGCTATGTCATAAAAACAAACATCGAAATCGGCGGTCAAAAATGGCCCATCGAAGTTTCGCTGACCAATCGCGAAACCATGGGTTATCGGATGCTGATTGGGCGGTCCGCCCTTAAAAAAGGAGTATCCGTCTTCCCGGGGAAATCCTTCCAGCAGCCTTTACTGGATTATGACCTCTACAAAAAACGCCACCGCAAAGGGGGGCAGCCGCAGCGGCCTTTGCGCATAGGCATTCTGACACAAGAGCCGAACAATTATTCCAATACCCGTATGATCGAGGCGGCCGAATCCCGTGGTCATGTCATCGAAACCATCCGAACAAGCCGGTGTTATATGGGGATTAACAATGAGCAGCCCGAGGTCCACTTTGATGGAGAGGCCCTGCCGCGCTACGATGCCATCATTCCGCGAATTGGGTCCAAGATCACCTTTTACGGCATGGCGGTGGTCCGGCAGTTTGAAAGCATGGGCGTTTACTGTCTGAACCCGGCGGGCGCTATCGGCAATTCCCGCGACAAACTTCTAGCCCATCAGGTCTTATCCCAACATCAACTGGGCATGCCGACGACAGCTTTCGCCCGCACCACCCGCGATACCCAGGGTATTCTGGATCTGGTCGGCGGCGCGCCGGTTGTGGTAAAACTGCTTGAGAGCACGCAGGGCAAAGGTGTC
This sequence comes from uncultured Hellea sp., assembly GCA_964418815.1. Classification (GTDB taxonomy): domain Bacteria; phylum Pseudomonadota; class Alphaproteobacteria; order Caulobacterales; family Maricaulaceae; genus JACOMS01. The sequence continues at coordinate 9,689 of CAYQNQ010000041.1, forward strand.
ATACTTGCGGAAACCCGCAAAGCGGCGACCGCTCTTGTGGATGCCTTCCGGGGGCTTGATGCTCACTTTCTGGTTCAGGAATTCGTCAAAGAAGCCAAAGGCACGGATATTCGCTGTTTTGTTGTGGACGGAAAAGTTGTCGGCTCCATGATGCGCACGGCAGCGCCCGGAGAATTCAGGTCAAATATCCATCAGGGCGGAACGGCGGGCAAAGTCAAATTGACCACGCTGGAGCGCAGCACGGCGATTAAGGCGGCAAAGGCCCTTCGGCTCAATGTGGCCGGTGTTGACATTCTGCGAACCAGCGCAGGCCCGAAAATTTTAGAAGTCAATTCTTCGCCGGGCCTTAAGGGCATTGAAGCGGCAACCGGCAAGGATATCGCCAAAACCATCATTCAGTGTATTGAAAATAATGTGGGAACGGTGTTTCATATTCCTGTAAAGCCGCGAAAGCGGACAAAAAAGAAAGCCTCAAAGAAATAAAAGGGGGAAAAGGTGGAGCGGTCGCTCGAGAGTTTGTTGTCATGGTGGGACGTTTCCGGCGTCGACATACCGGATATTCCCAAAACCGCGCCGCGACGCCTGCCAACAAAACCTTCACAGGCAAAACCCAAAGGTTCACTCAAACAAGCCGGAAGTCCGGCCCCGGCCCCAGCCACGCTCCCGTCTCAAGCGGCGGCAGACTTGGTCAAAAAGGTCGAAACACTGGAACAGCTGCGTCAGGTGATTGCAGATTTTGACGCGGGCGAGATCAGTGACCATGCCCGGCAAAGTGTCTTTTCCCGCGGCAATCCCGAAGCTGACATTATGGTCATCGGCGAAGCCCCGGGGCGCGATGAGGATATTCAGGGCAAACCTTTTGTGGGCCGTTCAGGTCAGCTGCTGGACCGAGTATTCGCCTCCATCGGGCTGAATGAGGACACGCTATACATCACCAATATCATTAACTGGCGACCGCCTGGCAATCGCAACCCCAAGCCCGAAGAAATTGCGGCCTGCTTGCCGCTTATCCATAAACATATGGAATTGATAGCGCCTAAAATTATCATCCTTGTCGGCGGCGTATCCTTTTCGGCCTTGACCGGCCGGACAGGAATCATGAAAAACAGAGGACAGTGGACTTCCATTAAAGTTGGGGGAGAAGACATCCCTGCCCTGCCCATTTATCATCCGGCATTCCTGCTGCGCCAGCCGGCTTTGAAGAAAGACTCGTGGCTGGATATGCTGTCACTACTGGCAAAACTGGAGGCTTGAAGGTGAAGACAGCAGGTGGACTTCAATTTTGGGGAGATGTGCATTATTTTCACGGCTATAGAATCCAGCAAAACATAATTACGCGCCATTACCGTCTTCTTGATTTTGATGATAACCGTTTGGCATTTGGCAAGCTGGAGTCCTGCCTGACAAAACTCGAAAAAATTGGGCGACAAAGAAATCTATCGGCCATGTGCGGAAAGGCCGTCATACTGGTTCACGGTATCATGCGGTCCTCTAAATCCTTTAGCACTTTGGAAAAAGGATTGAGTGAGCAGGGCTATCTTGTATTTGGCTTTGACTATCCCAGCACGCGTATACCCATAACCGAATCTGCGGAATATCTTCACCAATGCATAAAATCTCTGGACGGAGTCGAGGAAATCAATCTCGTGGTCCATTCTATGGGCGGCCTTGTTGTTCGCTGCATGCTCATGCAGGAAACCGACCCGCGGCTCAAACGCATGGTGATGATGGGCGTGCCGAATAATGGGGCCGTTCCGGCAGACTTGCTCAAAGAAAACCCTATATTTAAAACACTCTTGGGGCCGGCAGGACAGGAACTCGGAACTGATGAAGAAGGACTTATTCCAAAGCTTCCAATCCCGGAATTTGAGTTTGGGGTCATTGCAGGCGGACGCGGTGATGAGAAAGGCTATAATCCGCTTTTAAAGGGTGATGACGACGGAACTGTGTCCGTGCAAAGTACGCAGCTGCCAAGTGCCGCCGACTTTATGCTCGCGCCCGTATTGCACTCGTTTTTAATGCATAATGATGAATGCGTTGAAGCGACGCTCAAATTTTTAGAGACCGGAAAATTCGGTACGGAAAAACGATAAATTCATCGAGACGCCTTCCATAGCTTCAAGGCCCCCAGGTTATCCACATCCGTCAGGGTTCTCAGCAACACAATATCGCCGCTTATATTTTTTTGTAAATCGGAGAGCGTGTTTTCCGTAGACCAGCGTACGCCTTCAAATGTATCGGCCGCCAGAGGTCCGTAAGCACCCATGAGCCAAAAGCCGCCATCATCAGCCGGCCCAAATACAAAATTTCCGGGCCGGATGGATTTAAACGCCTGATTTATGTCAGCGCGGCTCACCTGCGGACTGTCACTCCCAATCACCACAACCGGCCTTTTGGCCATAAAGGCCTGCGTTAATCGCGGCGAAAGCGATCCCGAAACCTGACCATATTGCGGATGACCGCTCCAAACCGGAACCCCGCCCATAAACCGCGCCGGTGTCACGGCCAAAATTGTGTCCCATTTTTCACTGGCCACATTTCGTAAAATTTGGGACGTCATAGCCCGGTAATGACGCCAGGCATGGGTCTTGCCGATTTCGGCAGCGAGCCGAGTTTTGGCCTTGCCGATACGCGGCGCTTTGACAAAGACAATGAGCTGCGGGCGGATCATGTATAGTCTCGCATGAGATTTTCGATGGAGTCGCCTTTTTTGTAGCGGCGCAAAAGTTTGAAATTCCGCCAGCCGCGCTTTACAAATCCGTCACGCGCATGTTTTGCCTCGCAGGTGGTAATTTTGCCGCCCAGATTTTTTATTCGAAGGCGGCCGATTTTCTCGGCGATTTTAACATCTTCAAATAAAGGCCAGTCCGGATATCCGCCGATTTCGTCATAAAGCTCTCTGGAAATCAATAATCCCTGATCCCCGTAAGGCAGAGCCCAGCCCCGGGGGTATTTGATCGTCATACACCGCCAGGCTGTCATCAGCTCGACCCACCGCGCGGAAAGTTTTGGACTGTCATATTTCAGGCTAAAAAACCCGGCTTTATCCGGATGATCGCGAATGTGCCGCTTCACCAATTCCTGCCAATTATCCGCCAAAAGACAATCCGCATGCACAAATAGCAGCCATTTCCGATCCGCTAGAAAAGCGCCGCGTCGAAGCTGGCCGCCCCGCGACGGGGTTCCAATGGCCAGCTTTGCATTGGAGGAAGCCGCCAGTTGCAGCGTCTCGTCTTCGGAAAATCCATCGGAAACAATAAGCTGCACATCTTCCGCGGCCAATTGCTTTAATAGCACTGGAAATTGCCGTCCCGTATTAAGCGTGGGTATGATGACCGAAAGCATGAGGCTCTCTAGCTGATCTCTGCCCCGTCAGCCATAAGAACTATGCTATATCACTAAAATTTTAGGGCGCGGATATTTTCTGAATTTCCGTCTTCCGCCCAATAAGGACAGTCATGACCGGGTTTGCGAAACGCGGCTCGCATAACCGAAAAAACCGCAAAAACAACCCAGAGAACAATAGCCGCAATCATCAAAAAACTATGAATGAATTCGGCCCCCTGCCTTATTCTGCTTTGCTCAGCCATGGGTTTTTTATAGCAGATTTCGGTAAAATAAGGGTTTGAGAAAAGGGTTAACAAATCATCAAGACGCAGGCTTAAAAGCGATAATCCCGATCATTTCTCCGGTTCGTAGAGCGGCGGTTGATATTATGCCGGCGCGCAAATTGCTGAACATTGTAACGCAGATTATCAAGTTCATATTCGAGACGGCGAATATTGCGGCGCAATCTATCTTTTTGTCTGTCCGTCAAATCCGAGTCTTGAAGACGCTGCCGGGTGTCATAAAGCCGCTCGCGCTTATATTCATACCGGTCGACCAGTTCTTCATATTTGCGGTAAACCGCATATCTCTGGCGGCCTTCGTCATAGCCCGGCGCATAGGCTTCGGCTAATTCACCGCCGCAGACCTGATTATAAGAAGAGCCGGATTCGCCGCGTTCATAACCGCGCTCATAGGTGCAATAGCGCGGCAAGCCCGCTTCATAGCCCTTGAGCCAGGCCTGATTATCCACGGACAGGCCGTATTCCGTGCAGGATTCCACAATTTTAGACAGACGATCCGCGGATTTACCGTTGGAGCCGTCTTTAAAGCCTATCGATTCCCAGTTTCCGGCCTCGCAGGCTTCTTCCGAAACCACAGAGCTGCAAGCCGACATGGCCAGAGTGGAGGCCGCCAGAGCCGCGACCGCGAATAATTTTATGTTACGCCTTTTAGTCATGAACTCCCCCTAACATAGACCGGCTAAACCCGCCCTGAATTCCCCGTTCAGAATATGTACAGCTTTAGAAAAAAATCCAGCCACAAAAAAACCCGCCATAGAGGCGGGCTTTAAAATTCATATGAATAGCTTCTAGATGCCGGAGTCTTCGACGGCTGAATCAACCGCAGTTTCCACGGCCGTCTCAACGGCGCCTGAAATCATTTCTTCGCCAGACTCGGCTTTTGCTTTGGCCAGAGCCGCATCAATTTGCTCCTGAGAGACCGTCGCGGCGGCTTCTTCCTGTGTCAGGACAACTCTTGAATCGATGGTCGGCGCGGAAGCAGCCGGGCTCGAGAGAGCCGAACGGGCTTCTGACCAGGATTCCATTGGCACTTTACAAAACGCGCCTTTATGCAGCTCTTCAAACTTACACTCATTCATGCCGTAACCCTGTCCGTCATAACGGGCGTCAAAGCGGTAGGCTTCATCGCGAACCTGAATCAGGCAATACTCTTTTCCATCAACCGGCCAGATAGACCCTCCGGCTGTTTGGCATTCTGCTGAACTTGCAAATGCCGGCGTCGCAAAGATGGCTGTAGCGGCGAGGGTTGTCGCGGCTGCACCCAAAAGAAACTTAGCCATGTTCTACTCCTAGTAATACTTAGTGGCGGTCTTTTAGCAGACCTTTATTGTGTTCTCAAACCCTGTTACTGCAAAAAGTGCAGGATTCGGGCCAGATTTTTCATATGCCGCATAAAACACCAGATTGGACATTTGAGTCAAAGTTTTTAGGCCCCGTATGCGGTATTGACGAAGCGGGACGGGGGCCTTTGGCAGGTCCGGTTGTGGCCGCAGCGGTCATTCTTGACCCCGAAAATCTGCCCCAAGGCCTGAATGACAGTAAGGTTTTAGCCCCTGAAACCCGCGAAATGCTGCTAAAAGACATATTTATGACCTCCCGCGTCGGTATCGGCATCGCCGAGCCGGAAGAAATAGACCGGGCCAATATATTGGGCGCAACCATGATTGCCATGCAGCGCTCCGTCGATGCGCTCATAAATGCGGCCGGTGAACTCCCTACGGCTGCATTAATTGATGGTAATAAAGCGCCGCCCCTGCCCTGTCCGGCCCAAACCCTGATTAAAGGTGATTCCCGCTGCCTCTCGATTGCGGCCGCATCTATTGTCGCCAAAGTTACCCGCGACCGGCTTATGGAAGAGGCCGAGCGACGCTATCCGGGCTATGATTTTGGCCGTCATAAAGGTTATGGCACCCAAGTGCACAGGGCCAAAATACAAGAACTCGGCCCCTGCCCCATTCACCGCCGCAGCTTTAACCCCATCAAGATGATGGTTGGTTAGTCACAGGAAAAACTCAGTGTCCGCAAATAGTCAGACATTTTGTTGATATTGATAACTCGGCCACCTTCACCAGTCATCTCTTTGAATTTCGGAAATGTTTCTATAAGAATTTTGGCACCAGAATTATCCGTTGACATAAAATAGGTCTGGTTCATCTGGTCCTCTGAATACATGTTGAGCGCGATGACGAGTCTGCGCAACGCCTCGCGGTCGCAATCAGTCACAGGTTTTGTCTCCAATAGTTCCAGGTATCCGGCGGGATGAAGAATTCTAAGATCGGGTTCTTTATATCCCGGGACCGAATACAGTTCAGCCGGCAAATCAAATGCCGGGTTGTGTTTTGGCGCATTCGCGTCAGAGCAGGCCGCGAATATCAGAATAGAGAAAGTCGCCCACATTGTTTTCATATTGGGTTTCTATCACCCCTAAAATAAAATAACAAATGAAGTCTAGTTAAGCATCCAGACTGAGCGCGAGAACTCGGCTCACATAGGAAAT
>CAYQNQ010000042.1:0-15749 GCA_964418815.1 uncultured Hellea sp.
AACCATCATCCATTTTAAGCGCCGCAATAAACGCCGCTTGCGGGATTTCGACTTTGCCGAACTGACGCATTTTCTTCTTACCTTTTTTCTGCTTGTCCAGCAGTTTTCGCTTTCGCGACGCGTCGCCGCCGTAACATTTGGCAGTCACATCTTTGCGCATGGCGGCGATGGTTTCGCGGGCGATGACTTTACCGCCGAGGGCCGCTTGGATTGGAATTTTAAATAGGTGACGCGGGATTAGATCTTTGAGGCGCTCGCACATTTGCCGCCCTCTCGATTCCGCGCGCGATCTGTGAACCAGCATAGAGAGCGCGTCGACCGGGTCGCCGTTGACCAATATGCTCATCTTGACCAGATTGCCTTCGCGCTTGCCAATGGCCTGATAGTCGAAACTGGCATAGCCTTTGGAGACCGATTTAAGGCGGTCGTAGAAATCAAAGACCACTTCGTTCAGCGGCAGCTCATATTCGACCATGGCGCGCGAGCCTACATAGGACAGGTTCGTCTGAACGCCGCGGCGATCCTGACAAAGCTTTAGGATACCGCCCAGATAATCATCCGGCGTCATGATCGTCGCTTTGATCCACGGTTCTTCGATATGCTCAATGGCCATAACATCCGGCATATCGGCCGGATTATGCAGGAGCATGGGCTCGCCCTTTTTCATCACAAGAGAGTAAACCACGGACGGCGCGGTCGTAATCAGATCCAGATCAAATTCTCGCTCAAGCCGTTCCTGGATGATCTCCAGATGTAAGAGACCCAAAAAGCCGCAGCGAAAACCAAAACCGAGCGCGGCCGAGGTTTCCATCTCGAAAGAAAAACTGGCATCGTTGAGCCGCAAGCGGCCCATGGCAGCGCGCAAGTCTTCGAAATCCGCGGCGTCCACCGGGAATATTCCGCAAAACACAACGGGCTGGGCAGGGGCGAAACCTTCCAGCGGCGCTTCGGTTGGGCGTTTGTCTTCGGTGATGGTGTCGCCGACGGCTGCGTCCGCAACTTCTTTGATGGAGGCCGTGAGAAACCCGACTTCGCCGGGGCCGATTTCCTTGAGGTCTTCGGGCTTGGGCCGGAAACAGCCGACCTTATCGACCGTATAGCTGGCGCCCGTATTCATAGTGCGGATGCGCATAGCTTTTTTGACTGTGCCTTCCATCACCCGGAAAAGCACCACCACGCCCATATAGGTGTCATACCAAGCATCAATGAGCATGGCTTTGAGCGGCGCGGACGGGTCGCCATATTCCGGCGGCGGCAGCTCTTTGACGATAGCTTCCAGGACCTCTTCAATGCCGATACCGTTTTTGGCGGAGGTTTCGATAGCGCCCGAGGCGTCAATGCCGATGACATCTTCGATCTGGGCTTTGACCCTGTCCGGCTCGGCGGCAGGCAAGTCTATTTTGTTGAGGATCGGCACAATCTCGTGGTCATGGTCAATGGCCTGGTAGACATTGGCCAGGGTCTGCGCTTCAACGCCCTGAGACGCGTCGACCACAAGGATGGAACCCTCGCAGGCCGATAGGGACCGGGATACCTCATAAGCAAAGTCCACATGACCCGGCGTGTCCATCAGGTTAAGCACATAGGTCTCGCCGTCCTTGGCGGTGTAATCGAGGCGCACCGTCTGGGCTTTAATTGTGATACCGCGCTCTTTTTCGATATCCATATTATCCAAAACCTGTTCGGACATTTCCCGGTCGGTCAGCCCACCGGTAAAATGGATCAGGCGGTCCGCCAAAGTGGACTTGCCATGATCAATATGGGCGACAATGGAAAAATTCCGAATATTCGACTGGTCGAGCGACATGGGGGCTATCTATTGTATTTTACGCCGTGCGCAAGGGGCTTTGCGAAGCGGCAACAAGCCTGTTATGATAAACTCATGATTGAGAAGGTAATATCATCGGTTGTTCTGGTTCTTTTTATGTGTGCCATGCCTGCATTGGCGCAATCTGCGCCAGATGAAAATGATCAGGAACAGGGTGGTGAATATCTGAAATATGAAGGCGGTGTTTACGCCGAGGTATTCGGTCTTAGTCGATCCGCAAGCCTTTCTAGTGGTCCTGATCATGATTTTACGCTCCCGGAAAACCGGGAAAACTGGCTAACCATTGCGGAAAAAATCAAGAATAACGAGATCGATGATGCGGTTTACTACGCCATGCTCAGAGGCGAAAAACCAGAAGATATTTTCACGCCAGATCTCATGGAAATTTATCAGAAAAATTATGAGGAATGGCTGCTTAGCAAATGGGAGCCATCGATCGAAAATGAAAGAACGCGATTACAGGGTTTTGAAGAAGCGTCGCTCGTTCAAAAGCGAGCGGAGGCGTTATTAGCCCAAAGGTCGGAAAACCAAGATGCGGAAATTTCTGAAGTCGTGCGTACCGGACCGTTCGCCGTTTTTTTAAAGGATGGGACCGAAATTTACAACAGCTCGGACCCGGGCGCGAAATGTGACCCATCTATGGGGTCGACCGAAGACCTTAAATCCGTATCCGAATCCAATGCCTTGCCGACCGCAGAACAATTAAATTTGGTGTACAAGGCGATTATGAATGAACTTACCTGCCAACGTAAAGGTAAGAAAACCGAATAAATTACTCACTGCCCCAGACGGGCGGAGGTGTTTCAACGGGCGTCGTCAAATCGAACTGCGCGCGGAAATCCCGGTTCTTGCGAAACAGCGCGTAGGTGAAAGTTTTGTCGCCTTCGAGCGTTATCTTCCAGGTATTTGTCACCGATACATCAAGACCTTCGCGGACAAACATATCTTTTGAAAATTGATCCACGGGGAAAGCTTGCCGGGAATGGGTGCCCGGGTCGGCTGTCGTGCCGCCATACATAGTCACGTCGTCAGGCTTGCCGTCTGCGTGGCGGTGATCATGTTTGAGGGTCAGAAAACCGCCATCTTTTGAAACGATCCAGGTGCGTGAGCGGTTGGCGCCCACGTGCAAAGGTATTTTGATTTCAGTATCCGAGCAATCGCGCACATGCATGATTAGGGTTTCTTTGGCCCAGTCTGCGTCCTGAGGGTCATCGGAAATGACTTTACCGGCAAAAGACTTCCCGCATAGTTTGGACAGATTGTTAAAGAAATCCAGCGGCGGTTCAGCCTGTTGCGGGACACAGGCCATGAAGGGTAAGACAAAAATAGCGGTCAATCGTTTAAGCATAGGCCAGCTTAAGGCCGTCTGCTATGCAAGATCAATAGCGACGTTCTGTCTTGGAGCCAGTCAAAATTCATGCTGGACAACTCTAATTATTATCTAATAACATAACAAAATGGTTTCGAGCCGCACATATCGCTTATTGGCCACCTTAATGGCAGGTCTGTTTCTGCTCCTGCAGGTAAGCCTGTTGTCCCACGCCCATGAAGTGGCCGAGGACGGGCACGCGCATGAGCATGAGCATGAGCATGAGCATGAGGCCTGCGCCGTTTGCCACGTTATAGTCGAGGACATCGATGCAGACATTTTGCGACCTCCCGCCCCCATAGATACGGTGTTGGAGGCTTATGTTCCTTTTGAAACGAAAGTTTTGAAGCGGACGAAATCGTGGACAACCAAACCACCCGGACGCGCTCCGCCCCCCCGCGGACCGCCTTCTTCTCGGAACTAACCCACCAATTTTTAGTTTTATCACTCGTGCGCGCACGGGTAAATTTGCCATATTTTTTAACGAGAAGAACAATGTCTTTTTCAAATTCTGTATCAAAGGTCGCACTGACCTCTTTATTATTACTCGCGGCGCAGCCCGTACTCGCTCAATCCGATGATTCCGACGAAGTGGTTGTCACAGGCGCGCTTATTCTTGAGGATTCCGTTGATGACGCCATCGCCGGTGTCTCCGTCCTCGAGGCCGAAGAGCTGGACGACCGTCTGGCGGCCACAATCGGCGAAACCCTTAAATATGAGCCGGGCGTTTCGTCTACATTCTTTGGCCCGGGTGCCTCCCGGCCCATTATTCGCGGCCAGGGCGGTGACCGTGTCCGCGTCCTGACCAATGGTATCGGTTCGATTGATGCCTCATCCGCATCGCCCGACCACGCCGTTGCAGCCGAGCCGGCGCAGGCCGAGCAGATCGAAGTGCTTCGCGGCGCGTCTATATTGCGGTTTGGTTCGTCCGGCGCGGGCGGTATCGTTAACGTCATTGACGGACGTATCCCTCAGGAAGTGCCTGAAGACGGAACAGACGTCGCGCTTCGCATGTCGGTGAGCAGTGTGGATATGGGTGCGGAACTTGCCGGATCTATTGATCAGGCTCTGGGCGAGTCCATCGTCGTCCACCTGGACGGTACCTGGAGAGAAACCGAAGACTACGACATTCCAGGTTTTGCCGAAAGCGCAATATTCCGCGCGGCCGAGGAAGCCGAAGAGGAAGAAGAGGGCCATGATGAAGAGGAAGAAGAGGAAGAAGAAGCCTTTGGGACTTTGGAAAATTCTTTTACTGAATCGGCTTCGGTGACCGGCGGACTGTCTTATGTCGGTGAACGCGGGTTCTTTGGCGTCTCCATTCACCGTTTCGAATCCTTATACGGTGTTCCCGGCGGTCATGGTCACGAAGAAGAAGAAGAAGAGGAAGAAGATCACGATGAGGAGGAGGAAGAGGAGGAAGAAGAATCCGTCTCTATCGATCTGGAACAAACACGCTTTGATTTGAACGGCGCGTTGGAGCTGGACGGTTTTATTGACCGTGTTCAGGTTTTTGCCGGCTACGCCGACTATGAGCACATCGAGAACGAAGGCGACGAAATCGGAACCGTCTTTGCCAATGAAGGCTGGGAAGCCCGCCTGGAGGCCATTCAGGCCGAAAAAGACGGCTGGAAAGCAGCTTATGGTGTTCAAGTCCGAAATCGCGATTTTTCTGCCATAGGCGAAGAAGCGTTTGTACCGCCGACCGTCACTGAGCAATACGGCATCTATACATTTCAGCAATTTGACCTGGGCAGCATTAGTCTCGAAGGCGCCGCGCGTTATGAAATGACGGACCAGGATAATTCTACAGCCAATGTGTCTGAGAGTTTCAATTTGTTTAACGTATCAGGCGGTGTAGATTTTAATCTGGCTGATGGTACAAAACTTGGCGCTTCAGGTTTTCGGACTGAACGGGCCCCGACGTCAGAGGAGCTCTACTCAAATGGACCTCACCTGGCGACGGGTCAGTTTGAAATCGGTGATCCGGACCTGGGTAAAGAAGCAGCGCTGGGGGGCGAAGTTTCCTTCCGCCACCGGGGCGAAACGACTTTCCTGACGGCCAACGCGTTTTACACGGTCTATGATGATTACATCTTTGAGCGGGCGACGGGCGAAGAAGAAGACGAACTCGATGTCTTTGAATTCATCGCCGAGGATGCCGACTATTACGGCTTCGAAGTGCAAGGCGCTTATGACTTCGGCGTGTTTTCATTAGACGGTCTTGTCGAATTTATTCGCGCGGAAACCGACTCGGATAATTTGCCGCGAATACCGCCGCTATCCGTATTGGTGGGCGGCGATATCGAACTTAATGAGTTTAAGTTACGGGGCGAAGTCGAATATGCGGACAGTCAGAACAACATTGCGGCGGAAGAACTTCCAACGGATAGCTACACGCTGGCGAACGCATTTCTGACCTGGGACCCGTCGACCAAGCATGACGTGAAGTTCAAAATCTCGGTTTTGAATTTATTTGATGACGATGCCAGACAGCACAGTTCTTTCTTAAAAGATCTGGTGCCGCTGCCGGGCCGAAATGTCAGGTTCTCGGTCGCAACCAAATTTTAGAATTATAAAAAAGGCGGGATGAGTTCCCGCCTTTATTTTACTTGCCGGGCTGTTGCTGGGCGCGCATCTGATTTATGAAAGCCATAAGTTGGTTGTTTTCACCTTTTGACTTTTCCAGTTTTTCTTTAAGACCGACAACGCGAACATCCAAAAGCTGGACATTGAAAATCAATGTCGCATTTGGCGGAATACTTCCGGGTCGGCCTTGATCGCCGTAAGCGAGTTTTCCGGGAATATACAAAGTTCTGGCTTCGCAGGGCTGCATGTCGCCCAGAGCTTCGATCCAGCCCTTAATGACGCCGTTACGCGGGAATTCGGAAGGTTTGCCGCGATCATAGGAACTATCGAATTTCTTACCGTCCGTGAACATGCCGTGGTAATTGACTTTTACCATATGTGTTTCAGCCGGTTTGGGGCTGTCTGCCGTTCCTTTTTGAACGACCGAATATTGTAGTCCTGACTGAGTGACCATCACGTCATCGCGCTCGGCATTTGCGGCGTGCCACTTTTCGCTTTCAAGCTTGGTATCTGGCAAATTTTTCAAAACATCGCCGTAAGCTTCGGAGTTGGCTAGAATTGCATCGCCTTCACACGTTCCGAGAACTCCGCCATCGATTTCTGTTTTAAGACTTTCGATTTCAGCCTGAAGGGCTTTCACATCGACTCCAGCGGGCGCGGTTTCAGCGGATTTGGAATCATTGCCGCAAGCTGCCAGCGTCAAGCTCATCACAGGAATTAATATTAGTTTTTTCATTGCAAACTCCGATATTCGCCGCTGAAATATGCGCTATTTCCAGTCCTGTAAACTGAAATTTACGGCAAATGAGTTGTAAACTGATTATCCGGCCGCTTCCAGTTCGGGCGTCCATTCCCCCATAGACGCCAGACCGTTCATCCGGGCTCGATGGTTAAACGCTTTTTGCGCCGCATCGTAATTGTCGCTCTCGCCAGCCCAGGCAAACAAAGCGGACTGCTGAAGCGCGCGGCCGTAAGAGTAAGTCAGGTTCCACGGGAAACCTCCAATCTGGTTCATGGCGTTCAAATTTTCTGTTGCCATGACATTATCCTGTCCGCCTGACAAAAACGCGATGCCCGGAACCGCTGACGGCACGCAGTCTTTCAAGACATCGACCGTACGCTCAGCGACTTCTTCTACAGATGGCTGGACCTCGCAGTTCTTACCGGCAACAATCATATTGGGTTTCAAGATGGTGCCTTCCAGTTTGACGCCCTGCTCATAGAGATCCGCATAGAGTGTTTTTAGAACATTCTCGGTCACATCGTGGCAGGTTTGAATACCGTGACAGCCGCCCATTAAAACTTCAGGTTCGACAATTGGAACTATATTGGCTTCCTGACAAAGAGCGGCATAACGAGCCAGAGCATGGGTGTTGGCCTTAATGGCGCCCCAGGTCGGCGTCACCTTATCTGCCGTGTCAGGATTGGAAATTTCGATAACAGCTCGCCATTTCGCAAAGCGTGCCCCCAATTCATAATATTCGGCCAGGCGATCCCTAAGACCGGTTAGGCCCTCTGTCACAGTTTCTCCGGCCCGGCCCGCCAGGGGTTTGGCGCCCATATCCACTTTAATTCCGGGGATGGCATCGTTTTCCTTGATGAGGTCAACCAGAGACGTGCCGTCCTTGGCTTTTTGACGGATTGTCTCGTCATATAAGATGACGCCGGAAACATGATTTTTCATGGCGTGATTTGTCCGGAACAGCATTTCCCGCCAGTCTCGGCGTTTGTCCTCCGTGGACACCGTATTGATTGAGTCAAAGCGTTTTTTAATGGTTCCCGTCGACTCGTCCGCTGCGAGGAGGCCTTGTCCGGGCGTTACCATTTTGACGGCAACTTTGTTAAGCTGGTCGAGATTCATAATCTTCCCCTATTTTGAACTTTCAAAATTTCGACGCCTGGCAGGGCTTTGCCTTCCATCCACTCAAGGAAGGCGCCTCCGGCGGTTGAGATAAAGGTAAACTTGTCAGCGGCGCCTGCATGTTTGAGGGCCGCAACTGTGTCTCCGCCGCCGGCGACAGCAATCAGCCCGTTTTCCCGGGCCCGTTTACCCGCATATAATGCCGCTTCGACGGTGGATGTGTCAAACGGTGCAAGCTCGAAAGCGCCGAGCGGACCGTTCCAGATTAATGTGGCAGCGCTGTCAATGGCGTCGAGCAATCCGTTCACAGTCTCTGGTCCCGCATCCAATATCATTTCGTCGGGCGCAACCGCGTCCAGTCCGCAGACTCTGTGCGGGGCGTGCGCTGCAAATTCAGTCGCCGCGACGACGTCAATGGGCAGAAGAATTCGGCATCCGGCCTGGCTTGCTGCCTGCATAATTTCTTTTGCCGTGCCCGCCAGATCATGTTCGCATAGGGATTTGCCGACATTATAGCCTTGGGCTGCCAGAAAAGTATTGGCCATGCCGCCGCCAATCGCCAGCATATCAAGCTTTTCTACCAAATTGGATAATAGGTCGATCTTGGTAGAGACCTTTGCGCCGCCGACTACGCCAAGCACTGGATTTTTAGGGTTTTCCAGAGCCTGCGCGAGATGATCCAGCTCTCGCTCCATGGATAGGCCGGCATAGGCGGGGATATATTTGGCCAGACCTGTGCTGGATACATGGTCGCGATGGGCGACTGAAAACGCATCCTGAACAAAGATGTCGCCAAGGGCCGCCCATTGCTGGGCGAGGCTTGTATCGCCTTTGGTTTCTCCGGCGTGAAAGCGTGTATTCTCGATCAGTGTGATATTATCGCCAATGCCGGAAGCATTCAGACCATCTGAAAACCCTATCGGCTCGCCGAGCAGGCCAGACAAAACAGGCCTGAGAAAATCCAGCGAAAGCTCGGGTTTAATCTCTCCTTTCGGACGACCAAAATGACTAAGAAGAATGACCTTTGCTCCGGCATCTCTAATGGCTTTGATCGTCGGCAGGGCTGCCTGAATACGGGTGTCGTCAGTAATTTTGCCATCAGCATTTCTGGGGACATTAAAATCCGCGCGAATAATCGCGGTTTTACCAACAAGGTCTGCGTCTTCTAGGCGGCGAAAATGCATGCCTTAGCTTTCCAGGTTTTTTGCCATGACCCGCGCAACATCGATCATGCGGTTGGCAAAACCCCATTCATTATCATACCAGGCGATGACTTTGACCAAATCACCGTCGAGAACTTTTGTCAAAGGGGCCGCAAATATAGAAGAGTGCGGATCGTGATTAAGGTCAGACGAGACGAGGGGTTCTTCAGTATATGCCAGAACCCCTTTCATTTTGCCTTCAGCCGCTGTTTTCACAGCGGCGTTTAAGTCTTCTGCTGTGGTTGCGACCTCGGGCTGAAAGGCCAGGTCCACCATGGACACATTGGCCGTGGGGACTCGAACAGCGGATCCGCTGAGCTTTCCCAACAGCTCGGGAATAACGAGGCCGACGGCTTTAGCGGCGCCTGTTGATGTAGGGATCATATTTTTCCCCGCAGCCCGGGCGCGGTAAAGATCCTTGTGTGAATTATCGAGAATGCGCTGATCCTGCGTGTAAGCATGGACGGTCGTCATAAACCCGCGCCTAATTCCGACAGAGTCCATTAAAACATGGGCCAGTGGGGCCAGGCAGTTGGTGGTACAAGACGCACAGGAAACGACGAGATCATCTTTGGTCAGGTCTGCGTGGTTGACACCGTAAACAACCGTTTTATCGACCCCTTCTGCGGGCGCCGAGATCAGGACGCTTTTTGCGCCGGCATCAATATGGGGCATGGCCCGCTCTTTTGTCCTGAAAACACCGGAGCATTCCATAATAACATCAACGTCCAATGCGCCCCAATCAGCCTCCCCCGGGTCTCTGAAGTGGGTCATTCGGACTTTGCCGAGGCCGTAATCTATAAACCCGTCGCCAACTTTGACTTCCGGCGCAAACCGGCCGTGAACGCTGTCATATCGCAATAAATGCGCCGATGTTTCGAGTTTGCCGGGGCTGTTAATGGCAACAACTTCCATATCCTGAATGTTGTATTCGGACAGGGCACGGGTAACTAATCTCCCGATGCGGCCGAACCCATTAATGCCGATTCTAATCGTCATGACATTTCACCTGATTTATTTAGGGGCGACATATATATTGGAATACTTAAAATTCTTTTCTCAAATTGATGAAATATGTAATGAATTCCTTGTGCCGCAAATGGCCAAGCATTGTTTGGAAGTCAACAAGTTATGGCTTGTTGTTGCGTATAAAAACAGTCTATTCTATTGAAACCACAGTTTAATCAGGAATAATTATGAGTGACAGCGCTGACATTGCAGGCGCCGCCGAAAAATTAAATGCGGCTCTCCAAAATCTAGAGGCGGCACTTGACCCAATGCTTTCGGATTTGGCGCGCCTGAAAAAGGTGGAAAGCGAATCAGAAAACTTTGTTGCCGACCGGGCGAAGCTGGCTCAGGAACTGGACGATGCAAAAGCTCGAGAGGGAAGTCTCAAGGACCGCGAGGCGGACTTTCAGCGGCTGGCGGACGAAACAACAGCCGAGCTTGATCAGGTAATCTCCAAAGTTCAAAGCGTGTTGGAGCGAGACTAATGGCCAAAGTGAATATCACTGTGAACGGTCGGCGTTATGCGCTGGGGTGCGACGACGGCGAAGAAGAGCGATTAATCGTATTGGGGCAAAAACTGGACAATCGCATTAAAGATTTAGCCAACCAATTTGGACAAATTGGCGATCTGCGCCTGCTGGTTATGGCCGGTATCACCATGATGGACGAGCTTGAGGATACGGACAGTCTTGTCGAGCAAAAAGCTGAACGACTGGCATCCGATGTTCGCAAAGCCAGTGAAGACGCGGTCAAAGCCGCCCGGCGGCAACAGTCGCAGGCGGCAGGAAGTCTGGCCGAAGCCGCGAAGCGCATTGAAAGTCTGGCCGCAAAACTCGGCAGTTAATTTTTCCGGTAAGCTTTTTTGATAAAAACCGGATTAATTAAAAGCTGATCGTCCATGAGCTGAAATGCGGGAGGCAGGTTTGTAGCTTTGCCTTTTTCATATTTCGGGCGGTTCTGAATACGATAAGCGATGCCCAATCCTTTTGTGACTCTGCCAAATACGGCAAAACCTTCGCCGTCAGGCGTTCGCGCCCCGCCGTGATCGAGCATGGAATTGTCTCCCAGATTGATAAAGAAAAACGCGGCCGATCCTGTTCCGACTTCACCTCGGGCCAATGCCAACGAGCCGGTGACATTAGCCAGTCCGGTCTCCAAGGTCGATTCATGTTTAACCAGTGTCAGGTCAACAAGGTCAAGCCGACCGCCCTGAACGATTGACATTCCCATGTTCTGATTGTCATTTTCAGCTGTTACCGCTCTATAAAAGCCCTGCTCATCATAAAGGTTTTTATCCACATAGTAGAGAAAGTCCCGCACGGAAAGCGGGGCCTTGTCCGGATAAACCTCCACATGAATTTTCCCCAGATCGGTTTCCAGTATGACGTTAACGGCCTGGCCCGTATCGGCAAATTCCGTTCCGGCATCCGGATAGTTATCGCCCGGTCCACAGGCCGTCATCAACGCCGCAAAACAAAGAGCCATAAAAACGCGCATCATTGTTTATTTTGCAGTCTAAGTATTCCTTCGGTCAAAACACCGGCAATAACCGCCATGATGAGGCTCACGATTGGATTTCTCATTGTGAAAAACGCCAAAACGCCAACTATGCTGCCGATGATAATCGACAATGTCTGAAAATGAATGCTCATGAGCCGAATCCTAACGCCTTACGAAGACTTAAGTTCTACATCCCAATATAGATAGTCAAGCCAGCTTTCGTGCAAATGATTGGGCGGGAATTTTCGTCCCTGGGCCTGCAGTTGATGCATTGTTGGTTTAAAGGGCTTGGTGTTCAGGTTCATGCCGGCTTGCCGCGGCAGACGTCCGCCTTTTTTGAGATTGCAATTTGAACAGGCTGCAACGATATTCGTCCAGCTGGTCTTGCCGCCCAAACGCCTTGGGACCACATGATCAAAGGTCAGCTCATCCGGGCTGTTACAATAAACGCAAACAAATCCGTCCCGTAAAAAGAGGTTGAAGCGCGTAAAGGCCGGCGAACGATTTTGAGTGACATAGTCCTTTAGGGCGACAACACTGGGCAATAGCATTTCAAAATTTGCCGAGCGCACGGTTCGGTCATAATGATCGACGACATTGACCCGGTCCAGAAAAACAGCTTTTACGGCGTCCTGCCAGGACCACAATGACAGCGGAAAATAGGATAGAGGCTGGTAATCAGCATTGAGAATGAGACAGGGACAGGCGCCTGACGCCAGCGACTCTTTCGGAAATTCGATAGGTTCGAGAATTGGCTCAATTAAAGACATTGTACACACCCATTGTTTCGTGTGGACATTTTCGAGTTTATTTTAACTGTAACTGGCCTGAACCCGTTTCTCCTTTTCTTGATTCCTCTATTAGCTAACCAGAATGATTGTCTCATGACAAGCCCCGAAAACTTTCAGGGCACAATGGTCCGAGGCACTATGGTTAACGTCAGGTTAACGCTTTGCCGCCAAACCAATATCAATGAAGGTCTTTCTGTCAGTATTGTTACTTGCTCTTTTGAGCCTTGCTGGAGTTGCGGCCGAGGCACAAAAAACCATTTCTGTAGGCTATGAGAGAGACGTCCTTCCGGGCCGCGATATGCCCCTTAATCTGCGCCATAGAAGTCAGAGCGAGTTACCCCGCGTTTTGGCGGGACTGCAGGTCGAAAGCTACGCCAAGACACCGGCAGAGATAAAAGGCATGGCCGTTCGGCCCAACGGCGAAATTTTACTTTTGGACGGAGAGCGCGGGCAGATCATTATTTTATCTGACCGTGACAAAGACGGCCGTCTGGATATGACCCGCAAAATGCCCGCGCGTTTTTCAGGTGCCGTGTCTATGGCCATCGTCGAGGAAGATATCTATGTGGTTGACGCCCGTGCCGTCTGGGAGGTCTCGACATCAGGGCAGCGTGTTCTGGCGTCTTTGGAGAACATCGACGCTTTGCCGGATAATCGCCCGCTCATTGCCGCGCCGCAGGCGCAATTTTTATATCTGGGCCTGACCCGAAAAGACGGAACATCATTGGTTGTCTCTATAGACCGGACATCGGGCGCCGCGGCGCAAATAGCCGAAGGTGAGGGCGAAATCACGACCCTGGCGCAGACAAAAGGATCCCCGCTTTGGCTGGGCATGGATAACCAGCTGATCCCTGTAAGCTCCAGCAAAAATTACGATAAATCGAGGCGTGTTGAGTTTCCTGACCACATATCTGTCCAAAAAGTTTACCTGCCCACAAGTGAAAGTCTGTCCGGGCAGGGGCTTTCATCTCTGAACGGAAAATTTCTGATATCTCTGGGGCAGGATTTATCCATGCCCGAGGCCGAAATTTCCGGACGCCAAATCATGGCTCTGAATAGCTCGTTTGGACAACCTGATGGATTACCGGTTTCGATTGTCAGCGGATTTTTGAGCAATCATGGCCGCGCCGCATGGGGCGAACCCAAGCATATGGTCTGGGATGAACGGGGTTTATTCTTCGCAGATACTCAGAGCGGAACCATTTGGCGGGTATCGCGCCTGAAACCGAAATTCCGGATAGTGGAACGGCCCAAAGCCCCGGTAAAATTCTATGAAAGCGATGAAGTTAAAAAGCCGAAAGCTCAGTGGGGCAGTTCCATCAGCCAGGGGTCAAAAATCGTTTCCGGGTCAGAATTATCCCGTGATTGGACCGAATCCAAGCTTATCCCGAAAGAGACCTATATGGAAAAACTTCGCCGATCCGAAGAAGAGGGCGAAGACGCTAAGAAGGATGACGATTAGGACAGTATCCTGATTTCGTGGTCCAGAAGCTGCCCAAGCTTATCCAACCGGTGAGCAACGCGTTCCGTTAGAACATTGCTCCATGAAGCTTTCGCCGATATTATCAAGACACCATCATCGGCTCTGACAGATAATTGTTTTAACAGGTCCGGGGATCTTCCGGACGCAACAACGGCAAGCCGGATGGCAGACCCCATTATCAAAGCGGCATGTTTTTCGCGCTGTGTTAGAAGCAGGTTTATGGCGTCTTGATTGATGGTTCGCTGCCTGCCCGTATAGGAATGGAAGAGTATCAGGGCCAGATAGGCGCGTTCCTTGTGAGTGAGCCCGGGCAGAGGCGCATATAATACATCTTCAAACACAAGGTCCGCGCGATAATCCGGGTGCAGGCCTTTACCGATACCCACCAAGTGAAAAGCCGCTTTTCGTAATCTGCGTTCATTCTGTTTTTCAAAAACCCGGGGCAGGATCGGGTCCAGAGGTTTAAGGAACTTATTGAGCGGCGCCGCGAAATACATGCCTTGTAAATTGCCCCGCGCCAAATCCCGGCAGCTGTCCAGCAAGGCGTCCCGTTTTTTAAGGTTGGCAGGCATACTGGCATGAACAAGTCCCTCGCGAAGACCGGTCGATGAAATAACCACTTTTTCCGGTTCGAGGTAATCCAGCAAAACATCCAGCAATAATCCGCTATAAGGCAGAGTTTCGGCGCGGCGCTGATTGATGCCGGGCCAGGTCAAGAGATCCTGACGGCCTTCGCCGTAAGCCCACCGGGCTAAATCCTGAGCCGTACCGGGCATCAGCTCATATGCCTGAAGCGTCTTAAGCGGATATAGGTGCCGCTTTTGATGGACACCCGCCAAATTTCGCCACGCGCCGCCAATCAGGTAGAGAGGCTGCGTTCCCTTTTTGGGAAACTTTTTCTCGGACAGACGTTTTAAAATGGTTTTACGCATAGCCTTCGTGTCGAATGTACTGGTTTGGCCCAGGTCTTTTCCTGCGATCCGGAATGGACCGATGGGATAAGAAACCCCTTTTTCAACCTCGCCGCGCTTCAGGCGAATGAGCTCAAGACTGGCCCCGCCGAGGTCGGCCGCCACGCCGTTCGCATTTGGCTGTGCGGCCACAAGGCCTTGGGCTGTCAGGAAAGCTTCTTCTTCTCCGGAGACCGGCGAAATATTAAGTCCGGTTTCTTTTTTGACCAAGGCAATGAACTCTGGCGCGTCTTTAGCGTCCCTTAATGCCGCTGTGGCGCCAATGAGAATCCGGTCAAGTTTTTGGGCCTCTGCGATAGACCTAAAACGGCTAAGCGCGGCTAGAGCTTCTTGCCGTCCTTGCTTGCTCAGTCGGCCAGTTGTGGTGAGGTCTCGCCCAAGTCCCGCCAATACTTTTTCATTATAGACCGGCGAGAACGCCGCGCCGAATAGTTCATAAATGACAAAACGAACAGAGTTTGATCCGATGTCGAGGACTCCGACGCGTCGATATGCGAGCTTTTTTTCAGTCACCGGATTTCTTTTTTGCTTTGCGTTTGCGCGGGGCGAGCTCTTTCGGCGCGTTATAATTCAGCGATTTCCCCCGCCCGGAAAGCGACGGGTTTTCCATGAAATATTTATGGGCGGAAAACGGGGCTTGGTTTTCGGCCTGCACCGTTCGGGTATATTTGCCGTTTGATTGCAGCTCCCAGGAATTTATATCGTCATTGAGATTGGCCACCATGATTTGCCGCATCACCTGACGATGAACTGTCGGGCTTTCCATGGGCACAAGTGTTTCTACCCGTCGGTTCAGATTGCGCGGCATCCAGTCGGCTGAAGACATATATACTTTGGCTTTAGGGTTTGGGAGCGCATCCCCGTTCCCGAAGCAGGCAATCCGGGAGTGCTCCAGAAAACGGCCGACAATGCTTTTAACGCGTATATTTTCGGACAGGCCTGCAATACCCGGGCGCAGACAGCAAATACCCCGAATAACCAGGTCAATCTGCACGCCTGCTTGTGAGGCCTCGTAAAGTTTATCGATGATTTCGGTGTCTACCAGTGCATTCATTTTTGCCCAGATAGCACCAGATTTTCCCGACTTTGCGTGGGCGATTTCCTCATCAATTAATTCTTCAAGTCGTGTTCGCAGACCATCGGGCGCAAT
>CAYQNQ010000043.1:0-15671 GCA_964418815.1 uncultured Hellea sp.
CGGGCGCGGACGGACTTGCCGTTGATGTAAGGCCGGTCCGGAGAGGCGGCGTGTTGTCAAGCATTTAGCGGTTTTGACTCTCTTCGAGTGTTCCCCTAGGAAATTCCCATAAAACAATTGAGGGATTATAATGATTATCTTCGGAACCAAATCTACGCGTAAGTTACTCGATAGAGGTCACTTTCATTGTCCTCAGTGTCAAGCTGATCGCGATTTTGACATGCGCCGTGCAAAACGATGGTTCCATATCTATTTCATTCCCCTAATCCCCCTGAATACCTATCCCCCTTATGTGGAATGCAAGACTTGCAAAGCGACTTTTGTCGAAGGCGTGCTTAACTCGGCAACCGATGCTGATATCCGAGCCGAATTCGAGACGGCGACTATGGAAATTTTAGCGCGCATGGCATGGGCGGACGGGATTATTGAGCCTGAGGAACGTCAGGAAATTTTCAAAGTCGTCAATGATATTTGCGCCCGCGAATATTCCATGAACGATGTGAATGCGGCTATCGATCAGGCCAAAGGTAATCCTGAAGATGCTCTGGCGGTCGCGACGCGGGTCTCGGGCATGCTCAATGATCGTGGCAAGGAGATGATTATTGCGGCCGTCTACGACATTGCAGCTTCCGACGGAGACTTTGCCAAAGAAGAACGGGAAATGATATTGGAAATCGGCGCCGGTCTGGGTTTGCGGCCTGCCTATATAAAGGGTCTTTTGTCCGAGCTTGAAGAGAAAAACCCGGTCCCTGTTACCTAGGCAGATCAATTTGATCGATGTTGCGGGCTTGCCCCGCTCGTCTTCATTGCCTAAATACGCTTCAAAGTTAATCAAATCAGGAATTCCTCATGGCAGGTCACTCCAAATGGGCCAATATTCAGCACCGCAAAGGGCGGCAGGATAAGGCCCGCTCAAAACTGTTTTCCAAACTGTCCAAGGATATTGCCATTGCGGCAAAAATGGGCGGCGGTGACCCGGATATGAACCCGCGTCTGCGTCTGGCAATTAATAACGCCAAAGGCCAGTCCATGCCCAAGGACAATATTCAGCGCGCCATCGATAAAGGGGCCGGCGGCGACGGCGCTGATTACGAGGAAATGCGTTATGAAGGATTTGGACCGGCTGGCATTGGCTTTATTGTTGAATGCTCAACCGATAACAATAATCGTTCCGCCATGGAAGTGCGGACCGCCTTTTCCAAAAATGGCGGCAATCTGGGCGAGACCGGTTCAGTTGCCTTCATGTTCGATCAAGTTGGGAAGATTGAATATCCACTGGCTATTGGCGATGAAGACACGGTTATGGAAGCGGCCATTGAAGCCGGCGCCGATGATGTAGAACATGATGAGCCGGCCAATGATCAATGGGCGGAATATGAACCTGTCCACACCATTTATACTATGCGCGATGATCTGGGCGCAGTCGCGGCGGATCTCGAAAAGACTTTTGGCGAAGCCAAATCTGTCAATCTGATCTGGAAACCTCAAAACGAAATTGACGCGCCCGACAAGGCCGGGACGATTGTAAGACTTGTCGAAGCGTTGGAAGATCTGGATGACGTGCAAAACGTCTATCACAATTTCGAAATGTCCGACGCGGCCATGGAAGCGCTCGACTAATCTATATTTAGAGCGTCAAGTCAGCAAAGATATTCCCGGGCTTCGGCCAGCTGAATGGCAACGCGGTCGCGATTAACATAGTCTTCCGGCTTTGCATTAGACCTTTCAATCCTGCGATCCAGGCGTCTTAGTCTCCTGGTCAAATACTGGATGGTAATGTCATTGCTGAAACAAGGTGTTTTCAAAAATGTTGATAACATGGGATTCCTTTCATTTCTAATGCGTGAAATCTGGCAGAGGGAAAAGATAAACGCTAATCAAGTTCAATCACGAGGCCCGGCGCAAATTGTGAGGATTAGGTGTCCAAGATATAAAAACGCTGCGAAGGGGTAGATCGCAGCGTTAGGTTAGAGCCGGGAGAGTTGTCGGCTCATTATAAGACCTGTCGGTAAGGGAGGGGGGACTATTCCGAAAGGTCTATGCTGATAATTCCTGGATAAGTTCGCCGACACGGTCAGCCAGCTGTCCGATGTTAAATTCGATATCATCAGCGGTAACAGCGCCGACCACTTCGCCGGTAAAGCTGTCCACCAGCAGGGCCTTGGCTTTGGCATCGTCCCAGGATTTGCAATCCTTATGGACGGTGAGCCCTGTCTGCGACAGAGCGCGTTTACCAAAGCTGGCCCAGCTGGCGTCCGGCCCCACGCCGTAGATCAAAACAAAATCCTTGCCTTCATTGGCGGCCGTTAAGCGAATTTCGTCGATCTTGTTCATAGTATCCTGCGATCCCTGAAACGGTATCTCGGGAATGTATTTCCAGTAGTCGCTGGCGTTCATTTCCGTGATGTCCACGCTCATGCGTCGGTCCAGAAATTCCCAGTCGGTGACTTCTGCTCTCGGTGTCGGGATAAACCGGCCGCCATCCAGGCGGGCAACCGCGATTTGGGAATCTGTCCTGATGACCGCCGACGGGAGGGTCACCGTAGTTTTAATAACTGGAAGGTCCAATATTTCCACGTCAGTCAGGCCCGAGAAAAAGTAATTTTCGTAGGTAAAAGCGTGAGCGCTCGTCGTTGAAACCGCCATAATCAACGCGCCGGCCGCCGTAGCGGTTAAAGTCATTCCGATTTTTGCAAAAAACTTTTTCATAAGTGCCTCCTAGTTTTGCAAGTTAGTTTTGATGAGTCTTTAGTGACCGCGCAAAAGGGCAGGAAAAGGAAGGCTTTAAGGAATTATTGGGGCTATTTTGGATGAATTGGGCGGTAATGTGACGAATAAAGTCAAATAAGGCCGGGATTAGGCGCGAAAATGAATGTGAGCTAACGAGCCTTCCGCAAATTTTTGACGGCGCCTTTTAGAAGCATCCGCGAATATAGACCGTGAAACGGCATGAGCGCGCCCACCGCAATAGGAACCATTCGCTCGCGTCGTTCATTCATATAGGAAGTTTGGACAATAGCGGAGCCGAAATAAAGCCGGGATCCAGCTTCTTCGCGAATATTCATAAACCAGGATCGGGTTCGGTTCTGATAATCACACATGAGCAGTTGATTTGGCGTTCTCTCTTCCACTGTCCAGGCTGAAAACGCGTCAGAGTTCCCAGTAAGCATATCGGATAATTGTTGATCACTGGATTTATGTTTGACGATCGCGCTAATCAGCCAGCGTTCCAGACGGAACAGCCTGCCCGTATAAAAAGCGTGAACATAGGTGGTCAGGTCAATTTTCAGGTCGATTTCCGCTAGGTAACAGTCTGTATGCGCGCCGGTCTGACTTTCGTATTTTGAGAGCAATGCCCCTTTTGGCAGGGCCGTCTTTTTAACGCTGACCATGTAGGAAACATAGGTGCAAAGACTGGTCAGACAATGCGGCGAATAGGAGCTATGCGCGTTTAGGGGTTCCGGTGATTGCACGTTTAGCCCAATTTTCGGAAGAAGGAGATTGATAGTGATTGAAAAACTTAACCTTCCAAATGGCCGCCATTGCCGTTTGCATAGGATTACTAATGATTTGATCCCGGATTACTTTCTACTGAGTTTCCCCAAGGAATATGGCGAGCCTTCCGCAATCGAGCTCAGCGAAATAATAAAGTTCGGAATCAACCGGGCTCGGCAGCTTGCAAAAGAACGAACCTCAGACCCTGAGGCCTATACTTTAGTTTACAGCGGTTATAGTGCTCGCCGTGAAAAGGGCTGGCACGTTCACATATTTTTGCTAGGAAATCGTTGGAAAAAGGCCCGCCTCTATCTGATTTTAGCCCTGAAAAACCTGGCTCAGGCTTTGGGGCTCCGTAAGGATGATGCACCGCGAATATGATGAATTTTGAAAATTGGCAGTCTTTAGTTCAGGATTTTGGATTTAAAGAGAACAAAGAAACTTTTTCGGAGCTTATGGCTGCCCACAACGGAAAAGACAGGCATTACCATTCCGCTGAACACATAGCCGCCTGTCTTCGGCATTTGAAGAATGTTCGAGATCAGGTTACCGATTGGAAAATGCTGGCTTTAGCTTTTTGGTTTCATGACGCCATATACAAACCGTTTTCATCTTCCAATGAGCGGGACAGTGCAGATTGGGCGATGACGTTTTTAAAGGATAATCACGCAGAGCCTGCACAAATTGACAGGATTGAAGTTCTTATTATGGCGACGTGTCACAACGCGGAGGCCAGTGATCCGGATATGCAAATCCTGATCGATATAGATCTATCAATTTTGGGGGCCAAGCCGAAAGTTTATGCGGAATATGAAAAAAATATCCGTAGAGAATACCGACGCGTTCCGAGGTTTATCTTTCGCAAAAAACGTAAAGAGCTTCTAAATACATTTCTCGACCGCCCAAGGATTTATGGATCCGAACATTTTTATGACCTGCTGGAAGCGCAGGCCAGAACGAATTTAAAACACGCGATGGATGCTTTGTCGTGATGGTACTAAAACCCTTCCGCGACAAGCTGGTTGTAGGCTTCGTCTTTTAGGTCTTGCAAAGCATTTTCAACATCGCTGCTCAAACTCTTGATGGCGTCCACTCTGGCTTTGTCTTCCAGTTTTATACGTTTGGACCTGGCCGCCGATTTCGTTGTTGTAGATTTAAATTCTGAGTATGATGTAGCCGTCGCATAGGGATAGCCATTACGGACATCAATAAGGATGGCAGAGGCGACAGTATCAACTTCGACCTTGCGGGAGGGTACAAGGAAAAGCCCCAATACAGTCGCATCTGTAAACCCCAGATCATTGCTGGTGCGTTTGTCTTTACTAATGATTTCGTAGATCAAGACATAATCCAGATGTTGGCGCGCCGCACCTTTGCGAATGTTACGAACAATCGATTTAACGTTATCGGCCGATTTTCCGGCCACAAGCTCTGTGACCAAAGGGGAGACAGGTACAAATTCGCCGTATCGATGGCCTTCTCGTTCAACCAAATTTCTCCAGATTTCCGCCTCGTCCACTGGAATAGAAGTTAGATTAAGGTTTGAGTGATATGGGGAGCCTGTGTCGGCAATGCGGGCCAGTCCTATACGGGCTGGAAACTTCAGGTCCGGTTCAATATTTGCAATTTCATAAATCTCCGCGTCTGTCGCGCTCATGTGCTGGTAGGCATCACTCTCGGCATATTTGTTCAGATATTCCTGTCCTGACGTGGTTTGAATATTGTGCGAGCAAGCCGGTAAAAAAGCTATCAACCCGCCCAAAATAAGCGTCCTAAAATTCATCTCACTCTCCTTTTATACGCGCCCCGCCCCATGAGGCCGGGGCAGGGCGCAACCCCACTTAAGAAAAATGGCTGCGCAACTCGGCAAAATTCGGGCTAAACTTGGGCGAAATTATGGTTAATAAAAATTAGGAAAAGCACGGCGGATCAAAACAAAATGGGGCAACGAATGATCCGCCGCATATGAATAGTCTCAAAAATTCATAAATTAAGCGCTCTATATCTTCTTAGAAGCTGTTAACCCAAATTAACCCTTTATTGTTGGACAATGATTTTTGTTCGCATTATGTTCTTTCTCTATGAACGGGATTCGCATATTGGGTTTGGACCCCAGCCTGGTGGCTTGCGGTTGGGGCGTGATCGAAATGGAGGGGACGAAACTTCGGCATATGGCTCATGGAGTTATCCGGCCCAATCCCAAAGCCGAACTTCATATGAGGCTTCGCGAATTATTTGAGGCCATTACCGATATTATCCAAATTCATGACCCGCATGAGGCCGCCGTTGAAGAAGCTTTTATGAAGAATAATGCAGCGAGCGCTTTAAAACTCGGTCAAGCCCGCGCCGCGTGTCTGTTGGCACCAAGCCTAACCGGACTGGAGATCGGAGAATATTCACCCCGATCTGTCAAAAAATCTGTGGTCGGGACAGGAACTGCGGACAAGTCACAAGTGGCTCATATGATGAAAGTCCTTATGCCGGGCTGCGGAGTGAAAGCCGGAGATGCCGCCGACGCACTTGCTATTGCTATTTGCCACGGGCACCGGGTGAGCGCTGCGGGCGCGCTATACCGGAGATCCGCATGATCGGGATGCTCACGGGAACTTGTCTTGTTGCAGGAAGCGGCGAAGCAATTCTTGATGTAAACGGTGTTGGCTATCTCGTGCAATGCGGTGCGCGAACTCTCGGCAAACTCGGGATAGGCGAAACCGCCTGTCTGCATATTGAAACGCATGTGCGCGAGCAAGCCATAACCTTGTTTGGATTTCATTCAGAAGAAGAACGGGCCTGGTTTACCCGGCTTCAATCTGTACAGGGCGTAGGCCCTAAAGCGGCACTGGCCATTTTGGATATATTAAGCCCGGGAGAGATTTTAAGCGCGGCTAGTCTGGAGGACAAAACCGCATTTTCCCGCGCCAGCGGTGTGGGGCCCAAACTGGCCACTCGGATTGCCACTGAATTGTCCGGAAAACCGCCCCCGACGGGGCGCGGCATTGGCGCTGCGTTCACATCGCCTCATTCCGGTCTGACTTCGGAAGCGGAGCGCGCGGAAGGTCTGTCCGATATGAGACTTCGCAATGATGCTGTTTCCGCGCTCGTCAATTTAGGAATCGGTCAGTCCGAGGCCTTGCGGGCCGTCGCGAGCGCCTATAACACGTTTTCCGATGATCCCGATTTGGATAACCTGATCAAAGTGGCGTTAAAGGAACTCGGCAATTGAGCGAAGAGCGCATTATATCGTCTGAAGGACAGATCGGTGATGGCCGGGACCGCGCTATGCGGCCTTTGACGTTTAGCGATTTTATCGGCCAAAAAGAATCCATTAAAAACCTCAAAGTATATGTGGAGGCTGCCGCGCGCCGCAAAGAACCTCTGGATCATTTGTTGTTGTCAGGGCCGCCGGGCCTCGGGAAAACCACACTGTCGCAAATCGTGGCCAGAGAGCTGGGCGTAAATTTTCGCGCTACATCCGGCCCCGTGATTTCCAAAGCGGGCGATTTGGCGGCTCTGTTGACAAATTTGGAACCGCGGGACGTCTTGTTCATTGACGAAATCCACAGGCTCAATCCAACCGTTGAGGAAGTGCTATATCCGGCGATGGAAGATTTTGAACTTGATCTCATAATCGGAGAAGGGCCCGCTGCCCGTTCAATCAAAATAGATCTCTCGCCCTTCACACTGATTGGCGCGACGACGCGGGCAGGGCTTCTTGCGACGCCCCTGAGGGATCGCTTTGGAATACCAATCCGTCTTGAGTTTTACGAAACAGCAGAGCTGTCGCAGATTGTGCTAAATAACGCGCAGAAATTAGGCTTGGATATGAGCGCTGACGGCGCGCGGGAAATTGCCCGCCGGGCACGGGGAACGCCGCGTGTCGCAGGCCGTCTGCTGCGCCGTGTCCGTGATCTGGCTGAAGATGCGGGCGCTATGAAAATCGATAAGACGGCCGCCGATGCCGCGCTCACCCGGCTGGGCGTTGATGATATAGGTCTGGACACTCAAGACATGCGGTATCTGGATGCTTTGATAGATAAATTTGCCGGCGGGCCTGTGGGGGCAGATACTCTAGCGGCGGCCTTGTCCGAAGCCCGCGACGCCTTGGAAGACGTCATCGAACCTTATCTGATTCAACAGGGGTTTTTACAGCGTACTCCAAGAGGACGTGTTGCGACGGCCCGAGCTTACGCGCATTTGGGATTAGCAGCGCCTGTCCAGCCCGCATCCCCAACGCTGTTCGATAAAGGCGGTAACGGTGGCTGAAGAACCCACAATGGGATATTTTAACGGACGGGAACACCGCTATCCGCTTCGCGTTTTTTATGAAGATACGGATTTCACCGGCGTTGTTTATTATGCCAATTACTTACGGTTTTTCGAGCGTGCGCGGTCGTCCTACTTTCGTCTAGTAGGTCTTAAACATGCCGAGCTCTGGGACGGGGATGATCCGCTGGCCTTTGTTATCCGAAAGATCAATCTGGATTATAAAAAACCTGCACGCATAGATGACCACCTCACAATCGTGACAACATATGATAGCCTCAAAGGTGCGCGGCTCTGGGTTTCGCAGGCTGCCTATCGCGGCGAGGAGCTATTGGTCACCGGCGTTTCGGAAGCGGCTTGCATTTCGCCGGAAGGACGACCGAAACGGGCCCCGAAGGACATGATAGAGATGTTAAAACCTTATCTCTTGGAGCCGTAAATTACGGTGTCATTACCCCTATTTAAGTTGTAATTGACCATCTATCTACAGCAAATGAGCTGTGCGCCGCCCCGTCTATAAAAACAACCCAATTCCATTTGTTAAAGGGCGAGCCGTTGTTTTCGCCATATTCATTCATTTGACAGGATTGATGATTTTGCTTTGGTCGCCGCCCAAAATGGCGAAGGCCGCATTACCAAAGGCTATGTCGGTCGTGTTAGTTGAAAATGAACGGTCGCCAACCACTTTGAAAGAACCTAAAAAGCCCATGGAAGAACCGAAGCCGGTGCCCGCAATTAAGCCGCTTCCAAAACCGTTACCCAAACCAAAAATCGAACCGGAATCTGAACCTCTTTCAAATGTTCAGCCTGTTCCAGAGGTATCTGTTTCACCGTCGGATGAACCACAGACCGAGGTCCAAGTTTTACAAAGTGATGAGTTTACGGTGGAGCCAGGGCAAGGCGTACCGCGAAAATCCCATATACCTTCGCGCTGGGCGCTTAAACCGCCGCTAGCGCCCAAGCGGTTAGAAGGGCTGGGATTTTCTCAAAAGGACATCGAATGTCTGACTTCTTTGGAAGAAGATTGCAAAGATCTACGACAGAATGTGTTTGCAGAATACCGGTTAACCGAAACAGAGCTGGTCTGGATACCCAACCGGCCCGACACTGGCCTGTCCTCTCAATTTTACGGACTGAGCGAGGCTGAAATCCGGGAAAAACTAAGCATCCCAACTGCCGGACAAAATGGTCTCTATATCCCATTTACAAATATTGGAATTGGGGGTCCGCTGATGGATAAGCTCAGCGGGGTCAATAAGACTTGTAAATCAGTGCCTGCGATTATTGGACCAGATAAACCTAATTCGGGACAGGTAGGGTACCGTAGAGTTTGTGACTAACCTTTTCGTTTCATTTCCCGGATCATGAAATTGATGCATTCTTTAGCTTCTTTAAGGCCGACTTTTGTCTCTGCGCCGAAAATTTCGATAGCCGCGGCTTTATCATTGGCTTCAAGCGTTTGTCTTATGCGCGTATGAGCTTCAGGGGAGAGGCGCGCCATATATTCATCAATCCGCTTTTTCTGGTCCGCTTCTTTAGGGCCGCGGATAACCACTTGATAAAGATAGGAAATGATAAACCCGACTGCCACAAACAGAAAACCAGGTGAGCTTAAAAATTCAAGCATATGATTATGTCCTCATTTGAATTGGCATTTCCCCGAACTTACTTTAAGCCGTGCCCATGAAAAAAGACACCTTATTTATGCTGCCGCCGGGATTTGAAGACAATGACAGACGTGAATATTGCCCTGAATGCTGCGAAATGTGGGGGCTGTTATCTTGGTTCCCAGCCATCAAACTGAGTTTGGATATCAATTACGTTCCCATTGAGAAACCTCGTGCCGCTATGAGCGCTGTACTCGGCGATAAAAATCAAAATGCTCCGACTCTGGTTCTTCATTCGGAGAGTCCGGATTATGAAGATTGCGGTATCATGAGATATCGGGGGCAGAGGTTCATCAATAATGCCCGCGATATGGGGAAGTATTATTCCAAGCGTTTTGGTACGCCTGTTCCGCGCGGCAGCTAATCCGATTTCTACTTATCTGAGTCTTTGGCAGGGAGTTCCGGAAGTTCCGGGGCTTCGCGCTGTGCTTTACTTCCGGAGTTTCTTAGATAGCTTAAGAGCAATTTTCCATATTCCCTGAGCAAACGGCTGCGTCTTGGCCCGTCTTTCCACCAGACAATATTTGCTTTTTTGACCACCGGATAAGGCGTAATGCGCACTCTTCCAGACAAGTTCTGAATCTCCATAATCGCTCTGGGCATATGATAGTCAGAGGTGACCAGAATAATATGCTCGTAGCCGAGACTCTTAATCCAGTGCCGGGTTTCCCGGGCGTTTCCAATAGTATCCAAGGCTTTGTAATCAATATCGACGCAACAAGTCCCTTTATCTACACCGATGGATAATAACTCATATACCTCTTCCTCAGACAAAGCTTTATTCACCCCGGAAATTAAAAGGCGTTCTCCCAGATCGCGGTCCAGCAGGTTCCCGGCTGCCATCAGGCGATCTCCGCCTTTGCCGGTCCACACCACAATCCCGTCAGCAGCACTCACTGATTCCGGTGTTGATAATTTCTCAACATGGCGGGCAAATCCAATGAAACCCCCGACGAGCAAACCGAGGATGATCAACAGAAGATAGATAGCAAAGCGTCTAAAGCTGCGTTTATTCTTGGGTTTTCTGGCTGCCATTCTTCCTGTTATTGCCTCTGGATGCTGCGCCGTGCGGCAGCTCCTGCCGTTAGGGCGCTAATGGCTCCCATGACTATTGCAAGTCCGATGAGCCACAAAATATCGGAAAACTCAATAGCAATTTTGAGCCCGGTTTCATCCGTTCCCATATTTTGCCAGAGCATAAAGGCGCCCAAAAATAAAAGGGCGGCAATAATTCCGGTTATGGCAGCTTTTAGCCCGAGGGATAGAAACCTTTTGACAAATAGACCGCCTATGAATTTATCCGTAGCGCCGACCTGTCCCAATACTTGAATTATATTGCGCCTGACTAGCATGACCGATCTGGTTGCAAATGTGGATATGGCAATGGTGGCACATAATATAGTGCCAAGTAGAAATAACAAAGCCAGTCGAATACGAGTCCATGTCGTCGACAAATTTTTACTCCATTGCCTGTGATTATCAATTGTAGCGGCAATGCCGGCGGCTCGCAGTGCTTCGTTGGCGGCATCAGATTCAAATCGATTGTCATCGACATTCAGCCTAATCAAAGAAGGCACTATAATGTCTTCCGGTAATTCCAGCTCCCCAATCCAGGGGCTTAATAGAGCACGTCCTTCTGATTTGGGAAGGATGTCGACCGAATTTATACCGGGGAACGTTCTGAGAATATCGGCGGCTTTATTTGTATCAGCGGCAATATTTTCGCCAACGATTTGGACGGTTGCCGCGGATATTAGATCATTTTGCCAGCTTGCGCTTTGGCGCAGACCCATAAGAACCAATATCAGGCTCAGAGCAGCTAGAAATGACATAATAGCCATGATGACAAAAAGAGGGCGCTCCTCTCCATGTCCGCGCGGGAGTATAGGCGTTGGGTTTGTGCGGTTCACAGGACGCTCCCCGGCTCCAAACGGCCATTTACGATTTTATATTTTTCGGCGATGACCGTTTCGGTCAGGGCTGGATCATGGGTCGCAATGATAATTGTTGTTCCGGTACGGTTCATTTCCTGAAAAAGGCGAAGCAATTTTTGTCCCATAGCCGGGTCGACATTCCCAGTCGGTTCGTCGGCAATTAAGATGTCGGGCTTATTCATAACCGCTCTGGCGATGGCTAGGCGCTGGGCCTCGCCGCCCGAAAGTGTTGTCGGTCTGGCCTGTATCCGGTCTCCAAGGCCAACCCATGCCAATAATTCTTTGGCATCGTCCTCGATCGCGCTAATAGATTTTCCAGCTGCCATTAGAGGCAAAACGGCGTTCTCATATACATTCATATGAGGAATAAGGCCGAAATCCTGGGACACGACACCGATACGCCGTTTGAGCTGCTGTTGCGTCTTGCGGCTACCGCTTTGTATATCTTGACCAAATAGACGAACGAGCCCGCGAGTCGGCTGCAGCGCCAGATAAATGAGTTTCAGAAGTGTGGATTTCCCGGCGCCGGATGCTCCGGTTAAAAAAGTGAATGATCGCGCGGGCAGAGCCAGATTTATGTCCGAGAAAATTTCTTCACCGCGCCCATAGCGCATGCTCACTTTTTCCAGCACCACAACGGGCTGATTAGAGCTATCTTGTTCCAGCGAAGATATCATAATAGCGTATACCAAAAAGCGAATCGGATTTCTATGATACTTACTTGTCCAAACTGCGCTACGAGATATTCAACAACAGCCGATGCAATTGGCCATAATGGCCGAACTGTGCGGTGTTCAAATTGCGGGACATCTTGGTTTGTTACCTCAGAGCCTGATATTCTGGACCTTAAGGAACAGGAGCGTGAAGAACAGCGCATTATTGATAAGCCGCCTGAACCTGATCCCGAAGAGGTAAGAGAAACGTCGTTTGCCGGCAATGCTCAGCCGGCCGTTGGTGCGCACGTCCAGATTAGAGATATGGCCGATCAACGCCGCCGGAATCGAGGCCTCATGGGGGTTTCATTCATCTGGTTCATCACTTTGGCGCTTTTGGTAATCGCCGCCCTTTATGCCTTTAGTAACCGGCAGTCGATTGTTGAAAGATTCCCGGCATCGGCTTCAATATACAAAACTCTGGGTATTAATGCGAATTCGATCGGATTGGAATTTGAGGATCCGACCATACGGCGTCTGCCTGTCGACGGGGTAGAGACGCTCGTCATTAACGGACACATTGTTAATATTGCGAATGAACGCCGGGAAATCCCCATGCTGGAGCTTTCAATCGTGAATAAATCTGATGATGTTTTGGCAAGCTGGGTAATTGAGCCGCCG
Source organism: uncultured Hellea sp. (assembly GCA_964418815.1). Classification (GTDB taxonomy): domain Bacteria; phylum Pseudomonadota; class Alphaproteobacteria; order Caulobacterales; family Maricaulaceae; genus JACOMS01. Next base: position 12,694 of record CAYQNQ010000043.1, read on the forward strand.
CAGCCTGATTTAAAAGCCGGGGACCGGATCGCCTATTCCTCGGAATATCAGAATCCACCTGTTGATGCAGAGCGCGTGCTATATCGGTTCCTTGAAGAGGGTGAGTGGGACGAACCTGTTGAATCCGACGAGGAGGTAACAGACGAACCGGCTGATCCGGAAGCGGAACTAGAACCGCTTGAGTAATCGCTCAAGATAATCCAGTTCTTCTTTTTCCCGTTCCTGTTCGCCTGCTCTGCGGCGAATTTCATTTTGTAGTTCACGGGTGCGCGCTGCAGGATCTCGGCCCTCCAGATCCGCCGAATCATCAGCGAGCTGTCCGCCTTCACTGTCATCGTTTCGGCCGATTGGGTCAGAATTGTCGTTATTGACTTCCTCGCCGTTTGCATTGCTGCGTCCGTTTTCGCGGCGCGCCTGTTCAGCCAAAGCGCGTCCAATCTCTCTTAAAGCCTGAATGGCTTCGCCTTGCTCTGACTCGGCCGCCCCGAAATCCCCGCGCTCCAGGGCTTCCTCGGCCAGTTCCATAGCGCGCCGGGCTTCTTCGAGCGCCGTCTCAGGGTCTACCCCGATGCCTTCTTCTTCACCTTCTCCGCCGGCAGAACCTTCTTCTTCGCCTTCTTCGCCCGGGGTCGGTAAAAACCGCTCAGAGTTTTCTAATAGCTCAGATAATTGTCGCTGCATTTCTGCGAGCTGTTCGCCGCTAATCGGATCCTGGTCGGAATTGCCGCCAGATCGACTATCGCCGCCCGGTTGCTCGCCTTGGCGTCTCTGGCCACGTTGATTTCCGGCTTCCTCTTCTTCTCCGGCTTCTTCGCCGCGTCGCTCTGCCTGTTCAGCTTCGCGAGTTTCGTCGCGAAGTTCGCGTTGGTCGCCAAGTAAGTCTGCCAGATCTTCAAGGGCTTCACGGGTTTCTTCGCTCATTTCCCCCTGAAGAGGGGCTCCGCCGCTTCCGCCGCCGCCTTGCGACAATTGAATTTCCATATTCTCAAGAAGTTCGGCCAGCTGAGCTAGGGCTCGCCGGGCGCCTTCAGAATCGCCAAGTCGGTTGGCTTCTTCAATGGCGTCCAGTAAGGCTTGGATTTCGTCAAGGTTAAACCCTCCGCCGCCACCGCCGCCAGCTTGCTCTTCTGCTGTTTGGCCGTTTTCAATAGCTTCTCTCAGCAGTTCTTCACGGTATCGGTCCACAGCCTCATTGTAGCGGTCAAACAAAGTATCGATTTCCCGTTGCGGGGCCCGCCGCGCAATACCATCTCGCAGGGCGGCTTCAGCTTCCCGCATTTCCTGCAGCGCTGTTCCCAGAACGCCGAATTCAGCCCGAACCGCGATATTCCATAATTCCTCGGGCAAGCCGTCGAGTTCAATATGAGCGCTGGCATATCTCAGCCGCGCGGCCACATTTCTAAGTCCGAGATATACGACCGGATCTTCATACATTTTTTCGGGAACATCTGTTATCGCGTCAATCAAAATGGCCGCTTGCTGAATTTGCTCGGGCGCACGTTCCAGCCGGAATTCCGGCTCCCAGGTATCAAACCATGGCCGGTTGCGCCACTGTTTGCGGGTAAGGCGCGGCAAGGACTCATAATTGCCTGCATTTAAATTGCCATTGGCTTCTAAAATTAGGCCGCGCTGTTCGATGACCGCCTTGGCAAGAGGCTCAATAAAAATTTTGTCCGGAACTGTGAAATAGGCGAGATCTGTTTGCCCTTGCTGGCCCAATCCATCTGTGCCGATCAGAACAGCCGAAACTTTCTTTCCGGCCCATTCATGTTTGGTCAAATCGAGCGCTGCTGCCTTTTCATCCGTTTTTCGAATAGTCCCGGACAGAGGCACATTGACATCTGTAACCTTTTCGGGAGCCGCCGCATCATCTTGCAATAGAGTCAAACGAAGCGTCAGCTTTTCGATGCCGTAGTCATCATTTACGGAATAAGCGAATATCAACCGATCTCGTTTGTCAGCGTCCGGTTCCCGGACAAATTCTATAACCGGAACCTGATCTGGCAGCGTTTTAACGGTCCAGTCTTTACGAATTTGGCCAATGCGCCAACTGGCTTTGCTGGGGTTTTCAACAAGGGTTCGGGCTTCAAAACTTTCCGGCCCAATGCGGTTCAATGCAAGATGCCGACTGCCGCTGCGACTGGAAATTTTAAGGCGGGTTGGAGACTTCGTTCCAATTATTCGCGCAACCAGCTCCGAACCTTCCGGCACTTCTAGCTCGTCAGTGTTCTTAAAGTAAACTGGCGGCCGTCCTGTATATTCCGGTGGATCAATCCACGCTTCGAAGGTGACTTGATCTCCCATCGCTCCGTGGATCCATCCGGGTTTTAATGAATGTCGGAGGCGCTCAAAACTGTCACCGGTTCCGACCATAAGCGAGAGCAAAAGTAGAACCGGCACGATATACCGCAAATAATATTTATCTATCAATGCCAGAACGGGGCGTAAGAGGGGCCGATTTAGCTGCTCGACCTTATTTTCGGCGCGGGTATAATGTTCGGCCCAGCCGGCCTCTGACAAAGCAGGCTTATCAAAAAGTGTATCCAGTGGCCTGTGAGAAATTTCGCTATCGTTTTCAACCCGCCGCATCGCCATGGATTGACTGGGCCGTTTAATTTTAGAAGCCTTGTAAAACGCCAGTCCAAGATAGATGAAAGCTGCAATTAAAAGAATGAGTCTCCAAGGATCACCGATCCATTGCCACAATCCTCCAAAGCTTCCGATTAGGAAAAATCCTAATAATAACGCCGCCTTTGCAAAAATCGGGCTGTATTGTTCCCAGTGCAAATAGACTTGTGCCCGGCGAATAAGCTGCCGAGCTTTTTTTCGGAGTGTTTCGTTCCGGGTGGACATTGGATTTCTATAAGCGGTTTTCACTTAGGAATGCATTAAAAATTGCATAGAAAGATGTAAAAATTAAGTGAGCCAATCGGGGAGACGCTCAGTCCGTAAAATATCATCAATGCTTGGCCGTTCTC
>CAYQNQ010000044.1:0-15563 GCA_964418815.1 uncultured Hellea sp.
TGGCCTTGTGCAGGGTTTCTTCAAATTCCATTTGCGGGTCGCTATCCCGGACAATGCCGGCGCCTGCACGCACATGGAGCTTATCGTCCTTAACAATGGCCGTACGCAGGACGATGGCCGTGTCCATTTCGCCTTCGCATGAAATATAGCCCACAGCGCCGCCGTAAATACCTCGTTTTTCGTCCTCGAGCTCTTCGATGATTTCCATGGCTCTTATCTTTGGCGCGCCTGACACCGTGCCCGCTGGGAAGCCTGCGAACAGGGCTGAGAGGGCGTCGTAATCGTCCTTCAGCTCGCCTTCTACGTTGGAGACGATGTGCATGACGTGGCTGTAGCGCTCAATGATAAATTCTTCGGTAACAGTGACGGTGCCGGATTTAGAAACGCGGCCCACATCATTTCGGCCAAGATCCAGCAGCATGAGATGTTCGGCGCATTCTTTCTTATCGGCGAGCAGGCTTTTTTCGTTGGCGATATCTTCTTCGGCGGTCTTTCCGCGCGGTCTTGTGCCGGCGATGGGACGTATCGTGACTTTGCCGTCTCTAAGGCGGACGAGAATTTCAGGGCTGGAGCCCACAATCGAATGATCTTCAAATTCCAGAAAGTAGAGAAAGGGCGAGGGGTTCATGCGCCGCAGAGCCCGGTAAAGGGCAAAGGCGCTGGCCGGCATGGGCGCTTCGAGGCGCTGACCGATGACGACTTGAAACACATCACCAGCCTCCACATAGTCTTTGGCCTTGGCGACCCGGGTTTTAAAAGTGGAGGCTGTTGTGCCGAGCTTAGGCTCTATGGCTACAGCCTCCGCCTGCGGTTTGGATTGACCGCCAGCGGACAGGTGCAGGTCGGCGACCGTTTGGTCAAGCCGGGCGGCCGCTTCCTTATAGGCCTTGTCAGCGGATAATCCTGACGGAAAGACCGGCGTGCAGATAAGGATTTCCTGGGCAATCTGATCAAAAACGGCCAGGATTGTCGGGCGTACCATAATCGCATCAGGCGTGCCGATGGGGTCAGGATTTCCAGACGGAATGTCTTCTATCTGGCGGATCATGTCATAACCCATATAGCCAAACAGCCCTGAGGCCATGGGCGGCATTTCGGCAGGCAGCTCAAAGGCACTTTCCGCTTGAACAGCCCGAAAAGTTTCAACAGGTTTTCCGGGTATTGATTTGAATTCATTGGAATTTATGCCGCGCGCGATTTCTGATTTGTCTCCGAAACAGCGCCAGACCAGGTCGGGTGAAAATCCCATAAAGGAATAGCGTCCGCGCTGCTCTCCGCCCAGAACGCTTTCAAACAAAAAGGCGTAGGGTCTGCCTTTGGCAATTTTCATATAGGCGGATACGGGCGTATCGAGGTCATTGACCACACGGGCATAAACGAGTTGGGGCTTGCCAGTCCCATAAGTTTCCTCAAACCGGGAAAATTCAGGTTTGATATGACTGGGCATTATTGCGCAGGCGCTTCAATCCCCAGGACTTGTCTGACGCGATCTTGATTTTCGTTATACGGATTTTCTTCTGTTACGGCTTCCTGATAAGCCTTCAAAATATCTCCGGCCAATTCTGCCTGCAGACGATCCTGAATGAATGTCAGTTCCTGTTCCGGAATGTCTTCCTGATTGGGAACAATTTTATCCAGGACAGCGACTTGCCGAGATAGTTTCTGCGGTCCTGGCCCGCGCGCAACATCTCCATTTTCGCCTTCGATCAACTCGCCCCAAAGCTGATTGCCGATCTCCGCCTGACCGCCTAAACGGGTGAGTGTGTAGGTCTTGTAGGTCGCAGCTTCACCCATTTCATCTGCAATGTCTTTCAATGTCTCCCCGTCGGCCACGCGGTCTCCGAGCGTGTGCATGAGATCATCGAGCGCATTTTCGACCTGCTCTTCTTTCCACATAATCGTTGCAAGAGGTTTTGATTTTTCGAAAGATCTCGGGGTTTCCTCAATGACATCATCAACCCTCAAAATGGCCTGTCCGCCTTTTGCTGTGTCGAAAATATCAACTTCCAGTCCCGGATTGGCGGTGAAAATCGTTTTCAGGATTTCCTGGTCTGTAGCGACACCGGGTAGTCGGCCTAAGCCTTGTAGGGTCAATTCATCCTGTGTGGCGCCAAAGCGGTTGACATATGGCAGGTGACTAAAGGGGAGGCCTGCGAGTTCGGCTGCTTCTTCCAGAGATCTGCCGTCTTCAATCTCGCGCTGAATAAGATCCATGCGGTCGTAAATCTCGTTTTGCACTTTGATTTCGAAAATTTCATTGATAATTTCATCTTCAACCGAGTCTCGGGCCGGTTTAAATTCTTCCGCAGCGCCCGTAACATTGACGGCGACCCATTGGTCAAGCCCGCCGAGGAGAGCCCGCGAGTCGCCTTCCTGCATTTCGAAAGCCGCCTCGGCCACCTCAGGGTCGATAATGTCGCTGGCTTCTACATCCGTGTAAGTCGTAGGTTCATTCAAGCCATAAAGATTTTGGATTTCCTGTGAGGTCAGGCCTTCTTTAACGCTGGCGGCAATTTTCTTGGCCGTGTCCTCATTATCGCCCCGGTAGACGGTGAGAGAACGGGTGGCCGGTGTGGCCAGGTCTTCTGAAGCGATTTTTATCTCGTATTGGGAATCAATCTCTTCATCCGCAATAAAGATATTGTTGAAAGCACCGCGCGCCGCTTCTTCCGAGGCAAGACCAAAGCGATCTATATCATCAATGTGGACGAAATCCGTGGTCTCCATACGGATCATAGCGATCCGGCGATATTCAGGCTCAGTAAATTTGATGATGTTTTCATCAATAAAGGTCTGAAGCTGTTCGTCTGTGGGTTCCGGCGCCGCATCGACGGCTTTTTCGCTAAGTGTCATGACGCTGACTTCTCGGGTTTCTCTTACGTAGTTATAAAACGTATCAGCATATTCACCGGGGGCTTCAATCCCGCGGGTTATAGCCGGCAGCGTCTGGCCAAGCCGCATTTGCGCGACAAGTTCATCAGCGAATTGACGCCGCGACATGGGCGGGTTTTGCCGGGCCATGACCTGATCGACTTGAGCCGCGCTGAATTCTCCAGTGATTGGGTCTTTGAAGACGTCCATTTCAGTCAGGTCTTTTCGGGCGCTCTTGGCATTGTAGCCAATGCCCAGATCGGTTGCGTCAACTTGCAGAATTTTTTGTGACAGAAGTTGGCTCATCACCTGCTGCGGAATACGCCGCGCCGCTGCCTGCTCATTGGTCAGGCTTTTCCCTTCTCTATCAGCAATAGCCCGCATTTCGCGGTCAAAGGCACGTCGGAACTCGTTGGAGGAAACTTCTTCTTCGCCGATTTTCAGAACCGAATTGCCAGCCTGTGGATCGAATACATCTTCAACCCCCCACATGGCGAAGGCCAGAACCAAAAGCCCGATCAATATTCCGACAACGACATTGCGGTAACCCGCGCGCGACTCAGCCATGTGTTTTTCCTTAAATTTCGCCTTACATAACTATGCCTTTAGCTGCCCGCAAGCAATTGACTTGCGATTTAAAGATAAAAACGCAACATAGGCCGAAAACCAGGAGTCAAAATGCGCAAACTCATTGCAGGAAACTGGAAAATGAACGGAGTCCAAGCCTGGACCATAAAGCCGGCGGGATTTGATCGTATATTTGCCGGCACCGACAGGACTCATATTGATGTCTTAATCTGTCCGCCATTTCCTTTTATTCGGGAGTTATTTGTGGCCAGCGCCGCCCGCAATATTCTGGTCGGAGGACAAAATTGTCATGCCAGCGAAAAAGGCGCCCATACGGGCGAAGTGAGCGCCGAAATGCTGGCAGATTGCGGCGCATCTTTCGTCATCCTGGGCCATTCCGAGCGCCGGGCGGGCGGAGAAACCGATGAAAACGTGCAACACAAAGCCAAGGCAGCATTTCGCGCCGGGCTGACACCTATCATTTGTGTGGGCGAAACCCTTGAGCAGCGCGAAGCCGGAAAGGCCAAAGACATTGTTCAGCAGCAATTGGCCGGGAGCGTTCCGGACAAGGCGAAATCCTATGTTATCGCTTATGAACCCGTCTGGGCTATCGGTACTGGTAAGGTCGCCGAAGCCAAAGATATAGAGGAAATGCACGCGCACATTCGCGGGATTTGCGGACTGGATGTGCGAATTTTATACGGAGGTTCCGTCAAGCCGGGCAATGCCGCAGAAATACTTTCGACGGACAATGTAGACGGGGCGCTGATAGGCGGGGCGAGCCTGGACATGGCGGACTTTGCGGCAATTGCGAAAGCCGCAGGATAGTTAGTGCATACCTTGTAATTTCGACATCGAGCCTTAATTAGCTCTTTAAGTCGGCGGGCTTTTAAGTTAATGCGCGCGCTATTCGCGAGAAAAGAGACCAAAATGGACACTGTACTCCTCATCATATTGCTGATCATCAGCGTGATAATGACCGGTTTTATCTTGATTCAGCACTCTGAAGGCGGCGCGCTGGGTATTGGTGGCGGCGGCGGTGGAGGCGGCGGCTTCATGAGCGGCCGATCAGCGGCGAACTCCGTTCAAACAATAACATGGGTATTAGGAACGATTTTTCTACTTGTTTGTTTAGTCTTGTCAGTGATCATGACACGCGCAGCTGAGCAGCGCGACCTCATTCAGGAAGCCGAAGAAGTGGTGGCTGTTGATAATTCACAAGAAAATTCGACACCTTCTGCCGAAGAGCTCTTGACGGGGCAATCCGATTCGGGCGAAACGACAATCCCGTTAGCTGACGATGAAGAAGCGACAGACGCGGGAGCCAATTCCGAAGACATCGCTGACGAAACGCCAGAGGATCCGGCAGAGACACCGCAAGACGAATAAGCGTTTGTGCAGTTAGCCGGTTCGAGAGAATGGACCGGCAATGCCGCGATATATATTTATAACCGGAGGGGTTGTCTCTTCACTCGGGAAAGGCCTGGCGTCAGCCGCGCTGGGAGCCCTTTTACAGGCGCGCGGATATAAAGTCCGTCTTAGGAAACTCGATCCTTATCTCAATGTCGATCCTGGAACCATGTCGCCTTATCAGCACGGCGAAGTTTATGTGACTGATGACGGGGCTGAGACTGATCTGGACCTCGGCCATTATGAACGTTTTACTGGGGTTTCTGCGACGCAGGGCGATAACATTACGACGGGCCGCATTTATTCCAATATTATCGAAAAAGAGCGGCGCGGCGATTATCTGGGCGCGACCGTTCAGGTCATTCCCCATGTGACGAATGAGATTAAAGAATTTGTGCTGTCCGATGCGGGAGATGTGGATTTTGTCTTATGTGAAGTCGGGGGTACGGTCGGCGATATTGAGGGCCTGCCGTTTTTCGAGGCGCTCCGGCAATTGTCTCAGGAACTGCCCCGGGGCCAGACCCTGTTTATGCATGTTACGCTGCTGCCATTCATCAAAGCGGCCGGCGAAATGAAAACCAAACCGACACAGCACAGTGTCAAAGAACTGCGCTCTATCGGAATTCAGCCCGATATTCTGCTGTGCCGGGCGGATCGCCGGATATCCGACGATGATAGCAAAAAAATCGCGCGTTTTTGCAATGTACGTGAGACGTCGGTTATTCAAGGACTGGATGCAAAATCGATTTATGACGTGCCGCTGACCTATCACGCGGAAGGATTAGATGCGGAAGTCCTATCCATATTCGGGATTGAAAACCCTCCAGCCGCTGATCTGACAAAGTGGCAGGAAATTTCTCACAATCTACAAAACCCGGACGGGGAAGTTAACATTGCGGTTATCGGTAAATATACGGTTCTGCCCGATGCCTATAAATCCATTTCTGAAGCCTTGGTGCATGGAGGCATCGCTAATCAGGTGAAGGTAAATATTCGTTGGTTGGAAGCCGAAGATTTTGAAAATACTGACGACACAGGGTCCTTGCTAAAAGGTGTGCACGGAATTCTTGTGCCAGGCGGATTTGGTGAACGGGGCACAGAGGGCAAGATCAAAGCCGCGCATATAGCGAGAACATCTGATCTGCCCTATTTTGGAATTTGTTTTGGGATGCAAATGGCCGTTCTCGAAGCGGCCCGCAATCTTGCCGGTATCAAAGACGCCTCGTCGTCCGAATTTGGCAAGAACGGGACCCCGATTGTCGGCCTCATGACTGAATGGACGAAAGGCAATGAAAAAGTTGAAAGAGACGAGGATACGGATCTAGGCGGGACCATGCGCCTTGGGGCTTATCCCGCTCATTTGATTAAAAAATCTCTTGTTGCCGAGGAATACGGGACCAGTAAAATATCCGAGCGCCACCGTCACCGGTTTGAAGTTAATATTGATTACAAAGAAAAACTCGAACAAGCGGGACTTCTATTTTCCGGGCTATCGCCTGACGGCGTTTTGCCTGAAATCGTGGAAATACCATCTCACCCCTGGTTCATTGGGGTGCAATATCACCCGGAGCTCAAATCCCGGCCTTTTGATCCACACCCTTTATTTTCCGGATTTATTCGCGCTGCGCTCAATCAAAGCCGTTTAGTTTAAGCTATTGAGGCTTCGAATTTAGTGTGTTACGTCATAACCACTCAATTGGGGCGCGCATTGAGGCAAAAACCTCCGACAAGGAGGTTTTTGTTTGCAAAAAATTACCTTTTTCACCGTGATTATTTCATATTGATTCGAGTAAGTTGATATGAGCAGGAAAATTCCGGACGATATACGGCTTGAGCCGACCAAACCTTCAGATGTTGATATGCTTCTGGATATGGTCACGCGTTCAAGCGGCGGCATTTCCAGCCTACAGCCGCGCCGAGAGTTTTTGCTGGATTATATACAGACGTCTGTTGACAGTTTTGCGGGAACCAAACCTATCGAAAAACCGCATAAATACCTGCTTGGCATGTATCAGGGAGAGCTGCTCATTGGCTGCGCGGCCGTAAAAACCCAAATCGGCGTGGAGAGCCCGTTTATCAATTTTGATATTATCGGTGAGGGGCTCGACCAATATCTGGTGGCCTCTTCCAGATTTACAGGCGCAACCGAAGTTGGGTCATTATTTCTCCATCCGGATTTTAGAGCCTTTGGGCTGGGAAAATACTTATCCAAAGCCAGATATCTTTTGATGGCAACAGAGCCCTGGAGGTTCGGAGATACCGTTATTGCCGAACTTCGCGGCATATGTGGCCGTAAGGGCAGCCCTCTTTATGATTATCTGTATAAGGACAAACTCGAAAAATCCTTTCTAGAGGCCGACACAGAGTATTTTGACCGAAATCCAGACGCGCTGGGGGATATCGTCCCTATTGGAAAGATCGACCTGTCCGGTTTCCCCATGAATGTGCGGGCGACGATTGCCCAGCCACATCCTTCCGGAAATGCGGCTATGAGAATGCTGCAAACGGAAGGGTTTATTTTCTCCGGCACAATTGATCTGTTTGATGCGGGCCCCATCGTTTATGCCTACCGGGATACAATCAGAACGATTATGAACCGCAGTGTTGGAACGGCTGTTTCCGTGTCATCCATTTCAGGCGGTCAACCTCATCTCGTGAGCGCGGGCGAGGTTTCTGACTTTAGGGCCGTCTTGTGCTATGCAAGCGCAGGAGACGGGGGAATTCTGTTAGCTGATGAAGATTACAAACGTCTTGATTTGAGTCCCGATGAAGCCATAGCCTATTGGAGTCACAATCCTGGGCTCATGCAAACCAGACGCGGGCCTGTTAAGGCCCATCACTAAGCCTAAAAATCGAGAAAAGCATATGGCAAAAACCAATTCAGACCTTAAGCATAATTGGCAGGATCCGCTGTTTCTGGATCGTCAGCTTAGCGAGGAAGAACGCTTAATCCGCGATAGCGCGCGGAGTTATTGTGAAGATAAACTGCTTCCGCGCGTTATTTCTGCCAACCGGGAAGAACGCTTTGACCGGGAAGTGTTCAACGAAATGGGCGAGCTGGGACTGCTCGGTTCGATGGTGGCCGAAGAATATGGCGGCATCGGAGCCAGCCATGTGGTTTACGGCCTGGTCGCCCGCGAGGTTGAGCGGATCGATAGTGGATATCGTTCTATGATGTCCGTGCAAAGTTCACTGGTTATGTATCCCATTGAGGCCTTCGGCACAGAGGAACAAAAGCAAAAATATCTTCCGAAACTGGCGAGCGGTGAAATGGTAGGCTGTTTCGGCTTGACGGAGTCGGACGGCGGATCTGACCCGGGGGCTATGCGCACGACGGCCAAGGCCGTTCAGGGCGGGTATTTATTAAACGGTACAAAAATGTGGATTACAAACTCGCCGGTCGCGGATGTGGCTGTGGTTTGGGCCAAGCTTGATGGCGAGATCAGGGGATTTATTGTCGAAAAGGGAATGGACGGATTTACGGCGCCTGAAATCAAAGGAAAATTATCCCTGCGCGTTTCCATTACCGGTGAATTGGCTTTTGATGACTGTTTTGTCCCGGAAGAAAATATTTTTCCTGAGGTCAAAGGGTTAAGAGGTCCTTTTTCCTGTCTGAATAAAGCCCGCTATGGAATTTCCTGGGGAGCCATGGGCGCCGCAGAATTTTGCTGGCACGCTGCGCGGGAATATGCGCTGGAACGCATAGTTTTTGGAAAACCTATTGCTGCGACCCAAATCGTGCAGAAAAAACTCGCCGATATGCAGACCGAGATTGCTTTGGGATTGCAGGGATCTCTGGCGCTGGGCCGAGCGCTTGATGCCGGAGCCTGGTCTCCGGAAAGCATCAGTCTGATGAAGCGCAATAATTGCGGCAAAGCTCTGGATATTGCCCGTGTGGCCCGCGATATACACGGCGGAAACGGTATTTCAGAGGACTACCATATCATGCGCCATTCGATGAATCTGGAAACGGTGAATACCTATGAAGGCACCCATGATATCCACGCATTGATCTTAGGCCGGGCACAAACCGGCATTCAGGCATTTTTCTAATTGCATTTTTTTGCCGCGCGTTAACTGTATATTTGCGGCGCGCCCTTAAATTCACCTGACAAGACGATTTCGACGAAAATTTTTCAATTTAGCCCCGAAATCAGGAGAATTTGGTGGATTTAGGTTCAAAACATAGCAAAGGGCAAACGGCTAATGCGCCTTTTTTTGGGGCTCTTGACGGCTTTCGCGGTCTTTTGGCTCTATTTGTTGCGATCTATCACACGTTCTGGTTCACGAACATCAACAGCTCTGCTTTTTTCAACCACGGGCCTGTTATCATTGATTTGTTTTTCGTATTTTCAGGCTTTTTGTTATACACCTTGTATGCAGACCGTATCAAATCCGGCAAAGATGGATTGAAATTTATAAAAAGACGATTTGCGCGGCTCTATCCGCTGCATCTTTTCATTCTGGGTTTGTTTGTCGTTTTTGCAGGTCTCAGAGTGTTTTTCCATGCCATTGGTGTGGCTCACCATGATCCCGGTGAAATCCTGCCTTTTCAGAGCGGCGCGCAAGAGTCGTTATCAACGCTGGTTTCAAATTTGACGCTGACTCATGCTATGGGGATTCATGACCATACGTCATTTAATGTTCCAAGCTGGACAATTAGTGTTGAATTTTTCGCTTATTTCACCTTAGCCGCGCTATTGATTTGGAAGCCTCTGCGAAAATTCTGGCATTTCGGTGCGGTTGGGGTGGCAATAGGCGCTATTTATTGGATTTTATCCACATTAAAACCGAATATGGATATCACCTATGACTATGCTTTTTTGCGGTGTATTGCCGGTTTTTATACGGGCGTGGTCGTTGCCGGAGTATACGCTTGGATTAAATCCAAAGCTATCGACGAAAAAATAGGGTTTGGATTTGGAAGTCTGATTGAGATTGCTGCGCTCGCCGGCAGCACAATATTCGTCATTTATTGCCCGGGTAAACTTCAGTTTTTTGTAGCACCAGTCCTATTTGTTTTTGTCCTCGTGTTCGCTTTTGACAAAGGGATTGTTTCCAGGTTCATGATGCAGGGATTCTTCAGATATCTCGCGAAAATTTCTTATTCGGTCTACATGATGCATATGCTGATCTCTGTGTTTTTCTATGCGTTTGCTACATTTGTCGTTGCCAGATTTTTGGGCGAGCGGTGGTTTGAATCCGGAATTCTAGGTGACCTTTATTTAATTCCTTATTTGCTTTGCGTGATTGTTGCGTCGCATTTAACCCAAAAATTCGTGGAAGTTCCCGGCCAAAAATATCTGATGAAGCGGAATTTAATACCCGGCCGGTTTAGGGGTAAGCAGGCAAAGGCTTCGCCAACCAAACCTTGAACCGGGCTGGCTAAAAGGCTAGGGGCGCGGCATGAATTCATCTGACTATTCGAAACTTGGACAATTGGGCGGCCAATCCGCTCTACCGGCATCTCCGTCTGAGGCTGTTTTGGACCGAGTAAAAAGCCCGACGAAAGAGCCCTATCTGATTCGCTTATCCTGCCCGGAGTTTACGTCTATATGCCCGGTCACTGGGCAGCCGGATTTCGCGCATCTGGTCGTCGATTATTGTCCGGAGGAATGGATCGTCGAGTCTAAGTCTTTTAAGCTATATCTGGGCAGTTTCAGGAACCACGGGGATTTTCACGAAGCCTGCACAACGGGTATTGGGCAGCGACTCGTGAAAGAGCTAAAGCCCCGATGGCTTCGCATTGGCGGTTATTGGTATCCAAGAGGCGGTATCCCTATTGATGTATTTTATCAGCATGGCCAAATTCCGGACGGATTATGGGTGCCGGATCAGGGCGTGCAACCCTATCGCGGGCGCGGATAAACATAAATTTATTTTGCTTTTTTAAAAAGGCGCACTATTTCTTTTATTCAAGAGGAGACAGCCATGGGCCGACTGAATATTGCCGCAGATAGCAAAAATGATATTTGCGCTTGGGATTGCCTGCGCAAGGAAGCGGCCACTTATGCCACAAAAGAGCCGGCTTTATCATCATTTTTACATGCGACTATCCTGGAGCAGGAGACACTCGGCACTGCTTTGGTAAATCACTTATCGGATAAGCTGGCGACGACAGATTTTACCACACTCAAACTCAGGCGCGTTTTATCCGCCGCCATTGATCTGGACCCGTCTATAGTCGATAGCGCTGCAAAGGACCTATTGGCGACGATGGACCGGGACCCGGCCTGCCGAACCTGCTTACAGGCTTTTTTGTATTTTAAAGGATATATGGCTGTTCAAACCTATAGATGCGCCCATGCCCTCTATAAGGACGGTCGGGATTTAATCGCTTTTCATTTACAAAACCGCAGTTCTGAAAATTTCGGCGTTGATATAAATCCCGCCGCCCGGATCGGATACGGAATAATGCTTGATCACGCCACTGGATTTGTCATGGGAGAAACCGCCGTTGTCGGCAATGATTGTTCCATCCTTCAGGGCGTGACATTGGGCGGTACCGGAAAAGCTGATGAAGACCGTCACCCCAAAATAGGAAACGGTGTATTGATTGGAGCCGGGGCCAGTGTCCTTGGAAATATAAACATCGGTGACGGTGCGAAAATCGCGGCAAATTCCGTTGTTCTAAAACCTGTTCCTAGTAAATGCACGGTTGCGGGTGTACCTGCCAAACCTGTGGCGGGAACCTGCAAAGAAAACCCGGCCCAGACAATGGACCACTCATTAGGAGACAAGGCATGACCCCGGAACAAATCATTTCGGTTCGAAATTACCTGTGCAAGAGACTTGGAACAGAAGCGGTTACCATCAAACCGCGCAAAGTCGCCGATAGCGTCGAAGTCTATCTCAATGACGAAATACTGGGGCTTCTCTATATAGATGATGAGGACCCTGACGATATTTCCTATGATTTGAATATCTCAATCCTCCAGCAGGATTTGGACGGTCAGTAATGCCCGTTTATCAGCTCGGGGACATAGTGCCTCAAATGCACGAGAGCGCCTGGGTCGCCCCAAGCGCATCTATTATTGGAAATGTGCATTTGGCGGAAAACAGCTCAGTCTGGTTCGGGGCCGTGCTGCGCGGTGATAATGAACCCATTAAGGTCGGGGCACGGTCCAATGTTCAGGATAATTCAATTCTGCACACCGACCCCGGATGTCCGCTGGATATTGGTGAAGGGGTTATTATTGGCCATCGGGTCATGCTGCATGGATGTACCATTGGTGATAATTCCCTGATCGGGATAGGGGCTACCGTGCTTAACGGTGCGAAAATCGGAAAGAACTGCCTTATCGGTGCTCACGCGCTCATCACTGAAAATAAAGAAATCCCTGATAATTCCATGGTCATTGGCGCGCCGGGAAAAATTATAAAGACATTAAACGAATCCCAAATCGCCATGCTCAGACTAAATGCTGAGGTTTATGTCAAAAATGCAGAGCGGTTTGAACAGGATCTGAAAGAATTGTCCTGATAGCCGGTTGAGCAATCAGCGATTTTCCCGCCATCTACCTGTTTTCCCAGAGTGCCCGAACGCGTACATCCATGTCGGCGCCGATATTATGCCAGGCGGTTTTATTGTTAAAGCTATCCATAATAAACAGCCGGTCCTGCCGGGTCAGAGACGCGGATAACTGATCTCTTAGCATGTCGATCCCCATAGTGGCTCGAAGCAGCCATACTGTATCACCAATGCGCTGCGCTGTCCCCAATCTCTGAATTAGATGTAAAAAAGGCATCGCCTGGTCGGAGCTGATCTCGGCCATAACCAGAAACACAGTGGATTGGGGCACCTGCGGAACCGGGTTTCTGGGCGCAGGATTATGAATTGTTGTCATTGGCTGAAATAAAACAGACTGCGATGCGGCTCCGAAATTTCCCGCCGGATTTTGGGAAACTTTGGAATCGGGAACAATCCGGCCTTCGCGAATGAAGGCCAGCATTTGGCCGGTCTCGTAAGGCCCGTAAATTTGACCCGCAACTTCAACAAACCACGGGTGAGAGTTTTGCGCCGCGATGTTTTCCATTCTTATACCTGAGTGCTTTTTTAAGACTATGCCGGATTTTTGTTACGGCTGCCAGTCAGTCCGGTGAAATAATCATGGAAAACCGGGGGTTATTTCGCGTTTCCCTTAAATGAAGAGATTTCGAGTTTCCGATAAGGAAACAGCTCTCCGCCCACTTCTATGCTGACCAGACGTGGAACACCTTGTTCATTGATCGCCAAATGCACGCTGGACGGGGTATTTGGGTTTTGTCTTATGATCTTTTTGAGGTCTTTTGGCGGGAGAAATGTTTCAAAATTATATCTGACCTGTAAGGAATTATCTTCCCGGCCCGTGACTTTACCTTTAATGGAGAAAACCGAGCTGTCATTTGTAACGGGTTTGTCTGATGTGATGGCGAATGGATAGGCAACCTCATCCGGTCCTTTTGACATGTGGATGTAAACTGTTTGTCCGCGAAGAAAATTATCGCCACCTGACAATTCGGTCAGATCCAGAAAATTAAGTTCCGACCAAATATTGAAATTTTCAGCACCGACTCTGGGAGAGATGGCCGACATCACTTCAATGCGAACATCTTGCTCTTGAATAAAATTGTGCCGAGCTATGGCCCCAAGCGGGAATCCGGCAAGCAGAATGCCGGTCATCAAAAGCCCCAATATGGTGCGCTTTTGGTTCATGAGCTGCTTACACTGGTGCGCAGATCAGGGTCTGTATCGTTCTTGAGTTGAGGCTCGACGGCTAGAAGAGATAGCATCATCGATGCCATTGCACCCAACATCCAATATACCCAATTTTCCTGATAAGTCAGATCTATGTCTGACGCGGCGTAAGCTAGGGCCATAACGCCCAATAGGCCGACGATGACCTTGCCGTAATGAAAACGTCGGAACGCGTTCGCTACAAAAAACAAAATGTTCCCGGTTACGATTCCGAACAGAACCAGGCCTGCAAACGGGTAAAGGGGCACTTTTGCAAAGGCGCTGAAATACTGTTCGGTTTGAGCGATATTCCAAACTCCAAGCGCAAGACCGAAGAGTAGGAGTGTGGTCAGGCATGTTCCTGCTAGGCTCATACGGCGGTGCCGGACCCGGATTAATGAACCTGCTATATAAACAAGACCGGCAACTCCAATAATTCCAAGCCAGGCTAATCGCATGGACGGAATTGTAACACTAGACGCCTGCCAAATGGGATCAGCGGGATCCATGCCGTATTTTGCCAATACCAGTAAGGCACCATTGGCGATCATCCAGCCAAAAGCTATTTGCCACTGGGTGAAATCCATACCTTCATCTTCGGCGGCTTTCGCCGCGCGCAAATGAGCGCAACCGACAATAACAGCGCCTACCGCTAAATATAGAGCTGACAATTCACCATTATTAAATGCGAGAAACGAGGCGCTGGCCAGCCAGAGATAGCCCATGACAGCAACAACAAGGACTGTTAAGCCGGATTTCAATCGAATGGCCTGCAAGATGGAGATCGCTAAAACAGCCGGGATGGCCATGGTAAAAGCGCCGGACTCCAGAAACCCGTCAATTTGAAGCGCAGCCCAGAACAGAATTCCGGCTACCGCGCAGGTCAGAGCCGTGATAGAATTATTGATAAGTGAGACCAGCAAAGCTGTGCCAATAAATAAAAGCAGCCCAGCCGGAAACGACAATGGGTAACCCATCTGTATTGTTGCGGTTATCGTAAGCGCCAGAAATCCTATAAGGGAGGTCAGAAGGCTGAATTCTGCGAGCCTCGGCTGGCCATGGTCCAGCGCCAGATAGCGGGTCCACAATCCTGACCAAATCAATCCAATAGCTGAGAATATTCGTGTTCCCGTTGGCTGCGAAGTATAAAACGACCAGATGATCGTTCCGAAAAACCCGGCCCATATTAATAATGACAGCCAAAAACCTGCATTCATTCCCACAGGTGTATAAGGTTCAGATTTGCTTATTTCACGCTGCAGCTGACGTTCGCGAAGCATAGCATTAAAGCCCACCGCATCGCCCCTTGGTGTCAAGAAACTCGGCGAATTATCATTGGCTGTAAAGGGCCGTATATTTTGAAATTTCGACACAACCAACGGTTCTAATCAGATTCAAGGATTCGAGTAGGCTTTGCACCCGTGAGGCGAAAGTCGAGAGAAAATCGTGATAAATTAGCGGATTAGGTATTATTCCCAGAAGGAATCTGGCTAAGAACCTCTATTACAGACTGTATTAGCGGGATTTCTCGTTGCATGGCTCTATAGCCCCGCTCAATCAATTCGTCCGCCTTGGTGAATTCCATCATCCCGATATGGCCGATACGCGGTGCTACAAAAACGTCGGGTGGGTCACCCGCGAGGCGGGACCGTGATATCCGGTCCATGACAATATTGAGCGTGCTCATCATAACGGACCCAAGCTTTGGGGATTTCCCTTCGGCGGTCGTGCCCATCATGCTTTTGAGGAGAAGTCTGTCAGGTCTTAACTTGTTGATGGACTGGCTGGCGAGTTGAAACGGATCGACTTTTTCGGGCTCTTCTCCATCAACGTCGAGTTCATGAGAGCTCCCGATGGGGCCAAACGCATCACCGTTGAGGCTCACAGCAATGACCATGTGGGCCCCAAGTGCGCGGCAGGCTGAAACAGGCACTGGATTAACGAGCGCGCCATCAATCATGTAGCGGCCATCAATCCGAACCGGATCGAAAGCGCCGGG
>CAYQNQ010000045.1:0-15400 GCA_964418815.1 uncultured Hellea sp.
CTGGCCGGATCCTTTGTTGAGAACACGACGCGGGAAGGCTTTAAATCCGCCCTTGATATTTCCGCTTATTCATTCGTCGATGCAGCCCGGCGTGCCAGCGAAATCATGAATGATAACGGCGCCATGGTCACCATGACCTATCTGGGGTCCGAGCGCGTTATTCCCAATTACAATGTTATGGGCGTCGCCAAAGCCGCCCTTGAAGCCTGTACGCGCTATATTGCGGCCGACCTCGGACCGCGCGGCATTCGCGTCAACGCCATCTCGGCGGGACCCATAAAAACACTGGCCGCGGCCGGGATCGGATCCGGACGTCATATGTTCAAATTCAACAAAGCGGCCAGCGCCATGCGGGATAATACGGATGTCGTTGGCGTGGCCGGCGCGGCGCTTTATCTGCTTTCGGATCTGGGCATTTCCTGCACCGGCGAAACCCATCATGTGGACGGCGGTTTTCACGCCATCGGCATGCCTCAGGAAGACCCCCTTAAAGAGGCGCTCGGCGGATAATCAGTCCTGCTGAACCGACGGCTTAAAAACGCCTAGGGCCCGAAGATCCTTCATATCCAGCCCGGCCCAATTGCTGACCACGGTTTTGATACGAAAAGGCTTTGGCAATGGCGCATCTCCGCGCTCAATCGTAATGGTATTTGAATCAATTTTTATATCTTTTATCCAACCATCATTTGTCGCCAGTAACATTGTGAGTTCGAGCGCTATTTGAATCATGGATGGAAATTTGCCTTCCCTACGTCTATCTGCAGCGGGTAAATGAGCCCATCCATAATCTTCTATGACATAGTGACCCCCGGCGCGAAGCTTAGGAAATAAAATTTCGAATGACTTGCGAGTTAGATGTAGAAGATGGGAAGCATCATCAACGACCAGATCCAGCTCCCCGCCGAAATGCCGATTGACGATTTTATTCAGCGCTTTTCGATCAGACTGATCTGTGTCGAAATATAACGCATAGCTATTCTCAATCGTCGATTTATCTAGTTTTTTGCGTATATTGGGTTTGTCCTTACTATTATCCAATCCAACAATAAAGTCGGCTCTACAAACTTCATATAACCAAGGAATACTTCCGCCGAAATAAATCCCCAACTCCAAAACGCGAGCAAACTTTTTATCGCCGACGCGTTCAATCCATAATTGCCGTTGCTGGGCATCTTTTAACATCACTAAGTCAATTTTTTCTGGAGGACTTTCCCTGAGTATTGGCAGAGTGCAATATATACTAAGCCCGCAGGCCTTTATAACTTCGGACAAACCACTGTCTTTACGGTATTCAGTTGGAGTTGCCATAAGAGTCATTACTTCAGTATTTATTGAAACCACAAGTCTCTAAAAAACTCTAAGAAGTTAAACAATACCGTCCAGTAAGGCCAGCATGTCTTTGCCGCTCATTTTTGGCGATTGATGCTGGGCGAAGGCGGCGTTCACGCGTTCAAGGATGATTGTGTTGATCGGTGCAAATTGGCCGGTTTGGCGCGCCAGACGAACGATTTCTCCCTGGAGGAAATCGACCTCCGAATTTCGCCCCCCTTCCAGATCATCGAGCATGGAAGAGCGGGCATTTTCATCAATTTTCATGACGCTTTTCATCACCGGACCAAATAATAAATTGGGCAGGCGCAGGATCGAGATGGATTTTTCTATGGAAGCCTTTCCGAACGATTTCGGGTGAAAACCAGCCCCTTTACAGACGTGGAGCCCCTCTTCCATCATGTCTGCAAGCAACCGGCGATAGGATTTTTGCGCCAATCCTTGCCGGAGCGTTCCGCCAGACAAAGCGCTCAATGCATTGTTGAGATTGATCAAAAGTTTTCCCCATTGAAAATCCGCAATATTGCGCACAGATTTTGCGCCCATACCGGATTTGCGAAAAGCCTTGATGAGTGTTTTCAATCGGGGATCGGCATCTTCTTCAATAATCAAATCGCCTTCCGTGCCTGAATGCAACTCGGCGCGGCGAGCAAGGGTCACATTAAACGGAACGACAGCGGCCAGCGTTCTATGGCCCGAAACCGTCTGAATAGTGCTCGCATTGGAAACACCGTTTTGGAAACTGACAACCAGTGCGTTGTGATGGCTATGGCGCGCGATTAACTCTGCGGTGGAATGACTGTCCAGGGATTTGACGCACACAAGAATGACGTCGGCGGTCGCCAAGGCCTCATAATCCAGACGATAATCCACGGCTTCTCTGGCGATGTGTACCGGACGCCTCTGAAAATGGGTCAAGGTCATACCTTTGAGGTCAAGCTCCCACTTCATGCGTTCCCGCCCGATGAAAACGACAGACGCACCTGCGGCTTGTAGATAGCCTCCGAGATAGCAGCCGATTGACCCCGCTCCCAGAACAACAATATTCAATTTTTGAACCGCGCCCATAGCCTCTCCTTAAATATTTCCGATTACGTTATATTAACCATAACTGCAAATTTTCCCTTGTTAAAATTGACAATCATTCTCAATTGCACTATATAGAGAGCATGATCCATTGCGTCTGCAATAACATAAATACGGCAGCTGTTGATAAGGCAGCCAGTTGTGGTGCCCGAACTGCCGAGCAGGTCCAGAATCATTGCGGCCGAGCCTTTAATTGCGGCCAATGCAAAGAATCAATCGAGGAACGATTGGCCATATTGTGCGCTCACCCAGAGCCTCTGATCGCGGCTGAGTAGCCTTTTTACGCAACTGATTTTCAAAAACACCTTATTTTTTGCACATGATTTGCAGGCGCGCACTTTTTTGCGCAAGTGAGAATGAGTCGCCGAAATTTTCGTTGACGGACTCCTCTGCCTTCTGTCTTTTACCGGAAAACGGAGATGAGACATGCGGGTAAAGGATCCAAAAGTTATTGCCTTTTTGAACAAGGCTTTGAAAAACGAACTTACGGCAATCAACCAGTATTTTCTGCATGCCCGCATGCTCAAAGACTGGGGCGTATCCAAGCTCGCCGAGAAAGAATACAAAGAGTCCATCGAAGAAATGGAACATGCCGATGAGCTCATAGAGCGGGTTTTGTTCTTAAACGGGCTTCCAAATTTACAAGATCTGGGAAAACTCCGCATTGGCGAAAATGTCGAGGAAATTCTTGAATGTGATCTGGCGCTGGAGCACGAAGCAATTCCCCTGCTCCGCGACGGTATCGAGCACTGCGAGAAAGTTCGGGATTATGTAAGCCGGGACCTTTTGCAAAAAATCCTTACCAACGAAGAAGAGCATGTGGACTGGCTGGAAACCCAGCAGGAGCTGATTAAGCAAATGGGAATTCAGAACTACGTGCAGCTGCAATCGGAAGCCAATGCGGATTAAATTCGAGCGTGACTTCGGTCACACCGGGCCGGTCGAGAATAAGGTATAAACCTTTATTCCCCTCCAACTGTTGGGCGCTCTTGTAGCGCCCTTTTCTTTTGGCGATGAATTATATGCAATTATTTTCATATAAATTCAGACTCAAAGCTGATACGCATATTTCATGAGCGATCGAATGACTCCCTTCCGCACTCTGGCCGACAAAGTTACCGCCGGACTCGAAATTGATCTGGATGACAGCTGGAGGCAGGGCCGAACTGTCTATGGCGGACTAACGGCAGGATTGTCACTGGCCGCAGCGACCCGCGACCACGCAGACCTGCCGCCTTTGCGGTCCATGCAAATCACCTTTGTCGGTCCGGTCACCGAAACGCCTACGTTCACAACCAGGCTTTTGCGCCAAGGCAGAAACGTTTCCTCCATTCTGGTCGAAGGACTTGCGGAAGGGAAAACCGTCTCCATGGCGACATTGATGTTCGGCAAGTCGCGAGAATCCCACATTGTGCAAGATCTGCCAATGCCGGACTGTCCTTCGCCAAAGGACACACCGCCGTTTCATCCCGAAGAACATCTGGCCTCTGTCCCTGGTTTTGCTCATCACTATGACTTGCTCCACATTGAAGGCGACCGTCCTTTTACAGGTTCCGACCGGGGCTATATTCGCTGCTGGACACGGCACAAGGATCCGCTTTCCTGGGGTAGTACAGATAGTTTTATCTGCCTTGGCGATGTTATGCCGCCCTCTGCCTTTCCCATGTTTAAGACTATGGGCCCCATCAGTTCCATGAACTGGCAAATGAATATGCTGGTCGATGATGTGAGCAGCGATGACGGCTGGTATCAGATCGAAACTATTTTGAATGCAGCAGCTGGTGGATATTGCACACAGCTTATGCGGTTTTGGAATCGAAAAGGCGACCTGATCGCAGAAGGGATGCAATCGGTCGCCGTTTTTGTCTAAAGCCGTGGATTAGTCGGCTTCAGCCAGAGCCTCCTGCGCTTCTTTCAGAGCCTTTTTCGCATCTTCTATTTTGCGGCGCGTTCTCCGGTCCATATCATCCGTATTAACGCCGTCGAGCATTTGACTGGCCACATCGACAATTATGCCGGATTCAAATTTTCGGTGATCGCCGGCGTGAAAGAAAAAGCTGTTATCCCCTCCGGTATCGAAGTCAAAGGTTTCATTATTTTCCATAACAACGACCCGTTTGCCTTCGCTAAGTCCGCCCATAATATCATCACTCATGATATCGATGTCCTGATTATCGCCGGATCGTTTGATAACAATTCGTCTTTGACCGGCCTTGCCAGCAAGCTCTTCCATATCCAGGCCTTCCATAGCGCCCGTGATTAAAGCCTCGAGCTCATCTTCCGACATATTATGTCCATCGCCCAGTTTTTTGACCATAACGCGCATTTTACCATCACCTTGTGATCCGAAATCCATAGGCATATTCAGACCGTCGACAGGGACCTGAATACGGTTTCCTATCTCGTCGATTTCCCACGCGGTTGTGACGCCGTCTTCTGTGATGATTTCAATGTGTTTTTTGGTTTCGACGCCGTTTTCATTGGTCACCCACTTCATAACCCGTTTGTCGACAGACTTTGCCGTGATCCCGGTATCAGGCGGGGTCGGCGGTGTGGGTGTTTGCGCGGCGGTCAGCGGCGCAGTTACCAAAAGAGCCAGAGCCGCAGTACCCGCGAAGGCAATCTGCAGTCCGCGATGTTTCGCGGGATTGTTTTTGAGAATCATAAGTCTCTCCTTAAGGGGGTTGCTAATGGTTAAGCCCAGAGGAATCGGGGCAGGATTATTGGAAAGCTTTGCCGCTCTGATCAATGTATCGGCATAGGCAGATTTTGCGAAACGATCATCGCCGATCAATGCAATAACACGGGCATCGCAGGCTGCTTCCTGATCTGCCCGAAAATGTATGGCCGCCAAATGAACCAGCGGATTTGGCCAGTTAAGCGCCCGGAATATCAGCGCTGCTGCAGAGGTCCATAAGTCCCCATGCTTTACGTGAGAAAGCTCATGTATGAAGGCGTGTTTCTGTTGTTCGGGCGTAAAACCTGTTTCAAAATTCGCGGGCAATATTATTATCGGCCGGATGAGGCCCGACACAAGCGGGCCGCTATTATTTTGGGCCTGACGGATTTCAGGTAAGCGGCGCATACCCAGCCGGCGAGCAATCTGGCGAATATTCTCTCTAACAGGACCGCTAATTTTCCGCGAATTTTGTCTGATAGATGCATCAAATTTGGCTTGCCGATAAGCTTGGACTAAAAGCCAGATGAAGGCACCTGATAACCAAAACCCAATGACCATAACAGACCAATCTATTGTCTTCGCGATAGGCTCGGCCGGCGCGGCGATAACAGAGGGGAGTTCAAAAACGTAAGGCACAACCGGAGTCAAAACTTCCGGCTTCGCCGGTAGTACCGGCAGGGCCGGCAACAGCAATCTTATCACTGGTAAAGACCACAGCATATAAGCCGCATTGGCGCCGAGGTGTCTCGCGACCGGCTTCCGGACCAGTAAAATAAACAGGATGAGAACCGAGATGGATAATCCGGTCTGCATAGCCCAATCCAGTATAGCCGGCGCGCTCATTGCTTAAGCTCCTGCAAAAGCGCCTCAAGCTCGGCAATGTCCTGTTCGGACAGCCCATCGGTCTCCGCAAGGTGGGCCACCAGCGGCGCAGCGCGGCCACCGAATAACCGGTCAGACAGCCGCCTGACCGCATTATTGGCATAGTCCTTTTTTGAAACCAGCGGACTATATAGAAAGCGGCGGCCATCTTTAGCGGTATCGATGACCTGTTTTTCAACCAGGCGCGACAGCAGTGTTTTGACCGTGCGAATATTCCAGTTTTTCCGGGAAAGCCGGGACGCGACATCACTGGCGGCCAAAGGGCTTTCGCTCCAGAGAACGTCCATGACGTCCAGTTCAGCTTGGGATATTTTTTTCATCGCTCTCTCAATTGATTACAATTGTAGTCAATAAGAAAGACTACAACTGTGGTCAATTAAAAAAGCTGTAATGTTTAGGACAGAATTAGCTGCGATCTTTCAAAGACGCCGCATATGGCATGCCGTTGAAGATCGGGTCCAGATACTTCTTTCTGTTCCCGCGGGATTCCCATCCGCTCACATTCTTGACGCAGAATTTCGTGGCAACCGTGGGCTGACCGTTACGCTTACGGCGCGCTTCTGCCCTTTCAAAGGCCTGAATGTCCCGAAATGATGTGGCCGGACCGCCGGCACATTGTGCCAGAATATCCCGGGTTGTTGTATTGTTAATCCGGGCAAATTCTGTCCGGTTATAAGCCTTATAGGAGACGCGAATACTATCGCCTGATAGATAGGAAACAATCATCATACGTCTATATTCAGGATTGTCCGACGGCACGCTTTCTAAAAAGAGCACCGGACTCACATCTGATTGCGCCACTGCCGGCACGGCTACTGTCCCCAGACCTAAAATCAGAGACAAAGTTAAAACACTACGCTTCAACACGAATTCCTCCATTCAGACACCCCGTCAACGCGCGGTTATATAGTGCAAGAAATATGCCTGTGCATCTATGAATTGCAGTTAAAACACTCAAAAAACATCAAATCACCGAAGAATTAATCGGACGATCCAGCATGACCCGCCCGACCATTTCATAAGTCCCCGCCCCGGTCATGATGTGCTGGGTCATGGCATAAGCATCACGAAACCGGCGCTCGATATCATTGCCTTCAAACAGGGCATCTCCGCCGCAAATTTCATAAACACGCCGGCAAATATCCGCGTTTGTCCGTGTCGCCTTTGTACAGGCCAGTCTCAGGGCCGCCCGGTCCTTAACTGGGATTTCATCGGAGACTTTGGCGATTTCCCAGAGGCGCCGCACTTCTTGAATGACAAAGGCTCGCGTACTCTGCCAATCGGCCTCCATTTCAGCCAGGGCCGATTGCATATAGGCCTTATCGGCTTGGCTTTTCCCGCCGGGCAGCTTTTTAGAGACCGCACTGTCTCGCAAATCGCTAATCGCCTGATATCCATTTCCGGCCGCCACGCCTGCAATACCCAGAGCCAGAAGTCCGAAGAGCGGAAATTTATATAATGCCCCTTTTTCCCTCGGTTTGTCAGAGAGCAGGGAAACGGAATGCGTCTTGGGCACGCATATATCTTTCACTTCGAAATCTCCGGATCCGGTTCCGCGCAGTCCCATGACTTTCCAAGAGTCTATCAGTGCCGCCTCTTCCGCAGAGAATATCATCATTCGAATCTCGGGTCCGCCGCCCGGTAGGACCTGCATGTCTCCATCTTTCCAAACTGTGCAGCCTCCGGCGAGCCAGCTGCAATTAGCCGAGCCTGAGCCCCAAGCCCAGCGCCCTGAGACCCTATAGTGATCCCCCGCGTCGACAGCCTTGCCGCGCGGCGCGAAAACACCGCCGGTAATGACGTTTGGACCGCCAAAAATAAGGCGGGCCTGATCTTCCGGCAGATAAGCAGCGCTCAGTCCATTGGTAGCGGCAATCATGGCGCACCAGCTTACAGACGCGTTAGCGCTCGCAATCTTCTCGAGGGTTTTAAAAAACTCCAAAGGCGTGAGCTCCGGCCCGCCAATGGATTTGGGGGTGAGCAGACGAAATATACCTGTTTCGGAAATTTTTCCGGCATCTGCCAATGGCAGGCGGCGTTCCCGGTCCATAACCGCTTTGAGGCGAATAAGATCTGGGCGCATTTGATCTATGGCCGTATTGATAGATGCGAAATCCTTCATCAAGCCGTCTTTATATAACTTCGAATACCGTCAATCAAACGGGTTTCATCCCCATCATCGCAATATAGATGCGGCGTGATCCGCAGGTTCGGACCGCGCGCAGATACGTAAATTTTTTCGCCCGCTAGGTGAGACATGAGCGCGTTTAGATCGATATCCGGATGATAAAGCCCGAGATAATGATCGGCCCGCAGATCCCGGCGCGGACCCGTAAACCCAAATTTTGCCAACGCCGTTTCAATCCGATCGGTTTTTTGCGCCAAAGTCCCGGCAATATTATCAACGCCCCAGTCGAGGATTTGCGAAAGCGCCGCGCTTGCCCCGCCGAGCTGGCCGGGATTGGACTTCTCGCCCATATCATATCGCCGAGCACCGGGCTGTAACTCATCGCGGTAATGGGTCAGGCCTTTAAAATCCTCACTGCCCTCCCGGTTAATCCAGTTGCGCTCCAGCGGCTTGCCGTCATGCCAGCGCGGGTCCACATACATAAACCCCATAGTATAGGGTCCCATGAGCCACTTATACGTGGCGCAAATTGTAAAGTCCGGACGCACTTCCCGGGCATTAAAGGGCTGGGCCCCAAGTGACTGGGTCAAATCCAAAACCAGAAACCCGCCGACTTCGTCCAGAGCTTTTCTGATTTTGACCAAATCGATAGTCGCGCCGCTGGACCAATGTGTCTGCGGAATGGCGACAATGGCTGTGTCCGAGGCGATATTCTCCAGCAAAACAGAGGTCCAGTCTTGATCGGACGGCGTGGGCAATAGACGAAACTCTGCATTTACCTGCCGGCATTTGTCCTGCCAGGGATAAATATGGGACGGAAATTGATCTTCCAAAGCGAGCACGGATTGGCCCGGCGCCAAAGGTAGGTTATTGGCGGCAATTTGTATACCGTAACTGACCGACGGAATTATTGCGACACTCTCGGACGCGCCGCCAAAAACCTTTGCAGCCAGAGTGCGCGCGTCTTCACAAAACGAAAAAAACTGATGGGAGGAATAGGTCCAGGGGCGCTGCTTCAGCGCCATACCTGTTTCCATTGCGCCGACCACGCTATGCATGAGCGGCGACATATAGGCGTTATTGAAATAAGCCACTGTTTCGGGGATATCAAACAGATGTTTTTGGGATGGGATCATAGACGTCTCTTAGCAGCAATCATGCACCGTGACATATGAGAAATTTGATATAATGAAGACATCATGATCTGGTTCCTCCTCATCGCCACAATATTGGTCAGCGTATTTTTCCTGTTTGCTCCGCTTTGGACGGATAAAGAGGACAGAGTCTCGCGAACCGGGCTTTTCGGCCTTATGGCTCTGAGCTTTATTGCAATCACCGGGCTTTATTTCTTCAAGGGAAGCCCGGAACTTACGGGCAAACACGCAGATAGTCTCAAAGCCCAATATTACTATTCCGAAGGGCTTTTGTCCCAATCGGTTGCGGCTTACAAAGACCTCATGGCGCTTTATCCTGATGATGAAAAAATCAAGGGCGAGTTTGAAGCTGTCCTCCGGGACCTGTCACAAATTTCCAAAGAAGATCTGCAAATTATTCAAACAGTTGCCGAGCTTAAATTGCGCCTTAAGGAAACCGGATCAACAGATCCGAAAGAGTGGCGCTTACTGGCCAACAGCCAAATGAAGCTCGGTCAACATGACGAAGCCCTCGCGTCTTATGAGCGGCTTACCCAAATCGCACCTGGCAATGAAACTTACGAGACTGAATATGCGCGGGCGATCAACTTTATTGAGACGCAAAAACGCGCGGGCGACATGGCGCCCGAAGACCGGCAGGCCATGATTGAAAATATGGTTTCGGGCCTGGCCGCGCGGCTTCGCAGCAGCGGCGGAACGACGGAAGAATGGGCGCGATTAATCCGGTCACGCCGCCAGCTCGGACAGGATGCCCTGCTCGCGGAAGACCTCGAATTTCTAAAAAAGCAATTTGAAAATCAGCCTGAAATCATCAAGGAACTATTAGGCGAATGACCAAATCCATAGACTTTTTCTTTGACTTGTCCTCGCCTTGGACATGTCTGGCCTTTCACAATATCCAGCCCATGGCAGAGGAGCTGAATGTCCTTATTCAGTGGCGGCCTTTTCTGGTGGGCGGCATCCATAATCAGGTCAATGCAGGATACCCGGAAGAACGGGCCCGGGACTTTGGAACGCCAAAATGGAAGCAGTTTTATCAAAGCCTGCTGGACTGGGCCGCCTGGTCGGGCGTAACCATGAATTTTCCCGGCCCCCATTTTCCGCTGCGCTCGGTTCATGCCATGCGGTTTTGCTGTCTGCTGGAGGACGACCAAAAGACCTTGAAAAAATTCGCCAAAGCCGGATTTGACGCCTATTATGAACATCAGGTCAATCTCGATGATCCGGAGGAGTTGGTGCGGATTGCGAATGCTATCGGGCTTGACGGCGAAGCGATGAGAAGACAATCGCAGCAACAGAGCTGCAAAGATCACCTGAGAAAAAACACCGATGAAGCCATAGCCCGCGGCGCCTTTGGATCGCCGTCCATTTTCGTCCCGTTCGGCGAAGGCGAAAAGCTCTATTTCGGCAATGACCAGCTGCCTCTGGTGCGCTGGGCTATCGAACAGGGACGAAAGACAAATGCTGTTTGAGACAAGCCGCCTGATCGGCCGGGCCTGGAAGCCGTCAGACAAGTCTTCATTTGCCAGAATGAACGCGGATCCGAACGTTATGGAATATCTCGGAGGTCTCAGAACAACGGACCAAAGCGATCAATCTGTTGACGATCAAATTGCATTGACGGCGAAAGGCGAGCCGGCGTTTTGGGCGACAGAGCGTAAATCCGATGGGGCCTTTCTCGGATTTATTGGGGTCAAATCCATAAATTTTGACGCGCCATTTGCGGACCCGGCGCCCGGTTATGAAATTGGCTGGCGTCTGGCAAAAGACTATTGGGGAAACGGTTATGCGACTGAAGGCGCCAAGGCCGCTCTTAAATACACATTTGAGACTTGGGCCATGCACACCATTTACTCGTTTACTGTCCCCGCAAACACCCCATCTCAAGCCGTTATGAGAAAAATCGGCATGCAAAGAGACTTGGGAGGCGACTTTGCCCACCCCAATCTCCACCAGGACCATCCTTTATCCCGGCATGTTCTTTTTCGCATAAAGAGATCATATTTTCAGAAATAAGCCCCTTTTTACAGGCCCTTACTCCGCCGTGACATCGAAACCGTAAATCCAGTCCTGGCGGCGGTGGACGGCTTCGGGCATGAGCTTTGCGCCGAGCCACATGGGGCCGTAAGTCCCGAATTGACTAAGAAGCGTTCTTTTGTGAAAAGTTTTGGCATTGGCCCGTGAAGCCCTTTGCATTTTAGCGGTTCGGGCTTGGCGCTGACCTCCATATTGATCGAGCGCCTCCCCGAAATGATGGGTGTTCGTCGCAAGAGCTCTTGCCAAAACCCAGCTATCTTCAATGGCCATAGCGGCGCCCTGGGCCTGAAAGGGCAGCATAGGATGCGCGGCGTCGCCTAAAAGAGCGGCGCGGCCTTCGACCCATTTTTCCAAAGGCGGACGGTCAAATAATGCCCAGCGATATAGCTTATCCGCCTTCCCTAAAATCGTGGTTATGACCGGATGCCAGCCCTGGAAATCCGCCAAGGCCTCTTCCCGGCGGCCTTCCTCGGTCCAGGATTCCTTTGTCCAGTCATCCCGCTCGGTCACGGCGACCAGATTTGCCAGCTCTCCGCCGCGAAGCCGATAGGTGACGCAATGCCGGCCCTTACCCATCCAGACGCAGGCCGTGGGCGGCGGGATAAAATCTCCAAGCTCGCTAACAGGTACGACAGCCCGCCAGGCCACATTGCCTGTAAATTCAGCCCTTTCCTCCCCGCTCATCTGCGCCCGCACCTGGGAATGAATGCCGTCAGCCCCGATCAAAATATCGCCGCTGACCTGTGAGCCATCCGTCAGATGTACCGTCACGCCGCTTTCATCTTGTGAGTAGCGCGCCAGCTCCGCGCCCAATCTAAGGCTGGCCCGGCTTTGCTTTTTTGCGGCTAAGTCCAATATCCCAATCAGATCAGCGCGGTGGATATGAAAGTATTGTGAGCCCCATCGCTGCTTCGCCTTGGCCGCCAGAGGAATGGTAAAAACCATTCGGCCGCTTATCCCCATTCGGGCCTCAATTCGTTCGGGGCTAAAGGCTTTTTCCGCGATCTCATTTTCAAGGCCCAGAGCCTCAAAGACTTTCATGGCATTAGGGGAAATTTGAATGCCGGCCCCGACCTCTTTAATCACCGAGGCTTTTTCCAAGAGGGTGATTTCATGGCCGAAATGCAGACAGCAAAGGGCGGCGCTCAGCCCCCCTATTCCTCCGCCTGCAATGACAATTTTCATGGAAGGATGATGGCCTGATCAGCGCAAAATTGACAGTGGAAATTGGCCGCAGGGACCCATGGCGTCACGTCATTTTTTTTAAGGCTCGAAACCCGAATGTTTCACGTGCAACATTGCAAAATATTTTTACGCTATTTTTAATAGAATAAAACGCGAATTTTGTGTAAATCGGTGAAGGCTTCACGGGAAACATTACCCCCCTGAGCCAAAGCTCAAACCAGGCATTTTTAGGGTGTTTCCGCGGCCCCTTACAGGACCGCGTCTTCAGTATGCCTAGCTACGAGAAAACTTCCAAGAGGGAATTTTACTCGGCAGCCTCTAAGAATCCGCACTGGCGCTGCTCAGACTTGAGCTGTTTGGTCAGGCGTTTGGCGTTTTGGGCATAGGCTTCGGTAACCGATCCGCTACGGACATTTTTACCGCGCAGCGTGCTGACATCGGCGCAGAGGTGAAAGACCAGATTGTGGGATGACTTTTCAGCGCCGTCCTTGGGCGCAATCCAGTAAACCACGTCCTGACCGCCGGTTGCGGCCGCGACTTTGGCTGAGTCTTCAGCAATTTCCTGAGCCTGAGCGGCAACGGCCGGAGAACAAGCCGAGGTCTCTTCTTTGGCTTTGATCTGGGCGGCGCAGGCATTCATGTCCTCGGTATATTGCTCGACGGAAGGCGGATTAAAATCAACGCCGATAAATGTGGCCAGGGCCGCCAGAGCCACGCCGACACCGCCGGCGATTTTCTTGGTATTCGGATCCATGTCCTTGTCGAGAAAGACGAGAGCCAGAAGCGGCAGGAAGGCCAATATAGTCAAAATGGCGCCGAGCTGGTTCTGCACAAAGAATTTAAACCCGTCCGCTTTGCTGGCTGGATCATGTCTATTGGCCTTTTTCCAAAGCACGCTGCCGAGAATGGCAAAGATGGCAACGAAGACGAAAATACCGATAAGCAGCGCCATATTGCCCTGATTAAATGTGTCCCTCAGCAGCATGACGATGCCGAAAATTTCTCCGGCAAAAGCGGTCAGGAACGACAAACCGGCAAAGAGGCGAAGTTTTTTCGCCTTGCCCTTTTGGTCCTGCGTCGCCTGCCAGGCTTTCGTGACGTCAGTCTCTTCCGGTGTTTCTACGGCGTTATCTTTATCAGACATGTTCGAATCCCCCTGTTTGGATACGCATAGAACATACAAGGCAAAACAAGCCCGCGCAATCGTTAAGGTCTGCAGGAATTATCTGATCACTGAAACCAGAGTGACGGAATTATTTCACGCTAACCCGAAAGGGAGGATGAAACACTTTAGCCTCACGATCGCCGATGAGAAAGCTTTGCCGAATGTTGTATATGCGTTGCCTTTTCTTCATTTTTCAGGTTTAATGATGACAACATACAGCTTTACGTGGGGTTTATCATGACGACCAAAACAGCGATCACAGCAGGTTTATTAGGTAGCATGTTCATGGCGTTCCCCGCTATGGCTCAGGTCGAGACGGTCGATAAGGCGCAATTTGACTGTACCTATAAGAAAAAGACTAAAGGCGTCCTCGGAATTAGTCGGAGCGATTTGGCGGGAGACCTCATAAGTGAAGTTACAGACGGACGCAGGAAGAAATACGCGTTACGGGCGGCGAAACAAGCGTTAGAGGCCGGATATAATTACGCCTATATGGAGCCACTCCGATATGAAGATCAGCGCTTCAGACGCAAATATGATAATGTTTGGGGCGGCAAATCTTGGGGTGGAGAAGAGGGCGATGAAATGAAAATTCTGGGCTGCCTAGCCTTTGACGATATTTCAGCATACGAAATCATGATAAACAAGGATATCCCAACAGATGCGGCAGAAAACGGCGGCGCGTTAGTCGACTTGCGCGAGATGATTATAGCCTTTGAAGGTGAACCTTATAAGGCAGCTCAAAAACCGGCACTAGCAGCCGAACATTTCGAAAAGATCGTTGGCGCCCGGGAGCGCATCACTCAACAATACCCCGTTATGATGGCGGCTCTAGCCTGTAAAACGACTTTGCGACCGACCTCAATTCGAGACTTTTCCCACGCGGCATCACCTGAGGATAAAAGCAAACAGAATAAGTGCCTTTCGGATCTTAGGCCCAAAGCCCAGGCGGTAGGGATGGATTTTACCGCACTCATACGGTCTGACGCCGACGATCTCGGCTATTATGTTAACACGCCGTCACAACCTTCTCATTCAACGTCAACCACTGGCGCTGGACAAGGGCATGCGGCAGACCCGAATATATGGGGGAATGACTGGTATGATTATTCAGCCCTATTTCCGAACTTGGATGGAAAGGCGATGGTTGACTATGATGGTAAGATTCCGGGCGAATCAAATCGGACCTATATTATCCTTGCTTCAAATAGTTTGAGCAAAGATGATTTAATACCCTATGCCGTTTTCATATCGGCGAAAAATGGCTTAACCGAAAACAACCAGAAATACAATGTTGCTAATCTTGACGATAGGTCGCCTGATTCCAACGCAAAACACTCAGCCAGTGCAAGCATTGCTTCGCGTGATAACACATCTAAAGCGATTGCGTACGCAACAGAAAATTACAAAACCGTTGTTTACGTAACAGCTGGGAATTACACAGGTTGTTTAAAAGGAAAAGATATTTGCGCGGACAAGTTAAAGGCCTACAACACCCTCGGGGAACGTTTAAATGTGCGAGGATTTACACCATTATCAACCCCAAAGAGTTATAAGCCTTACACACCGCGCTAGGATATCTTTGTGATATTTTCTACGGATTTTAGGGGGCATTCAGTCTCTGATTAATCGCGCAAGAGGACATTCTTAGGCGGCTTAAAATCGCTCCATCATTGCCGCTCGCGTGGGGCGGGATACACCCAAAATAAGCCGCTTGAATTCACATAAATTTCGAATTGGTCCCATTGATTTAA
>CAYQNQ010000046.1:0-15367 GCA_964418815.1 uncultured Hellea sp.
TTTTCGACTTCATTTTCAGGATCAAAATCGTAAAAGCCTTCATAGGCAAAAGGCGCATTTGGAACCAAGTTTTGTCCTAGGCCCCCAAGCTGTTCTGGTGTCAGCAAGACCCCAGCAGGTCCGCCCAAAGCCGCCACAGCTCCGTTCAGCGCTATCAAAGAACCGCCGCCCGTTATGATATCAGCCGTTGGCCCTGCAACGATGTTGGCAACGCCGCAGCAGACTTCCTCAATTCTATCATAGTCCGCGATTACCCGAAATGATATATCATCAGAGGGCTCGAACAACGCCTGCCCACGAAGACCCCAGCGATCTCGCTCGTTCTGATCTGTATCAAGCTCAAGGTTTCGATAATAGCCATCACGTTGATTAACTGAACCGCCTATACTGAACGCAGCTACATCGGAGTCTCCCAGACCTGTACTAAAATAACCCTTTAAAGCCCGCTGATTGAAATTTCCGACGGTACCTTCAACATACCCCTGTGTATCATAGGAAGGTTTTGCCGTAACCACACTGATAACACCTGCCGACGCGTTTTTACCAAACAAGGTTGATTGCGGTCCCCGCAAAACTTCGACCCGTTCCAAATTTGGAAGGTCAGACAAAGCCGCCGCGGAGCGAGACCTGTAAACACCGTCAATGAAAACACCGACCGAAGGTTCGATACCAGGATTGTTGGCACCGTTACCAAATCCCCGAATAATGAAGTTTACGGCTGTACTGTTTTGCAGCTGCGACACTCTTAGAGAAGGAACAACCGACTGCAAATCCAGTACATCGCTGATTTTCGCCTGTTCGATTGTCTGTGCAGTTGTCACTGTCACCGCGACTGGAATTTCCTGAAGTGTTTGCTCACGTTTTGTGGCCGTGACGATGATTTCATCTTCAAAATCATCTTGGGCATAAGCGGGCATCGCAACAGCCAGAACAAGAGTCATAGACGTGGTGGTTAAAATGGCATTTTTAAACATAATTTCCCCGGATTAGGTGGTTAAACTTTTTGATATTCTCCCGACGCCGTTCGGGCGCGTATTTTTTATAAAATTGCCGTACCGTTTTACATGTTCTGATTCAAGTACTTAAAGCGGATTTTTAAGGATTGTTGCGCAAAGGTCACAACCATTGATACGGCTCGAAAATTCCAGTAGAGACCCGCAAATGACGACGGAAACGTACAAATTTGCAGCATTGGAGGGTGATGCTGGACAAAGAGTCGATAAATGGTTGTCAATTGCTGCTGATTTATCTCGTAGCCGTATCCAGTCTCTGATTGCAGGAAACGCCGTCCTGGTAGATGGCTTACCGCTGAGAAGTGCTTCATCAAAAGTCATCCCCGGTCAGGTTTTTGAAATAAATATCCCGCCCCTGGCTGACCCCATTCCTCAGGCGGAAAACATACCGCTCGACATAAAACATGAGGATTCGGATTTGCTCGTGGTCAATAAGCCCGCGGGAATAACCGTTCATCCTGCGCCAGGATCTTTAACGGGCACACTTGTGAATGCTCTGCTTTATCACGCGAAAGACTCTCTTTCCGGAATTGGCGGTGTTGCGCGCCCAGGAATTGTTCACCGAATAGATAAAGACACATCCGGTTTATTGGTCGTCGCAAAAAACGATAAAACACATCAGCATCTTTCAAACCAATTTGCAAAACACAGCGTTAATCGCGCCTATATTTGTTTCGTCAGAGGACAACCTCAAGATAAAGAAGGCAGACTTGAAAGCCGGCTCGCAAGATCTCCCCAAAACCGCAAGAAACAAGCCGTTGTTCGGGGAAGTTGGGGTAATATGGAAATTTCAGAAACCGGGCGCCACGCCATTACAAATTATAAAAGACTGCACGGATACGGGCAAATGCCAAAATCCGCTGTTGGAACCCCGCTGGTATCAAAAGTTGAATGCCGCCTGGAAACCGGGCGAACTCATCAAATCCGGGTCCATATGGCACATTCAGGCTGTCCCCTTCTGGGCGACCCGCTTTATGGCCGACAGCGCGCCTTTAAAACCACAAAAAATCCGCAAGAAATCAGGCTGAACACCTTCATGGAATCTTTTCGGCGGCAGGCACTTCATGCAAAAACTCTGGGCTTCATACATCCGGCTTCCCGTGAACCTATCGAATTTGAATCGCCTCTACCTGAAGATTTGGCAGAACTGGAAGAATGCCTTGCAGGACTGGGTTCACATTAAATTGTTGCGGGATGGCTTGAATAAGCCCACCAAATAATCTAGCCAATTAGAAAATTGAATGTATGGGGACGACCAATGAAAAAACTATTCCTGACTCTAGGCGTCAGCGCATTTCTGTGCACGCCTGCATTCGCGCAAGACGATGACAAATCCATAAAAGTTGATGTCGGCGGCGGCCTGATGTCTTACGGAGAGCGCGACTCTTTCGCCGTATTTGGAAGAGCAAATCTGATGCTTCCGATCGTTGACCGAGCGTTTGATGTCGGCATCGAAGTTGAAGGCGGCACAGCCATTGATTCCACCAATCTTACGGTCGGGCGAATAATCCCGATTGATGGCGTGGAAAGAGATGTATTCATCTCGCTTGAGGATTTCGGCATTCAGGAACACTTAGCCGGGTTTTTCGTCTTCAGAGTGCCATTAGAATCAGGTTTGGGCATATCCGTTAGAGCCGGCTATCATCAATCTAACTTTTCAGGCGCCAGAGTACTTGAAGTACCTGGATTGCAAACCGTGGACCGGGAAAACTTTGATATAGATTTTCAAGGGCCAGCCGCAGGGCTCAGCGGCGAATACTTCTTCGGTAAAAAGAAGAAAAACGGCGTTCGCTTTGATCTCACATGGAATGACACTGGCGAGCTTGATATTGACGGCGGAAGCACCTGGTGGGGTATCTCCTACATGCGGCGTTTTTAGGCGGATATTTTCCAGCTAATTTTATTTTTCAGAGCACTTTAAATGCGAAAAGAGCTTACTATATGTAAGCTTCTGGAGGATTCGGATGTCAAAAAACACTGACAAAAATCTGCCCGCGAAGGCCAAGAACACTAGCGCATCCAAAAAGGATGCCAGCTATTCCGGCAATATGGGACTGACAGTCAAACTGTCCCCTGAGCAGGGCCTTAACCGCTATTTGTCAGAAGTCAGGAAATTCCCCATGCTTGAAAAAGACCAGGAATTTATGCTGGCCAAACGCTGGCGCGAATATGGCGATACGGCATCTGCGGAAAAAATGGTCACATCGCACCTGCGCCTGGTGGCAAAAATTGCTATGGGTTACCGGGGTTATGGCCTGCCGATCGGCGAAGTTATTTCAGAGGGCAATGTCGGCTTGATGCAGGCCGTAAAAAAATTCGACCCGGACAAAGGCTTTCGCCTGTCCACATATGCCATGTGGTGGATCCGAGCGGCCATTCAGGAATATGTCCTTCGCTCATGGTCACTGGTCAAAATGGGAACGACAGCCGCTCAAAAGAAACTGTTTTTCAATCTTCGGCGTCTCAAAGGCGAGATGAAAGCTATTGATGATGGCGATTTGACGCCGGATCAGGTCAAAAAAATCGCCACCAAACTAAATGTCAAAGAACACGAAGTGACATCCATGAACCGCCGGATGCTGTCTGGCGGTGATGCGTCCCTGAACGTGACAATTGGCGGCGAAGACGGCGGCTCTGAATGGCAGGACTGGCTCAAGGACGACAGCGAAAGTCAGGAAGAGGTTTTGGGAGATACCCAGGAATTTGATGCCCGCATGGAACTTCTGCAAGACGCTATGACAGACCTGAATGAGCGCGAACGTCATATTATTGCTGAGCGCAGGCTCTCGGATTCGCCCAAGACTCTGGAAGAACTTGCGCAGGTTTATAATGTCAGTCGTGAACGTATTCGCCAGATTGAAGTCCGCGCCTTTGAAAAACTGCAAGAAGCCATGCTGGCTGCCGCTGGGAATTCAGGCTTGATTGAAGCGGTTCCGAGCTAGTCAGTCTGACCGCACCGGGGCGAATTGCGGCGCAATCTTGAGCCCTGTCGCCCATCCCAGCTTTTCGTAAACCAATAGCAATGTTCCGTTATAATCCACAAACCGGTTCCAAAACCCTTTTTTGGGAAGATGCAATGCGCTTTGAGGTTCATCATGATGATGATCGTGAAAGGCCTCACCACCTGTGAGAAGCGCCATAAAATAATCCAGCCATTTAGGCGTTTTTATATGGCCAAGCACATTGATCCCGTAAACAGTCGCGTGAAAATGAATAGCCCGGCCTATGATGAAGCTGGCATGCAAAAGAGCCGTGAGCGTCAGCGAGCCTCCAAACATCCAGACCAGCAGATAAATGACGGCCGGAACGCCCGCGTGAAGTAAAATCGAAATTTGATGATAAAACCGATCCATCCAAACTATAATCGGACGGGATCTTAGCCATAGAGCCATAGGACGTTTCATATCTTTTTGATCGCGCCAGATGATCCAGCCCACCCAGGCCCAGAATATGCCCTCGCTCGGATTATGTGGATCCCCCGGGGCATCCGCAAAACTGTGATGCTGGCTATGATAGTTGACCCATTCCTGAACGGTCCCCTGCATAGCAATCATCAGATTTACCATTGTGATCAGCTGAGCCGGCGCTTTCATCTCACCGGCTTTATGCTGCAAAATTCTGTGAAGAGGACCAATGCCCGCATTGCAGACCAGAATAGAAATCAGGACCGTCAACAATGACCAGAATAAATATGACCATGACAAAGACACGTTCTGGGCGTAGACGGCGACGCTAAGGACAATCAGGAGGACGATGATTCCGATCGCTGGATAAATAAATGCCGAAAACAGACTGCCAAATGAAAATGTTTTTAAGGTTTTGGGGATAGAAAGCGAACGCGGTGTCATGAAATACCTGAAGAAGGATGTTGAACCGCCCAATTAGCGTCGATTCGGTGAATACACAGTGAAAATAATTTGAATTCTTGCAAGCATATATTGACCCGCGACGACTTTGATTTAGATTAGGATTATGGCTCAAGACCTGATGAACTATGAACAGATGACGCAGCTCGCGCTGCGCGGTGTCGTTCGCGATGCTATTCGCCGGGTGATCCGTGAGGACGGTTTGCCGGGCGCTCACCATTTTTACATCACTTTTTTAACGCGCTATCCCGGCGCAGAAATCGATGAAGGTCTCGCCAAAAAATACCCCGAAGAGATCACCATTGTCCTGGAACATCAATTTTGGGACCTGACGGCCAATGATGATAATTTCGAAGTGACTTTAAAATTCGGCGGTGTCCCCAAATATATTAAAGTCCCTTATACGGCGATTACCCGGTTTCACGACCCCAGTGTCGGTTTCGCGCTTCAATTCGAACCGCCAAAAGAGGCGGAGCCGGAAGCGGCTGTCGCGCCAATAGCCCAGCTGGCTCCGGCGCCCGCTAAAAAGAAAGCCAAGCCAAAGCCAAAGACCAAGCCCGCGAAATCTACGGCTAAGAAAAAAACAGCGAAAAAACCGGAAAAAACCGAGGAAGAACCTGCAGACGACAAGGTTGTCAGCCTGGACTCATTTCGTAAAAAATAAACTGCTACCCAGAGACTATTATGACCAAAATGCGAACTGAAACGGATAGTTTCGGGAAGCTTAAAGTGCCCGCCGACAAATATTACGGGGCGCAAACAGCGCGAAGCCTGATCAACTTTCCCATTGGTATCGAGACCATGCCGCCATCGCTTATACGCGCACTGGGGATCATAAAGCGCTCGGCAGCGTTGACGAACAGGTCTCTGAAAAACCTTGATGTCAAAAGGACAAAAGCCATCGTCAAAGCCGCGTCAGAAGTTGCCGAAGGCAAACATGACGACAATTTTCCCCTATCCGTCTGGCAAACGGGTTCGGGTACACAGTCCAATATGAACGCCAACGAGGTCATCTCCAACTTGGCCATTGAAATACTCGGCGGCGAAATCGGCTCCAAAGACCCGGTCCATCCCAATGACCATGTCAACAGATCGCAAAGCTCAAATGACACATTCCCAACGGCCATGCACATTTCGGCCGCCGAGGAAATCCATCACAATCTTCTCCCGGCCCTGCGCAAGCTCCGCAACGCCCTGAACGACAAATCGCGGGAGTTTAGAAAAATCATTAAAATCGGCCGGACGCACACACAAGATGCCACGCCCTGTACGCTGGGTCAGGAGTTTTCCGGATATGTAACGCAGCTCGATAACGGCATTAAGCGCGTGGAGACCGGGCTAAAGGAACTATATTATCTCGCCCAAGGCGGAACGGCCGTAGGAACCGGCCTAAATACAAAGCCCGGATTTGCCAAAAAATTTGCAGAAGAAGTGGCCGCTTACACCAAATTACCATTCAAGACGGCCCCGAATAAATTTGAAGCCCTCGCTGCGCACGACGCCTATATCTCGGCCCACGGCTCCATAAATACGGTTGCTATGAGCCTGTTCAAAATCGCCAATGATATTCGTTTCCTCGGGTCCGGGCCCCGTTCCGGTCTTGGAGAGTTATCTTTACCCGCCAATGAACCGGGATCGTCCATCATGCCCGGCAAGGTTAATCCGACCCAATGCGAGGCTTTGACCATGGTTTGCACTCAAATCATGGGAAATAATACCACTATCAGCATGGCCGGATCACAAGGGCATTTTGAACTAAATGTATTCAAACCTGTCATGGCTTATAATATGCTGCAATCCATCCAGCTTATGTCCGATAGCGCCAATGCGTTCACCGATAAATGCGTTGTCGGAATCAAGGCTAATGAAGAGCGGATAGAAGACCTTCTGCAGCGCTCGCTCATGCTAGTAACGGCGCTGGCGCCGACTATCGGCTATGACAACGCCACCAAAGTCGCCAAAACCGCGCATAAAAACGGCACAACCCTGCGCGAAGAAGCGGTCAGGCTCGGCTTTGTGACAGAGAAAGAATTTGATAAAGTTGTCCGTCCTGAAAATATGATCAAACCCAGATAATGGGCGATAACGTCATTAAATTCGGCAAGGCCAAAAAAGCACTGGCCCGGAAAACCAAAGAAAAACAGGCCGGCGAAAACCGCAAAAAATTCGGCCGAACCAAGGCTGAAAAAAAGCAAGATCAGATTTCCAAGGACAAGTTTGAGCGCCATCTTGATGGGCACAAACGCGAAGAATGAAGAAAAAGCGCTCCCTCTCATTGCATGGGCACCGCACGTCAATTGCCCTCGAAACTGAGTTTTGGGAAGTGATCGAGGCAGAAGCCCAAAAAAGAAAGCAGTCTATTGCAGGACTGCTTTCGGAACTGGATGATCAGCGCGTCACCGATGGAAACCGTTCAGGCCTGGCTTCTTATCTGAGAGTCTGGGCCTTGAAACAGGTCCTAAAACGCTAATCGATCGTTTCCTCGGCTTCCATGATGATAAGGCCGTCGGAAACAACAGACTCCTGCTTCTTTGCCATTTGATCTTTGAGAGATTGTTTCGTGGGCTGATAATCATCGCCCACATAAACAGGAATTGTGTGACTGCTCACAATGGATTGCCCGTTGGTCATCTGGACTGTCGCGACAATAGAAATATTATGAACACCTTCCTGTGTCGGTTGGAAATTCAATGTGAAATTATTGTCGGGCAATTCTCCGAAATCCGCCGTCGCCTGATTAAGTCCTTCGATGCTGGACGACGAACTTGAAAACTGGGCAGGCCCGAAAAGGCTAATTCCCGGGCTTGGCTGTACTTCATAACTGATTGTCGCGCCGGGATATTGATCCCGCACCTGCAATTCTATGGTCTGTGTTGTCCCGACATCTGCCGAACCCGCGAATTTGTGATTAAAATAGATCGCTGCGGAAGGTTTTCGAAAACTATCATGGGTGTGGTGCGCTTTAGTTTTATGAGATTCTGGCTCGGCTTTTTTGGCTGAGGGTTGATTTTGCGCAGCGGTGCAACCGGCACTCGCCATCAAAGTTAGAGACACTAAAGCTGATTTTAAAATGGCTTTCATCTTGGCCTCCTTTAGCGAACCGCGAAATCCTAGCAGCTTATATCCGGTTTTGTATTACCAAACCGTTGGGGAATTAAATACAAATCACAAAAGCATTTATAATAAAGAATTATTAGGTTTCTGCGGTGGAATTTCGCCCCTTGCCATGTATGTTCACCCTATGTCCGACCCCGATTCCTTCCGCCCGGCACCGCCGCCGCCCCGCAGCGGTTCTATCGCCGCGCAGGCTATGCCAAGGCAAATGGCAAGCGGGTCTCCTTATCTGGACGGTCTAAATCCTGAACAAAAAGATGCAGTTCTGGCGACCGAAGGCCCCGTTTTGGTGCTGGCCGGCGCAGGAACAGGTAAAACGCGGGTTTTAACCTCTCGTCTAGCCCATATTCTAGAATCTAGGCTGGCCTATCCTTCGCAAATCCTGTCTGTAACATTTACCAATAAAGCCGCCCGAGAGATGCGCGAGCGGGTCGGCGAGCTTATCGGCGGCGCTGTCGAAGGCCTGCCTTGGCTGGGAACGTTTCACTCGATTGCAGCCAAAATACTTCGCATTCACGCGGAGCTTGTGGATCTGAAATCCAGTTTCACCATTCTAGATACGGACGATCAGATACGCCTTTTAAAGCAGGTTATTCAAAGCGAAGGGATTGATGAAAAGCGCTGGACCCCTCGGTTCATGGCGAGCCTCATTGATAGCTGGAAAAACAAGGGATTAACCCCGGAAAAGCTACCGGCCAAAGAGACGTTCAAATTTGCGGAAGGCAAAGGCGGCAAGATTTACAAAATCTACCAAAACCGCCTCAAAGTTTTAAATGCCTGTGATTTCGGGGATCTGCTGCTCCATAACATCACCATTTTCACAAATAATTCCGACATCCTGGCAAAATATCACCAGAAGTTCCGCTATCTTCTTGTTGACGAATATCAGGATACGAATGTCTGCCAATATCTCTGGCTGCGGCTGCTGGCTCAGGGCTCGGGCAATCTGTGTGTGGTCGGCGATGATGACCAATCTATCTATGGGTGGCGGGGCGCGGAGGTCGACAATATTCTCCGCTTCGAGAAAGATTTTCCGGGCGCGAAAGTCGTTAAGCTGGAGCGCAATTACCGCTCGACAGGCAATATACTCGGGGCCGCCTCGGGCCTGATTTCCGCCAATCAGGACCGACTCGGCAAAACCCTGTGGACGGAGGATGATGGCGGCGAACCTGTGACCGTCACCGGTGTTTGGGATGCCCCTGCAGAAGCCCGGAATATTGCCAGCGAGATCGAAAACTGGAAGAGCCGAGGCCGAAATTACAACGATGTCGCCGTTTTGGTCAGAGCTTCGCGCCAGATGCGCGCCTTTGAAGAACGGTTTATCGCCCTTGGCCTGCCCTACCGCGTCATTGGCGGACCTCGTTTTTTCGAGCGGCAGGAAATTCGGGACGCGCATGCCTATGTTCGGCTTGTTGTATCCGAAACCGACGATCTGGCCTTTGAGCGTATTGTCAATGTGCCCAAGCGTGGGATCGGACAAACCACACTTCAAAAACTTCAACTGGCCGCCCGCAGCATGAATACCAATATCGAGCACGCCACAAGCGAGCTCGTCAAAACCGATGAAATCCGGGGCAAAGCCCGCCCGGCTCTCAAAGCATTCTTACTGGATTTGAACAGATGGCGGGCCGACGCTCAGAACCTGACACCCGTTGATCTGGTAGAGCGTATTTTGGACGAGTCCGGCTATACACAAATGTGGCGGGATAATAAGGATGCTAAATCTCAAGGACGGCTCGAAAACCTGAAGGAACTGGTTCAGGCCATTAGCGAGTTCGACACCCTGCCCGCCTATCTGGAACATGTGTCGCTGGTTCTGGATATGGAGTCCGGACCGCAGGAAGACGAAGTCTCTCTCATGACGCTCCACGCCGCCAAAGGTCTGGAGTTCCCGCTTGTTTTCCTGCCCGGCTGGGAAGAAGGCGTGTTTCCATCACAAAAATCTCTGGATGAAAACGGTCTGGCCGGACTCGAAGAAGAACGCCGCCTGGCTTATGTGGGCCTGACCCGCGCCCGCGAACGCGCGAAAATATATTTTGCCGCCAACCGCCAGATCTACGGCTCTTGGCAATCCTCTATTCCGTCCCGATTTATTGATGAACTGCCACCCAAACATGTCACGGCAGAGTCTGAAACCGGATATTACAATCACCGCGGCTTGGCCGAAGAAGTCTCGGAAAGTTTCGCGTCTTCATTTGACCATCGCCGAACCTCCCCGGGATGGCAGCGCTTTGAACAGCGCCGCAATCAGCCGCCGACCATAAATATGACCGCGAAACGCAAGCCCGTGAAAGACACCAGCAGTAATTTTTCTGTGGGTGAGCGTATCTTTCACCAAAAATTCGGTTATGGCACTATCAGGTCGGCAGACGGAGCGAAACTCACCGTTGCTTTTGAAAAAGCCGGTGAGAAGAAAGTCCTGGACGGATTTGTGGAAAAGGTTTGAGACATGCGGGTATTTTTGCTGACATTGGCGGCGGTGTTTATGGCGGGTTGTTCGACCTCTAACAGCCTGCAAATCCTGCAAATCAATTCCCTCGCCAGCGAAAACTCCAGCGATGGGAAGTTCAAAGGTCTTGAGGCTCTAGCCGATACAGCCGGTACGGACGATATCGAACGGGTCAATATATTTTATCTACACGGCATTGGCCGAACCGAGGACCCGAATGAACCGCCGCTAGGCCGAACCTTTATGAAAGGCGTAGCCAACGCTTACGGCCTTGACATTGAAGGCAATACTCTGGCCTCGCAATGCGGCGTAAAATCCGAAGGCGAAGGTCAGACCAAAGGCGAATTTATAGAAATCACATCCGGCGAT
This sequence comes from uncultured Hellea sp., assembly GCA_964418815.1. Taxonomy (GTDB): domain Bacteria; phylum Pseudomonadota; class Alphaproteobacteria; order Caulobacterales; family Maricaulaceae; genus JACOMS01. Next base: position 10,812 of record CAYQNQ010000046.1, read on the forward strand.
GTTCCGGTTGTCTACCAAACCGTGGTTCCGGGCGTAAAGCTCACGCTCGACAGGCTCGTTTGCATGGACAAGCAGCGCCTGAAAGTGCGGCCGGATCTTGAATATGTTGTCTACCGCATATTCTGGGACGAGTTTTTCTGGAATTCATTGCAAATGGCGCACCTCGGACAAGATGACAATGTCGGCGATGTTACGCTTCTGGCAGATTTGCGGCGCAAATATAATCGCCGCCTAAAAGACGAAATGGTCAATTTTGGATTCTCGGATGCGGTTATGTATGTGGGCCCCGCAGGACAGGAAATTAGAAACGCTATTCGCGGCGCGATGTGCTCTGCGGCGCTTGACGCGGAAGGTTTTGATTTTAGCCAGCAAGGCCATAAAGTCACCGCGCGGCAAGCCTGCGACCAAGCTACAAATCAATACGGCACCGCCAATCAATTTGCCTTCATTAGCGAAAGCCTCGGCAGCAAAATCACATTTGACTTAATGCGCGAGGCCCTCACAGATGACCGCAAAACCATTATCGATAAAATGATCGCCGGCAGCGAGATTTACATGATGGCCAATCAGCTCGCACTTTTATCCTTGGGCGACATCTCCAAAGCACCGGTCAAACCGGCGAGCAATGACCCTTCGGCGCCCCGCCCGCGGGTTATCGCCATGTCGGAAGTCAATGATTTCCTGACCTACGAGATTAATCCGTTTTTCGAAAATCTTTGGGCGCAAAGCCAAAAGCAAAAGGGCGTGGAAAACGCGGTGATGGACGCCGCAATGCGCGCGGAAATCAGCCAGGTCCTGGGCTTTGACTTTGTCGATATCCGGGTGGAGTTTGCCGACCCCATCGTCAGCGTCTTTTCGGATTTTGTGGATCCGCTTCAAGCCCATGCCAAACATGTGGCCGAACCGGGTATTATCGAGCTCATGCTTTGCGGCGCCGACCGGGGAGAACTGAGTGAAAACGTTTGTTTGGTCCCAGCTGCAATCGAAGACGCCGAAGGCGCAGTGGACGATAAATCCTGATGACCCAGCAGCCCTTCGCGCTTTTTATCCGGGGGCCGCAAAAGACCATATTTCAAATCGCGGAAATCTTAGGGTTTGAAACGGATATGGAGGCCCTTGCCATATCCATATTTGAAGATGAACCGGACGGAAATATCTACCATATTCAGGCCCTGTACGAAGCGCGGCAAGATGCGGCCACGGCGCTGACAAACCTCAATTTGGACCCAAAGCTGGAAGGCTTTGTCACGCAGCTCCCGGATGAAGACTGGGTAGCCAAAAGTCAGCAAGGCCTCCCGCCGGTGGAAGCCGGGCGGTTCTGGGTGTACGGGGCCCATGACAAAGATAAAATCCCGAAACAAACGCCCTGGCCCATTCATATTGAGGCCGGCCCAGCCTTTGGCACCGGACATCACGGCACGACCAAGGGCTGCCTGTTGATTTTTGATGACTTACTAATGTCCGGGCAGCAGTTTGAGCACATTTTAGACCTCGGATGCGGCGCTGGAACCCTGGCCATAGCAGCGGCGCTTTCTCTCGGAAAACAGGTGAAAGCCAGCGACATTGACCCGGACGCCGTAACTGTCACGCTGGAAAATGCCCGCCAAAACGGCGTGGCGGGCAAGATTACAGCATTTCAATCAGACGGATTTGAAAGTCCCGAACTCGCCGGACATAAATTTGATCTGATATTCGCTAATATTCTGGCCGGGCCGCTTATGGGACTGGCACCCGATATCGCCTCTGTTCTGATGCCCGGCGGCACAGTGATACTATCAGGTATTCTGGATGAGCAGGCCGATCAGGTGTCCGGCCGTTTTGAAACCCATAATATAAGTATAAAAAAAGGCCCATCCCTGTCGGGATGGACCTCTTTAAAGGGTTTTAAACCAACCTAAAGTGCGCGATTTTCGCGTCTTGACCGGCGCGCATAGCGTCTGGCCATGAGCGAATTTACCAGAAACTCACGCTTTTCAAACCGGCCTGCGATAGGCGTCTTGAAAGTCGGCTCAACGCTCTGGCTAAAACCGCGTCCGTTGAATTGATGTGTCATGGTCTTCTCTCCTGTGGTGACACAGCGCATATGGTTTCTTTGAGGATGAATTAGAACCGCCACAAACGCGTTTGTGCTATGCAGAAAAGCATGGGACATCACGCGCGCGTGACTTTTCATTCATGGATCCGTCCCGATAATGGGATAGTCAGGATTTTCGGCTTGGACCTCTACCTTTTGCGAGCGCCTTGATAATACCCCGGAATGTCCGGACTTCCTGATCGGTCATATTGGCCCTTGTAAAGGGCGCGCGGATATTGCGGCTCATGAGGGGTTTCTTATCCGCCGGAAAGAAAAAGCCGGATTTTTCCAGTTCATCCTCCAAATGTTCGAACATGCGCACCAGATCTTCGCGGCTCGCGGCTTCCGACGGCGCCGTATCAAAAGCGGGCGGAGGGGCGGTTCCCTCTCCCGACTTCCAGATATAGCCAAATACGCCTACGGCCTGCGCCAGATTCAAAGACTGAAAGGCCGGGTTGATGGGATAAGTCAGGATGTGATTGCAAAGCACTACATCCTCGTTTTTCAGGCCCGCTTTTTCCGGCCCGAATAAAATGCCGGTTCGGGTCCCTGCGGCTTCATGGGCGTGAAGGGCCGCGCCCACTTCCCCAGTGCCGATGACCGGAATTTCGAGCTCGCGGCGCCGGGCTGTGGCCGCCAATATAAAGGATAAATCTGCGACGGCCTCTGCCGTGGTCTCAAAAACTCCGGCACTTTCCAATAGCGGGGTTGCGCCGGCAGCGGTGGCTTCACTGGCCGGATTAGGCCAGCCATCTCGGGGGGCCACAAGACGTAAATCGGTCAGCCCGAAATTCAGCATGGCCCTAGCCGCCGCGCCGATGTTTTCGCCGAGCTGCGGACCCACCAAAATCACAGCGGGACCGCCGCCGGTTTCTGTCTGTACTCTACCGAGTTGATCCTTGACGGCACCGCCCATATTGGCTCTTCCCTATCTTTGCCGCTTCTGTTAAACGCGCGCAAAATCAAATATGCGTATACAGAGGACCACATGCCAAAAATCAAGGTAAAAAACCCCGTCGTCAACATGAATGGGGACGAGATGACCCGCATCATCTGGGACATGATTATCGAGCGGCTCATCAACCCTTATCTGGACATAGAGCTTCTGGACTATGATTTGTCGATCCAGAGCCGGGACGCAACTGACGACCAGATTACCATTGACGCGGCTAACGCCATCAAAAAACACAATGTCGGTATTAAATGCGCGACCATCACGCCGGACGAAGCCCGCGTTGAAGAATTCAAGCTCAAGAAAATGTGGAAATCGCCAAATGGCACGATCCGGAATATTCTGGGCGGTGTTGTTTTCCGTGAACCGATTATCTGTAACAATGTCCCGCGGCTCGTGCCCGGTTGGACCCAGCCTATTGTCATTGGCCGCCACGCTTTTGGGGACCAGTATAAGGCCACGGATTTTGTTGTGCCCGGCCCCGGCAAGGCAACCATCAAATTTGAAGGGGCTGACGGCGAAGTTATCGAAAAAGAAATTTTCGACTTCCCGGGCGGCGGCGTGCTTATGGGCATGTATAACCTGGACAAGTCCATCGAGGACTTTGCCCGCGCCTGTTTCTCATATGGCATTCAGCGCCAATGGCCGGTTTACCTGTCCACCAAGAACACCATCCTCAAAGCCTATGACGGCCGCTTTAAGGATATCTTCCAAAGCATTTATGACGCCGAATATGCGGAACAATATGCAGAATTTGGCGGCGAATATCAGCACCGCTTGATCGACGATATGGTTGCGGCGGCTATGAAGTGGTCCGGCGGCTATATCTGGGCCTGTAAAAACTATGACGGCGATGTTCAGTCCGATACGGTCGCGCAGGGCTTTGGCTCACTCGGCCTGATGACCTCCTTCCTGCTGACGCCCGACGGGAAAACAATGGAAGCCGAAGCCGCCCACGGCACCGTGACCCGCCACTATCGCAATCACCAGAAAGGCGAAGCCACCTCAACAAATTCCACGGCGTCTATCTATGCCTGGACACGGGGCCTCGCCCACCGCGGACGGGTTGACGATAATGAAGCCCTGGTAAAGTTCGCCACCGGCCTCGAAGATACGGTTAAAGCCACCATTGAAGGCGGCCAGATGACCAAAGACCTGGCGCTACTCGTCGGGGATACGCAAGGCTGGCTGACCACAGAAGCCTATCTCGAAGCCATTGCCGAGAACTTCGAACGCCGGATGACGTAAACAGGTAAAATCAGTATGCGAATTTTCAAGCCGCCTCCGGGCGGCTTTTTATTTGCGGGCGTTCGCCGCTTAATCTACATTACCTCACCATGAACGAGCCGAAAAAATCCTGGTTATCAAAGTTATTTGGAGATCGTTCCAAGACGATTGGGGTTGATGTGCCGGACACAAAACCAAAACATGACGACGAGGCTTATGAACAGAGTTGGCGGAATAGGTATTTGCGAGCCCGGATTACTTACCTGACCGGGAAAATTGAAAAGTACAAAACAAGCAGCATAC
>CAYQNQ010000047.1:0-7248 GCA_964418815.1 uncultured Hellea sp.
GCTGGCGCCTGATAAGACGGCCCGCGGCTTCGGTAATCCCCTTGTAAAGGCAATGCGCCGCTGCCTGACTGGATTTTACCCAGCGCGTAGTCGGACACGGTTGTACTGGCGCGGTGACCAGCCGCGGCCAAAGCGTGGCGCAATGCAGAGACAATGAGTCCCCTCACCAGATTGGGATCGCGAAACCTGACCTCGGTTTTTGCCGGGTGCACATTCACATCCACATGGGTCATGGGCAAATCGACAAACAAAGCTGCGACGGGATAACGGTTGCGGGCCAGAAAATCCTGATAGGCCCCTCGAATGGCACCGTGCAAAAGCTTGTCTTTTACCGGGCGGCCATTGACGAACAAATATTGATGCAGGCTGTTCCCCCGGGAATATGTCGGCAAACCCGCAAATCCCGTCAGGCGGATGCCTTCGCGTTCTGTATCTATGGCCAGAGCGTTATCCCCGAACTCCCGTCCTAATATAGCCGCTATTCGGTTAAGATGCCCGTCTTCACCCTCTGGCTGGCCATTGACGCGAAGCGTGGTCCGCTTGGCGTTTCCCAATGAAAAACCAATGGTAGGATTGGCCATGGCCAGGCGCTTGATCGTATCAGAAATTGCCAAAGTTTCGCTGCGCTCCGACTTTAAAAACTTGAGCCGCGCCGGTGTGGCGTAAAATAAATCGCGCACTTCGACTTTTGTTCCCGACAGCCCAAATCTGGGCGCTGGCCGAACAGCTCCCATAGCGCCGCCTTCGACCAAAATCTGCCAGGCGGATTCAGCATTTATTGTTTGAGACGTTAAAATCAGGCGGGCTACGGACCCAATGGACGGCAGGGCTTCGCCGCGAAACCCCATAGTTCCGATGTTGAGCAGATCCCACTCGCCTTCTTCATTGGGCGATAGTTTGGACGTGGCGTGGCGCTCCAGAGCAATGGGCAACTCCTCCGCAGTCATGCCTTTGCCGTCATCTGTGACCGAAATATAGGTCCGGCCACCGTCTTCGAACCGGATATCGATTTGGGTAGCACCGGCATCGACGGAATTTTCAACGAGTTCTTTGATGACGCTGGCTGGCCGCTCAACGACCTCGCCGGCCGCAATGCGGTTGACGGTTTCCGTGGGCAGCCGCCGAATGGAAGGAGTCGCATTCATCATGAAGTGATAGCCCAATTTTCGCTGACGCGTAACACTCAAAACGAAGGAATTTTCATCGAAAAGCGATGAAAAATTTCACGGTGAAATCTTCGCGTTCCATGGCACACGCCCGTGTGCCGTCTCGTTATTTGCTAATTTGCCGGGCTTAAACGAACGATTTTTGAGGGCAATGCCACGTAAATGGCGCCGTCCGGACCGGTGGTAACGTCCCGAATACGGCCTTTATCTTTCAGAATTTCGACCTCTCCGACATATTGATCGCCTTTGACATTGACGAGCCGAAGGGACTCAAACGCCAAGGAGCCAGCCATAAGCCGGCCCTTCCACTCTGGAAATAAATCACCCGTATAAACATCCAGTCCGCAAACAGCGATCGAAGGCGTCCAATGACTCGCGGGCTGCGCCATGCCAGGCAAGGATTTATGTTCGGTCAAAATCGTGCCGTTATAATTAATGCCGTAGGAAATGTCCGGCCAGCCATAATTCACCCCGGATTTGATGACGTTCAGCTCATCCCCGCCTTTGGGCCCATGCTCTGTCTCCCATAAAACGCCTGTATCCGAGTGCCAAATCAAACCTTGTGGATTGCGATTACCATAGCTGTAGATGGACGGATATTTTCCGTCCAAAAACGGATTGTCCGCCGGTATGGAGCCGTCGAGATTAATCCGGTGGACCTTTCCATTGGGCCTGTCGATATTTTGCGCCATTTTCTTGGGCCCGCGATCCCCAATGGAAAAGAAGAGATGACCTTTATCATCGAAGGTTATTCGGCTGCCATAATGAAAGCCCGTATCCAGATAATCATCTGGCTCGGCCTGAAATAAGGTTTGCTCGTCAGTCCATTGATTGTTTTTGATTTTTCCCCGGATGAGCTTGGTCATGGACGGCCCGTCTGTTCCTTTGAGCGCATGGGAAAAAGTCAGGTAAATCCAGCCATTATTGCTGTGGTCTGGATCAAGAGCGACATCGAGCAGCCCCCCTTGACGATTGTCATTGACCTTGGGGATGCCCCTGACCTGCCAAACAGTCCACTGACCGTCCGATTTTTCTGCAAATTTAAGGACGCCCTTTTTCTCAGTGATCAGCACATCATCGCCAATAAAAGTGAACCCCCAAGGCTCATCCAGATTTTTGATAAAATTATCGACAGTGATCTGATCTTCGATGTTTTCAATTTCATCAACGGCCGAAACAAGGGCGGACTCTTGCGGCACCGCAGCCGCAACTTCCACTATGGTGTCGTCGATTTTCTGGATGACTTCCTGGCTCTCCTGAGCTGTTCCGTCCACACAAGCGGATAAGGTAACAGCAGCCATAACGGTTATTGGTAAGATTCTCATGACATCACTTTAGTGTTAGAATTCTATCCTGTCACGGGTAGCAAATTGACATGTTTGTGAATTCTACGCATGGTCAATAAAAACAAAGGGTGTTCGCATGAAAAAGTCGCTAGTCTCCAGCGCTGCAATTCTCATGGCGTTTGCCGCGGCCTGTTCTGCTCAAAGTCATGATATTGCGCCTCCGTCCGAAGTTTTAGGCCTCTATGATATCGCCGAGGCCCCTTCGCCCGACCGCATTTACGCCAATATTGAAAAGCTCGTAAATTTCGGGACGCGGCATACCCTATCCGAAACCGAAAGTGAGAGTCGCGGGATCGGCGCGGCGCGGCGGTGGATATTTGATGAGTTTGAAAAAATCTCGGGGGAATGCGGCGGATGTCTCGAAGTCATCTACGTGTCCGAAGTCATTGAAGGCGAGAGAAGAATTCCAGACGCAACCGATGTTGTCAGTGTCCTGGCCATACAGAAAGGCACAGTCGACCCCAACCGCTATGTCATGATGAGCGGCGATATCGATAGTCGGGTCACGGATCCCCTCAACGGAACAGATGACAGCCCGGGCGCCAATGACAATGCTTCAGGCATGGCGGGCGTCATCGAAGCGGCGCGGATATTGTCCAAACAGGAATTTGCCGGCTCGATTATTTATGCCGGGCTTTCCGGCGAGGAACAGGGTCTTTTTGGAGGGAAAATCGTCGCCATTCATGCCATCGAAGAGGGGTGGAACATCAAAGGCGTTTTAAACAATGATATGATTTCCAACATATCGGGTATAGACGGCGTCGTTGACAACACATCGGTTCGGGTTTTTTCCGAAGGCACCCGGGCCAATGAAACACCGGAAGAAGCCCGCTTGCGCCGCTTTACAGGGGGCGAAGTCGATAGCCCGTCTCGCAATCTCGCCCGCTATGTTAAAAAGATGGGTGATACATATTTGACCAATCTGGATATCATGATGGTCTACCGTCTCGACCGGTATCGGCGCGGCGGTCACCATCGGCCATTTAACGAGGTGGGCATGCCCGGCGTGCGCATTATGGAAACCCACGAACATTATGACCGCCAGCATCAGGATCTTCGCACGGAAGACGGTATTGAATATGGCGATACGATGGAAGGTGTGGATAAGGACTATGCCGCCAAATTGACAGCGCTGAATGCGGTTACGCTCGCCGGAATGGCCGGTGCGCCGCCATTTCCTGAAAATGTCGAGGCCTCCGGTGCTGTCAGCCCGTCCGCCAAATTGACATGGGAGACTCCGGAAAACGCGGGTAACCTGGCGGGCTACCGCGTCCATTGGCGTCTGACCACAGAGCCCGAGTGGACCCATTCCCGCTTCGTCGGAAAAGTGGACGAGTGGACATTCAAAAATCTGGTCATCGACAACTACTATTTCGGGGTCTCGGCTGTCTCTCATGACGGCTATGAAACACCTGTCGTTTTCCCGGGCCCGGCCGGCCGATTTTAATTCACCTGACAGGCGAAGCGACATGACAAATTCACGGGTCTTGTTAAGCAGGCCCCAATAAGGAGACAAAAATGACTTCTACGCGCAAGATTTTACTGGGAAGTGCCGCCGCATTGGTATTCGCATTTACATTGGGTGCCTATACGACCGCCGACAAATTTCCGTTTAAAGCCGTAGATGCTGCCGCGCATCCGCACAAAAACTGGCCTGAAGAAAAAGAGTCCAGTAAACCCATGGAAGACGCGGAAACCATGGAAGAGTCCAAAGAAGCCGAAAAACCAACCGAAAGAGACGCAGAAAAGCCTGCTTTAAGAGGCTCGCAGGCTGAAAAACCAAGATCCTTACGCGACGTGGCTGATGCCGCCAGAAAAGCCGAAGCTGAAGAAGAAGCCGAGGCGGAAATGGAAGAAAAGTGGGACGTGAACAATCCTCCCGGTGACCGAAAGTCCGTCAGTATTGATGTAGATGAAGGCACATGGATGAGCCTTGATGTCAGCCCCGACGGTAAAACCATAGCCTTTGACCTACTCGGCGATGTCTACACTATGCCGGCCTCTGGCGGAAAAGCGACGAACCTGACTTCGGATATGGCGTGGGATATGCAGCCGCGTTTTTCTCCGGACGGATCTCAAATCGCTTTCACATCAGACCGAGCTGGCGGCGACAATATCTGGGTCATGGATGTTGACGGCGAGAACAAGGAACAGGTCACAAAAGAGTCCTTCCGGCTCATGAATAATGCGACCTGGAGCCCTGACGGGCGATTCATTGCCGCGAAGAAGCACTTCACCACATCCCGTTCACTTGGCACCGGCGAAATCTGGCTATTCCACCCCAGCGGAGGCTCCGGAGTCAAACTGGTCAAGCGACCCTCGGAAAGCCACCAAAAAGAACTTGGTGAGCCCATATTTTCGCCCGACGGCCGATATGTTTATTACACAATGAACTCAACACCGGGCAGCACTTTCATTTACGCTCAGGACTCCAACACAGAACTCTTCCAGATTAAACGCTATGACATGGAAACCGGCGACATAACCACAGCCGCCGGTGGTCAGGGCGGCGCCGTGCGGCCAACCCCGTCTCCGGACGGAAAATATCTGGCGTTTGTGAAACGCGAACGCATGCAGTCCATGCTATACCTTCGGGACCTTGAAAGCGGCAAAGAAACCCGAATCTATGACAAGCTTGATCGCGACATGCAGGAAACCTGGGCGGTTCAGGGCGTCTACCCCAATATGGACTGGGCCCCGAATTCTAAGTCTCTATATTTCTGGGCGGGCGGGAAAATCAACCGGATTAATATAGATTCGGGCGATACCGAAGTTATTGAATTTCGGGTCAATGACAGCCGGGATGTATTATCCGTACCCCGTCCCAAAGTCGAAGTGGCGCCCGATACATTCAACACCAATATGCCAAGATATGCGCAGGTTTCGCCGAACGGAAAAAAGGTCGTCTTCGAAAGCCTGGGTAAGCTCTATGTGAGAGGGATAAACGGTCAGCCCAAGCGTCTGACACGCCTTCCTGACAATGTTAGAGAATTTGATCCAAGCTGGTCCCGAGACAGCAAGTCGCTTGTCTTTGTATCCTGGAGCGATGAAGCGCTGGGGGCCATCCACAAAATCAATGCGTCGGGTGGAAATCTGACCGATTTATCCGTCAATCCAGGTCACTATCGGCGGCCGGTTCTAACACCTGACAGCGACTTCATTGTTTACGAAAAAAACAGCGGCGGATATTTAACCTCGGGCGAATGGTCGGATAATACAGGGCTTCATATATTGGCAGTGGGCGAAGATGACCCTCAACTGATCCGGCGATCCGGATCTCGGGCGCATTTTGGCGCTGACAGCCTTCGCATTTATTTCACGGACAGATCAGACGGCAATACCGCTCTGATCAGCACAAACCTTCTGGGAGATGATGAACGGGTCCATGCGTCGTCAAAATTGGCTCAATCCTTTTTCATATCTCCTGATGAGCAGACGATTGCGTTTCGTGAAAACTACAATCTGTTCGCTATGCCCGCTTTACTCGGACCACAAAACATCGCCGCTGGCCCAAAGGCTAACGCCCTGCCCGTCAAAAAAATGTCGACCAATGGATCCACCTATCCAAGCTGGAGCGAAGACGGGGCTGATCTTCACTGGACCATGGGACCCAACCTTTACAAAGGGTCCATTAGCGCCGCTTTTGATGATGAAGATTATGAGCAAACCGAAATTGCTGATCTTTCGCGAGAAATTGACGCCTTTAAACCCGACGGGGCCGTAGCGCTGATCAATGCCAATATTATTACAATGTCAGACGAAGATGGCGGCATTATCGAAAACGGCGCTATTTTAATTTATGGCGACCGAATTGATGCTATTGGTGAAGAGATTGATATTCCCGGCGGCGTGGAAGTCGTTGATCTGGAAGGCAAGACTGTCATTCCCGGCTTGATTGATGCGCACGCCCATGGGCCGCAAGGCGTTGGTGATATGACACCGGAACAAAACTGGGAGGCCGTCGCCCACCTAGCCCTCGGCGTTACCACGATTTTTGATCCTTCGTCGCGTGCCAATTCCATCTTCCCGGCGGCTGAATTTCAGCAGGCCGGAAAACTGTTAGCCCCCCGAATTTTCTCGACGGGCGAGATTGTTTACGGCGCAAAGGCGCCCGGATTATTTGCAGCGATCGACAATGCAGATGATGCCTCCGAACATGTTTCAAGACTGCGTCTGCAAGGTGCCCATGGCATTAAAAATTACAACCAGCCAAGACGCGACCAGCGCCAGCAGGTCACACAGGCTGCGCGTGAACAAGACATCATTGTCGTGCCCGAAGGCGGCTCACTCTACCACATGGATATGTCACTTGTCGTGGACGGCAATTCGTCCATCGAACACAACCTTCCTGTTGGAGAGATTTACGATGATGTCGTTCAGTTGATGAGCCAGACAGAAACGGCTTACGTTCCAACCGTCGTTGTGACCTATGGCGGAATTCGCGGCGAAGGCTATTATTATCAGCACAGCAATGTCTGGGAGCACCCAATTCTCTCGAAACATGTACCGCCGCGTCAATTACAAGCGGATTCTGTCAGGCGGCAAATGGCCCCGGAAGAAGATTACGCCGATGACGATACAGGCCGCGTCGCCAAGAAACTCATGGATGCTGGCGTGCTGGTAACAATCGGAGCCCACGGCCAAAGGGAAGGCCTGGCGGCTCATTGGGAAATGTGGTCCTTTGCCCGCGGCGGAATGAGCCCGATCCAGGCTCTGCAAACCGCGACCGTTGACCC
>CAYQNQ010000047.1:7348-15127 GCA_964418815.1 uncultured Hellea sp.
AAAAATGACCAAAGAATAGGTTCTGCCGTCCCGTTATACTGGCGGGCGGCTATGAACCCGAGAATGGTGGCAATGCCTGTGGTCGCGAAACCATAGGCGGCGCTCGCGCTGCCTGCATCGTCCCCATGTGGATCCAGTGCTAGTGCATTAAAGTTGGCGCCCAGCATCCCGAAACCCGCCATGCTCAAAGCGAGCAGGATATAAATGGGAACGAAGCTTTCGCCGAAAATTTTTACAATTCCTATATTGAGCAAAGATATCAATACAAAACCGATCATCACGCTGTGACTGATGCGTTCCATGCCGTATCGTTCAACGACTTTTGAATTTGTATAGCTGACAATTGCCATAGCGCTGGCAATCCCGGCGAACCAATAAGCAAAGCGGTCACCCTTATCAAAGACATCATGGAAGAGCTGTTCAGATGATCCAAGAAATGTGAACAGGGACCCATAGATGACGCCGCTTGCCAAAAGATATCCGGTGGTCACTCGAACTTTCAATACTCTCGCATAGGCCTGTTTGAATTTCGCGACATCCAACGGTCTACGCCGGTTAACCGGTAAGGTCTCGGGCAGCCGTATCATAACCCAAATCAGATTTATGAGGCCTAAAATAACTAATATTCCAAACGTCCAGCGCCACGAAAACACCATGACTTCAGCGCCAACGATGGGCGCAATGATCGGCACGATCATGAACACAGTCATAATTAGGGACATAACCGAAGCCATACCGCGGCCCTCCAGAAGGTCCCGCACGATTGCCACAGCAATAACCCGAACGCCTCCCGACACAAGTCCTTGCAAAAAACGAAGGAAAATCAGAAACCAGAAACTTGAAGCCGTGGTGCAAAGCGCGCTCAATACAACAAAAGCGACGAGGCAAATTTTCAACAACCCAACACGTCCAAATCGGTCAGACAGCGGCCCGAAAACGAGTTGAGGAAAACTAAAACCCGCAAGATAGGAATATATTATAAGCTGTTGATTATTCTCATTTTTTAAATGAAAAAAATCCCCAATCACGCCCAATGCCGGCAACATGGCATCGATAGCAGCCGCGTTCATAGCCAAAAGCGATGCCATGAGAGCCACAAACTCCCAGCGCGGCATGGGCAGTGCTTTGTCGGTATTTGAAATGTTAGCCGCCATAAGACTGAGGGCGCTAAAGACTTTCGCTTTGACTTACAAGCCCCGTATAAAAGCTTTAATCTTGGTCTTTATGGATGTTTCCGCCCTTCATGACGAAACTCACATCCGCCATGATGTCGATATTTTCCAAGGGATCTTCATCCAACGCTATGATATCGGCAAACTTACCTTCCTCAATGGTTCCAACCCTGTCAGAAAGCCCAAATAAATCTGCATTATTAATCGTCGCGGCCTGAATGGACTGCAGCGGCGTCATTCCCCATTTGACCATATAGGCAAATTGACGCCCATTTTGACCATGCGGATAAACGGCGGCGTCAGAGCCTAAACCCATTTTAACGCCGGCCTTGACCGCGCGGCGGAAACTTTCTCTTTGAATTTTCCCAACGCGCCGCTCTTTAGCTAGTGACTCTTCCAAAATACCGGCCTTTTTCCCTTCTGTGAGGATGTAATCGGAATTATAGATATCCATGGACAGATAGACGCCTTTTTCTTTGGCCATCCGAATGCCTTCATCTGTGATAAAGCTGGAATGTTCGATAGAGTCGACACCCGCCTTGATCGCCGTTTCAATACCTCTAGCGCCGTGAGCATGAGCGGCTACCTTCATTCCGGCCAGATGGGCTTCATCGACAATGGCTTTCATTTCTTCAAACGCGAATTGCTGAGCGCCTACTTTGGTCCCTTTGGATAATACGCCGCCTGTTGCGCAAAATTTTATCAGATCTGCGCCGTATTTCTTATTCTCTCTAACCTTTTGTCTAAGCGCCCAAGGCCCATCGGCGACGCCGTCACCTTTTGCGCCATATTCCGAAGGCAACAGATTATTATCGCAATGTCCGCCTGTGATCCCTAATGACGGCCCAGAGGCTAGAATTCGAGGCCCCGGAACATCACCATCATTAATCGCGTCTCTTAAGGCGATATCAGCATAGCCAGCGGCGCCCAGATTTCGAACCGTCGTAAACCCGGCGTCTAGAGTTCTTTTCGCATTTCTGACGCCAGTAATGGCCTGTCTCGGCACGGAACGTGTCAGGCGCCTATAGCCATGCACCTGAGAGTCGCCCGTGAGATGCACATGGGCATCAAGCAGCCCTGGCAATACATATTTATCGGAGAGGTCAATATATTCGCCCTCTTCTTCCAGGTCCGCCCAATCCCCCACGTCATCGACTTTTCCGTCTTCGATCACGATATATTGGTCTTCGGCATAGTTGCCTGTTTCCGGGTTCAGTAAATGCCCGGCTCTAATGACGCTGTCATGGGCGAGGGCTGACTGGGCCGCAAATAAACTAAGGACTATAGACGCAACACGAAACATATCTACTCCCTGCGGGGTTACGAGGTATTATTCAACTTCCTGCGCCTGTCAGGCGAAATCAAATGAACGTGCTGATTTCGTCAAGGCTTTTCTTAATCAAGGCATGGGTTGGCACTTTGCAGTCCTTGGATGGGTAACCCACGACCATTAACACAAAAGGTTTTTCGGACTTAGGTCTTCCGCAGATTTCTGTCAGAAATCCCATGGGCGCCGGTGTGTGGGTCAGTGTTCCCAGCCCAGCGCTGTGCAGAGCGGTGATGAGCATGCCTGTGGCTAATCCTACTGACTCTGTCACATAATAATTTTTCTTGTCCTGGCCAACGACTTCTCCGCCGCGGCGCTGCGCGAAAACAGCGATAAGCCACGGGGCTGTTTCCAGAAACGGCTTGTGAGCATCCGTCCCGAGCGGGTCTAGCGCGTCGAGCCATTCTTCGGAGGCGCGGCCACTATAAAATTCTCGCTCTTCTTCCTCGGCGGCTTCTCTGATTTTCTTTTTGGTTTCAGAATCAGAAATGGCCGCAAAGTGCCAGGGTTGATGATTGGCGCCACTGGGCGCTGTTCCTGCCGCGCGGATAGCGTTTTCGATAATGTCCCGTGGGACGGATTCATCCGAGAACATCCGAATAGAGCGGCGAATAGAAAGATTCTCACGCAGAGATTCGACCCGGTCTCTCATTTCGTTTTCGGTTAAGCGCGAATAGCCCTTCAGCGGCACATATTTTTCATTACTCATATTTCGTTCCAGTCCAAAATGACTTTACCGCTTTTGCCGCTTTCCATGAGGTCAAAGGCCTTTTGGAATTCGCGTGCTGGAAAGCGGTGGGTAATCATGGCGCTGACATCAAGACCGCTATCCAGAAGCGCCAGCATTTTATACCATGTCTCATACATTTGGCGGCCGTAAATACCGCGAACAGTTAAAGCCTTTCCGACAATTTTACCCCAATCCACAGGGAATGGTTTGGCCGGAATGCCCAGCATGGCTATGTTTCCGCCCATGATCATATGCTCCAGCATTTGATTAAATGCCGGCTCGGCCCCGCTCATTTCCATGCCCACATCAAAACCTTCTTTCATGCCGATTTCAGCCATGACTTCCCGCAGTTTTTCATTCGCGACATTGACCATGCGGGTTTGCGGCGCAACATTGGCAGCGAGCTCCAGGCGCCAATCATTGATGTCAGTTAGAACGACTCGGCGAGCCCCTGCCTCTTCCGCCACAGCAGCCGCCATAATGCCAATGGGCCCTGCACCCGTAATCAGAACGTCTTCGCCGACCAAATCAAACGACAAGGCCGTATGAACCGCATTGCCAAGCGGATCGAGGATGGCTCCGATTTCCAGGGGAAATTCTTCTTTGAGCGGAATGACGTTAAACTCCGGCAGAGCCAGATATTGGGCAAAGGCCCCCGGCAGATTGACACCTATACCTTTGGTATCAGGGTCCAAATGAAAGCGTCCAGCGCGTGCATTGCGGGACCGATTGCCTACCACATGGCCTTCGCCTGTCACTTTTTGGCCAACTTCAACGCGGCGTACGCCAGAACCAATAGCGGCAACTCGGCCGCTATATTCATGGCCAACAATTAAGCCGTTAGGAACCGTCTTTGCCGCCCAGTCATCCCATTTATAAATATGCATATCCGTGCCGCAAATGGCGGTCCGCTCGATTTTTATCAGGACTTCGTCAGGCTCGATTTCCGGGACTGGCCGTTCCTCAAGCCAAACACCCTTTTCGGCTTTTGCTTTGACCAGGCATTTCATGGTTTTTGGCAGACTGCTCATGAGACAACTCCCAGTTCTTTTCCAACTTTTGTGAAGGCGGTTATGGCCCGGTCTATTTGCTCGAATGTATGTCCGGCGCTCATTTGCGTGCGGATCCGGGCCTGCCCCTTAGGCACAACCGGATAAAAGAAACCAATCACGTAAACCCCTTCGTCCAGAAGTTTATCCGCCATATCCTGCGCAAGCTGCGCGTCGCTCAGCATAACCGGGATAATTGGATGCTCACCTTTCAAGAGGTCAAATCCGGCCTGTTCCATACCGGCGCGAAAACGTTGTGAATTATCCTTAAGCTGTTGTCTTAGGCCATCCCCGTTTTTGACCAGTTCAATCGCTTTGAGACTGGCCCCGACGAGCGACGGCGCAAGGGAATTGGAAAACAGATAGGGTCTCGAGCGCTGGCGCAGCAAATCAACGACATTTTGCCGGGCGCAGATATAACCACCCATAGCGCCGCCCAAAGCTTTGCCCAGTGTCCCCGTGAGGATATCAATACGGCCTTCAACGCCCCGGTAAGCCGCAGAGCCGCGCCCGCCCTCACCCAGAAAGCCAGTTGCGTGGCAGTCATCAACCATAACAAGAGCGCCGTATTTATCAGCCAAATCACAGATTTCGTCGAGTTTGGCGATATATCCGTCCATGGAAAACACACCATCTGTGGCAATCATGATATGACGTGCCCCGGCCGCTTTGGCCTCTTTGAGTTTGGCCTCCAAATCCGCCATGTCGGAATTGGCGAAACGATAGCGCTGCGCCTTACACAGGCGAATTCCGTCAATGATAGAGGCGTGGTTAAGGCTATCGGAAATTATCGCGTCTTCTTTGGACAAGAGCGGCTCAAACACGCCGCCATTAGCGTCGAAACAGGCAGCGTAAAGAATACTGTCATCAAAGCCGAGCCAGCCCGCAATAGCCTGTTCCAGCTCTCTGTGCTGATCTTGCGTCCCGCAAATAAAGCGGACCGAAGACAACCCAAACCCATACTCATCCAAAGCGTCAACACTGGCCATCATCAATTCGGGATTATCGGAAAGGCCAAGATAATTATTGGCGCAGAAATTCAAGACTTCTATCTCGCGGCCATCTTCGGTGACGTGAATGGCCGAGGCCTGTTTGGAAACAATCAGCCGCTCGCGTTTATAGAGCCCCTGAGCCTCTATATCCTTGAGGGTGTCATCAAGCTGGGAATAGAAATTTGTGGTCATGAGGATTCATATATGGCGATTTGCTTGCAAATAATATTTCAAATTACAAAAGATTGCGCAATAAACTGGTGAACATGTCGGACCTTGCCTCATTGTTAGCAGAAATTCGCAAATGCCGCGTATGCGAAACTGCCGAAAAGCCCCTGCCCCACAAAGCTCGGCCCGTCGTTATCGGCAATGAAAATGCCCGCATCCGTATTATTGGTCAGGCGCCCGGCACCCGCGTCCATGCCAGCGGAATTCCGTTTGATGATCCGTCCGGAGACCGTCTTCGGGACTGGCTCGGCGTGGATAAAATGGTCTTCTATGATGAGAACTTTCTGGCCATCACGCCTATGGGATTCTGTTTTCCCGGACTAGATGCGAAGGGCGGAGACTTGCCACCCCGAAAAGAATGCGCCCCGCTCTGGCAGGACAATCTCACCACAGCTTTTCCAAATATTCAGCTGACGCTTCTGGTCGGGCAATATGCGCAAAAACAATATCTGGGTAAAACGCGCCAGAAAAATCTGACCGAAACGGTCAGGCATTGGCGAGATTACGGTCCGAACGTGATCCCCCTTCCGCACCCATCCTGGCGGAACAATGTCTGGATCAAGAAAAACATCTGGTTTGAAGAGGTATTGGCACACCTAAAAACGCGGGTCTTTGAACTGCTCAAAGGGCATAACTGACACTCTGGAGACAGCTTCTCGGCCTTGATGGTCCACAGCAACCACCTTGTAAAACCCGGGAGTTTCCGGGCGCCAGATTATGCCATTCTCTTCTCTTGGAACCGGCCGACCGTCCACATAGAAGTCAACTTCATCTCTGTCAGCGCGAGCAGACAAGGTAAAGCCGCGGGCGTCTGATCCGAATTTTGAAGTCAATAACTCTGCTTCATGCGGTGGGAACAATATTTGGGGTCCGCTTGCCGTGTAATCTTTAACTTGAGTAAGGCCTCCAGGCGCTACGCTATCCTTTCTGAATTGCCGGTCATCTTCTTGCCTTGGCAGCGAAGAAAATGCGTCAAATAAAACAGGCGCCGCGGCAATACGGCCCGTCTGTCCATTTCTGGGAGCCCCGTCAGGCCTCCCGACCCAGACAACAATCGTCCACTCATCATTGTAGCCCGCAGCCCAGGCATCGCGAAAACCATAAGACGTTCCTGTTTTATAAGCGATCATCGGTGCGTCCTCCGTCAACCATCCCGGAACCCGCCCTTCTGGAGTTGGAGCAAGCCGTAAAATTTCAGTTATGTCGGTCGCGGTTTCTTTTGAGAGGAAGGTTTTTGGATCTGCAACCGGATCAGTTTCCAACCATCTAAGCGGTTTTGCTTTGCCGTCATTGGCCAGGGCAGCATAGGCGATGGCCAAATGATTGACTGTTACGCCCGCTCCTCCCAGAGCTAAGGCCAAACCCGCTTCCTCTGAATCGCCTCCAAGGCGCACGACATCAATGCCGGACGCTATAAGGTCATTTTCGAAACGGTTGCCACCGACTTTATCGAGAACGGCCACGGCTGGTACGTTCAGGCTGTGACGAAGGGCTTCGTGAATACGGACCTGTCCATAATAGCGGCGATTAAAGTTTTCCGGCTGATAGCCTCCAAACCGTGTAGGGGCATCCTGAATCCAGCTGGCACTCGATAAGACGCCATCATCCATGGCCAGACCGTATATGAAGGGTTTTAATGTTGACCCTGGGGATCGCCAACGACGTGTCATATCAAGCCAGCCTCCGACCCGATCACGGCCGCCTGAAGCCACATGGGCTCGCACCGCCATGGTTTTATTTTCAACGATTATCATTGCCGCATTTACGAAATCAGGCTCTTCATCCAGAAAATCGGAAATGATGGCTTCCATATCGCCCTGCAAATACGGGTCGATCGTTGATGTTACCACGGTGTTTTTTTGTTTTAGCGCAGCTGCACTAATCCAGGCCGTTTCTGGTATAGGTTTCTTATCGACTGTCACAGGAACAGCTGACGCTTCTTTGGTCTCGCGTGCTGATAAAATGCCTTCATTTTGTAATTTTGTCAGTATCTTATCTCTGCCGCGTTTAGCCGAGTTAGGCCACAAGTCAGGACGGCGGGCTTCCGGCGCTTGCGGAATCGCAATCAATAAAGCGATCTCTTCGTCGCTAAGGTCTTCAGCAGATTTTCCGAAATAGGCAAATGTGGCCGCGTTCACTCCGTCGAGATTACCGCCATAGGAAATATGAGTCAGATACAGCTCCAATATTTCGTCTTTGCTGAAATACAGTTCATATTGAAGCGCCCGTAAGCTCTCGATCATTTTCGAGCTTAGAGTTCTTTCTCTGGGTTCAATTTGCC
>CAYQNQ010000048.1:0-4176 GCA_964418815.1 uncultured Hellea sp.
GCGGTCCGGCCTTAGGTCTGGGGCATAAGGGGCTTAACCTGCTCTGGTCAAAACCCTTGGCCGATCCCTTTGGCGGTACGGCGCTTGCCAATGGCCGTCACCATGTCAAACTTTTTGAGCCCGACCCGGGCGATGATGCGCCAGAGGCCTCTCCGCTCATATTAGCGGGTTCCCTGCAATTCTCGCCTGCCTGCCTCCGCCTTTACGCCCATCCGCAGCTTTTAAAAGTGGCCGAAGCCATAAACGGCAAAGACTTTGCACCCTTTAACGAAGTTCTGTTTATCAAAGACCCGTTTCTGGGCGGCGCCGTATCCTGGCATCAGGACGGCGATACCCATTGGGACAGTGCGGATTTTGACGAGGAAATTCACGGGTTTAATTTTATGGGCCAACTTTACGGCAGCACCGCCGTCAACGGAGTCTGGGTTGTGCCCGGCACGCATAAATCCGGGCGAGCGGATATTAAGAAAATGGTTGAGGATGCCGGCACAGAACGCCTGCCTGAAGCCGTGCCCATTGTTTGCAATCCTGGTGATGTAGTCATGAATAACCGCCAGATCGTTCATGGCAGCTTCGCCAATACAGGTTATGAGCCGCGCGTCTCCGCCAATTTCGGGTTTCACAAACGCTCGTCCGTGCAGGACATCAAAGGGGCAGGTATTCACAGCGCGCCCGTCATCTATGACAATGACCACATTAAAGAGCGCTCCGCCGTTATCGCGTACGGCATTAATGCCCGCAAAGAACGATTTCCGGAGGAGACGCCTTATGATTATGCGCCTTTGGCCGGTGAAATGGAAAATTATGCCTGGGAACCCCAGGTTATGGCGGCGATTAAAGACTATAATATGAAAGATTTGAGCATATAACACCCTTTTTTCGCCCAGGCTTATTCCCTATATAGCCAATAGAATTACCAAAGGTGTTTATTCATGAGTTCCATACTTCATCTTGCTATTCCCGCAGGCGATCTCAAGAAAACCGTGCCGTTTTACACGGACGTGATGGGCTGCACGCTTGGCAATAGCGAAGAAGGCCTCTGGGTAGATGTCAATTTCTGGGGCAATGAGCTGACCCTCCACCAAAGTGAAGAACAGCTTCCTAATGTGCGGCACGATGTGGATATGGGCGCCGTGCTCGTCCCGCATTTCGGCATACACCTGACGCAGGAGCAGTTTGACGGCGTCAAAGACCGTATCGCCAAGGCCGGACTGGAATATATTGATGAGCCCTACCGCCGCTTTAAAGGCGATAAATATGAGCAGGAAACCTTCTTCATTGGCGATCCCAATAATAATATTCTCGAGATCAAAACCATGAAGAACCCGGAAGTTCTCTGGCCGTAAATCAGAAGGGCCTTAACCGCCCGCCCGAATACCTAATCACCTCGCGAGCCAGAATATCGACCGTATCAAAGCGCGGCAGGTCTGTTGCGACCTGACCGGCGAGAAGCGAAAACTCCGAGCATCCAATCAAAAGACAATCCGCCCCGTCGCTTTCAAGTTCGCGGCCGAGCGCCGATAGCTGGCGGCCCATTTCGCCGCTTATGCCTTTGGCCTTTATGGCGCGAATGATGGAGAGGACATTCCCGGCGTCTTTTGGAAATACGACTTCCAGATCATAAGCCGCAAAGGCGTCCCGAAAAATACCCACATCATCGGTCAGCGGCGAGGCCAGCATGCCGACCTTGCCTGAGCGGGCCTGCGCCCTAATCGCTTCCCCAGAGAGAGAGAGCATGTTCAGCAGGGGTATATTCGCCGCGTCCTCAATGTGACCTGCATAGTAATGCGCCGTATTGCACGGCATGGCCAGAGCCTGCGCGCCTCTCGCTTCCAGATCCTTAGCCATACGGGCCAAGGTCGGTCCCGGGTTTGCGCCGCCCTCCATGATAGCTTTAATCCGCGAGGGGATTTGCGGGTTCATATCCACCAGTAGCGGCACATGCTGCGCATCGTCCTCGGCTTTTGTCAGATCAATAACCCGCTGCATAAAGGCGGCTGTGGCCGCCGGGCCCATGCCGCCAATAACACCGATGGTTTTATAGTTCGGCATATCTAGATTTGCGCCGGCAGAGCCCAGCGCGATTCCATATTAAAGGCCCAGTCATACCCAAAGAGACCGGCCGAGCCGCCTGTATGGATAAAGACGACCTTCTCGTCCTTTTTGAAAAACCCTTTGCGGACCAGATCAATCAGGCCCGCCGCGCCTTTGGCGGAATAGACAGGGTCCAGCAAAATGCCTTCCAACTCGGCAAACATTCGCAGCGCTTCCTGCCCGTCTTCCGACGGGACGCCGTAGCCATCGCCGATATAATCCGTATTGGCCACGATATCGCCGCGCTCCATAAGGCCGGGACAGCCCAGCTTTTCCGCCGTCATCTCGGCGAGTTTGAAAATTTTCTCTTCCTGTTTATTGCGAATGGCATTGGTGCCGATGCCGAGCACAGGAATACCCGCATTCATGGCTTTCAGGCCCACGGCCAGCCCCGCTTGAGTCCCGGCGCTCCCGGTGGCGTGGACAATGTGATCGATTTTCAGATGCCGCTCATTAAATTGCGCGAGCATTTCAAAGGCGCAGTTCACATAGCCCAGCGCGCCGGTCGGGTTAGAACCGCCGCCCGGAATGGTATAAACGGTCTTGCCCGTGGCCCGCACTTTATCGGCCACGGCTTCGAGCTCGGCGTTCATGTTTAGGTTTTTGCCTTTGATCTTTTGCGTCGTTGCCCCGTGGAGATGGTTTAAAAGCACATTACCGCTGTGATTATAATTGGGATTATTGGACCCGGTCCGGTCTTCCAAAACGATATGGCAAGGCAGGCCCATTTTAGCTGCAAAGGCCGCGGTCTGGCGCACATGGTTGGACTGGGTCGCCCCCTGCGTCATGACCATATCGGCTTTTTGAAGCTCGGCTTCCGCCATGAGAAATTCAAGCTTACGGGTTTTATTCCCGCCCGTAGACAGGCCGGTGCAGTCATCGCGCTTGATCCAAATCTCCGCCCCGCCCAGCTCAGCCGTGAGGCGACCGAGCCGTTCCAAAGGTGTCGGGAGGTGCGCTAAAAATCGGCGGGGATAGCGGGAGAGTAACATGGGCAATTCCAGTCAGCGGTCAGTGTTTATATTTTCCATTATGAACTTCTTATTTCCCGAGGTCCAATAACTGTTTAAATTTGTAAATACTGCCATCCTGAGGGCAGTCATTGGAAATTTCCGGGTCACAAGTCTGGATACGCTCAACGGGTACGATTTGTTCTTGTCCCGGCCTGAACGTGAAGCCTTCAATGTGATCATAAAATAGTTCACTATCCACGATCAGGCATTCTCGTTTTATCAGCCCCGTGCAATCGGCCTTGTTCGGCCCGATCTCTAATATCATGATCCGCCGCTCTCCTTTTTGTCCCGGCAGATTCCAGTTTCTATAAATGCGGCCATCGAGATCGCATTTGTTTTTATGTTCGCCGTTAATGGTACCGCCGGCCTTCATACAATGACTTGCGAATGTATTTTCTTTTGCCGTCGGCGGGTTGTTGTCCCCAAAAAAACCCACATATAAAACAAAAAGCCCAGCCCCTATTCCCAATAAAAGTTTCGGTCGGCGGAAAATCGCCCCCAAAACGGCCAGGGGGCTTATTCGTGAAGATTTTTGGGCCGGCTGAGTCTCAATGAGCTGAAACCTGTTCTCCGGCTGCATATCTGTGAAATCCGGGGGTGTTTGACCAAAGGCATTTTCAAATTCCAAAAATGCATTGCGGAATAAAAGACTGGGATCCGTGCCCTCCGGATCTGCGCTTAAGGTGTCAAAAATAACCTGCCCGCCTATTTCGCCCTCTCGAAAACGCCAATAGGGCTTCAGGGCCAAAGGCCTATTCTGTGTCTGCAAGACTTCATAAGCCGTATATTCATGGACTTCATCAGTATCCAGCTCTTCCCCATCCGCTAAAATTCGAGTGGCCTGAATTTCAGTCTTAATCTGCCGGGCAATTTCATCATCGACGCGTTTTCCCTGTTCGCGTCCGGCCTTAAACCGCAGGCGTAATAATTCCCCGTTTTCGGCTGTCACAGCGAAATCACAATCCTCGTCATTGCTGTAGACACACAGAACGCGGGTCGAGAATGTCTGGCTGAGTGCTAGAGCATCTTTCAAAATTTCATAATGGAGAATTGTGTCTCCGAGCAATTT
>CAYQNQ010000048.1:4276-10208 GCA_964418815.1 uncultured Hellea sp.
TGCTCTTCGGAAAATTCCCAGAACTTTTGCGCGAGCGCTTTATCCAGCGCATTTTCCGGCAGCGGGACCCGTCCGGCCGGTCCGGTCCATTCGTCTTCCCCGGTTGGACCGTAAAATTCACCGGCCTGCGCGCCCGGCAGGGTTGCGGCCATGAGCAAGGACTCAGCGCCCTGCGCCGGCTGCGAAACATTCATAAACCGGGTGAGGATGGGCGCAAAAAACCTTAAATGCGCTTTCATATTCCGGCTTAGATTGGTGTTGGACGCCCCGGGATGTGCCGCCAGAACTTTTATGTTTTTCCCCGCAGCGGCGCAGCGATCTTTCAACTCCTGCGTAAACAGCAGATTGGCAAATTTACTCTGGCTGTAGGCGGTCATGCCTTTCAGACCCATAAATTCCCGCCCGCTCTCGTAAGCGCCGTTTTCAAAATTGATATTGTCCCAATAAATGTCGGCATCTTCATGTTTGCCGGCCAGAGAGGAGACATTGACGATACGGGTTTCGCCGGTCTGATCCAGGCTGTCCATAAGCTGGGATGTCAGATAGAAATGCCCCATGTGATTGGCGTCCAGTTGCAGCTCTAATCCGTTTTGGGTGATGGTATAGGGCGGGCCCATAACGCCCGCATTATTGACCAGAATATCGAGCCTTTTATGCTCGGCGGAAAAGGTCTTGGCCGCCGCCCTAATTCCCGGTCGGTCGAGCAGGTCGAGCTGCATAAATTCAAGATTGGCATCTTTTTGTTTGCGCTTAATCCGGCCCATGGCCGCTTCCGCCTTGTCTTTGGACCGGCAGGCCATGATCACTTTATGGCCGCGCGCCGCGAGGCCTTTAGAGACTTCAAAGCCAAGCCCCGTATTGGCGCCCGTAATGATGCAGGTTTTTGAGTCGCTCATATTTAAGCCCGTTTCTTTTTCGGCAGGTCAGCAAATTTCCCGTCCCGCTTTTGCATTTTAGCCTGCATGGCTTCCATCATTTCGCTTGGAATCAGCATGGACATATTCCAGACCCCGATATTGTCGAGCGTGTCCTGCGTTGTGTGGTCTCGCGCATAGGTAATGATCCGCTTGCACCCATAAACCGCCGCCGGCGGCTTGCTGGCGATGACTTTCGCCATGTCCATGGCAGCGGCTTCGGCCTCTTCTTGCGAGGCGTAGATTTCATTATAAAATCCATGACGCATGAGCTCTTCCGCGCCCATTTTTCGGCCCGTATAGGCCAGCTCGCGAACGACGCCCTCAGGCATGTGATTAAGAATGCGCGGGAATGTGCCTACATCCGCGGTCATACCCACATTAATCTCCTGAATACAAATATAGCTGTCCTTGGTTCCAAGGCGGATATCAGCGGCTGTTACCAGATCCACACCCCCGCCAATACAGCCGCCCTGAACGGCAACGATGACCGGGATGCGGCAGGTCTCCAGCACGGACAGGCTGTCCTGCAGCCGGGTCACGGTCGCGTAAAAGCTGGTGCCGTGTTCCGGCTTGTTCTTGTCGCCGTCCCCATCGACAGATGCCAGCATAGCCAGATCAATACCGGCGCAAAAAATAGGCCCCGTGGACGAAATAACGATAGCCCGCGCTTTGGCGTTATCGTCAATATCACGGACAATTTTCGGCAGATCATCCCAAAAGGAGAGCGCCATAGCATTGCGTTTTTCGGGGCGCGACATGACAATATGGGCCACATTATCCGCAATAGAAACTTCGAAACATTCGTAAGATTTTTTAGACATGGGGTCCTCCTAAAAAACGCCGGAGCCGTCGCAGGAAATGAGCAGTTGCCCCGCCAGACCTGCGCGGCGGTGTTTGTGAATTTTACGGTATTCTTCTGACGAGACCGCGTCAAACATGGCCTGGGCCGATGGATAACGTACAAGGGCCACAGCGTCCCATTCATCCTGCCCTTCGCCAATCAAAAAGGAATTTACATTGCCGCCAAAAAGGGTTGTGGTGACACCCTTGGTCGCTTTGTTAAAGTCGGCGGCGTAGCGGCCATATGCCTCGCGGCCGGAAATATCCTCACCGTCTTGGTACGTGGCCTTGTCCTTAAACTTCAGTAGGTTGAGCATGAAAACAGGCTCGCCGGCTTTTTCATGTGACAGAAATTCTTTTATCTGCTCGGGCGTAGGGTCAAGGGCATTAAGTGTGGGCATTTTGGCTCCTTACGAATAACCGGGATGGCGCATGATTTCTGTTGGCAGCCGGTCGAATACTTCATCGGGAACAAAGAAGTCTCCGGCCAGCGGGCCGTCATAACCGGGCGGCGAATATTGACTGAAATCCGTCACGCCGTCGGCGCGCAATATTTCCTCGTCAATGACAAACTGTCCCGTAAAGTCTCCTGCCGGTTTGGTCAGCATGATATGGGCAGCATCGGCGAGAATTTCCGGCGCGCGGCTCATCTTGGCCATAGCATCGCCGCCGAGCACATTGCGCACAGCCGCCGTATCGATGGCTGTCAGGGGCCAGAGAGAATTCACGGCAATACCGTCTTTTTTAAACTCCTCCGCCATGCCGAGCGTGCACATGCTCATGCCGTATTTGGCCATGGTATAGGCCGTGTGGTTTCTGAACCATTTCACCGACATGTCGAGCGGCGGGGCGAGATTGAGGATATGCGGGTTTTCGGACTTTTTAAGGTGCGGCAGGCACATTTTCGAGAGCAGAAAAGTCCCCCGCGCATTGACCTGGTTCATCAGATCATAGCGTTTCATGCTCGTCCCTTCAGTGCCGGTCAGAGAAATGGCGCTGGCATTGTTGACGCAAATATCGATACCGCCAAATTTCTCTACCGTTGCGTTGACGCAGTCCATAACCCGGTGTTCGTCCCGAATATCGCAAATAAGCGGCAGCGCTTTGCCGCCGGCCTTTTGAATATCTTCTGCGGCCGTAAAAATCGTCCCCGGCAAACGTGGATGCGGCTCTGCGGTTTTCGCGGCAATAGCCACATTGGCGCCGTCCTGGGCCGCGCGAATAGCGATAGCGAGGCCAATTCCCCGGGAACCGCCGGACATGAATATAGTTTTGCCTTGCAGAGACATGGTTATCCTTTTTATGTTCATTTGGGTTATATGCACGGAATTGCATAGTTACAAGCAGTAGACCCAAATAGGATTAAGGAGGGGATCATAGCTCTGGCGGAAGCGATACTTGTCTGTCTGACGGACCGGCCCATGAGCGGCTATGACCTGGCAAAGAACTTTGATGCTTCCATCGGGTTTTTCTGGCGCGCCTCCCATCAGCAGATTTACCGGGAACTTGGGAAACTGCGCGATAAAGGCTTTGTCGAAAGTCAAGAAATCAGCCAGTCGGGAAAACCCAACCGTATTGTCCACACTATAACGGAGGACGGAAAAAATGCGCTGAACAGCTGGTCGAAGAAACCCGTGCGCATGCCCTCTATGAAAGATGAATTGCTGGCGAAATTTTACGCCCTCGAATTTATGGATGTAGGTTCCTTGAAGGACCAATTGACGGTCCGGATTGACCAGCACCGCAGTAAGCTTACGCAATATCACCGGATCAAGGAACGATTTTACGACGGCAAAGCGCTGAACCGCAATCAGACCGGCAAGCTCTTCGTTCTCGAAATGGGTATTGAGGATGAAAAAAAGCGAATTGAAAGCCTTCAAGGGCTTATGGATAAGCTGAGCGCGCTATAGGCCATAAACTCAAGGGGTCTTAAAACTCAAGAGGTCTTACGCCTCGTCCTGTTGCTGTTCCCACAGCTCCGCATAGAGACCGTTTTTGGACAGCAGCTCGGCATGGGTTCCCATTTCGGCCACGCGGCCATCTTCCAGCGTAATGATTTTATCGGCGCCGATAATGGTGGAAAGGCGGTGCGCGATCACCAAAGTTGTCCGGTTTTTCGCGGCCGTTTCCAGAGCTTCCTGAATGGAGTGTTCGGTGACTGAATCCAGCGCAGACGTTGCTTCATCCAGAATTAAAATAGCCGGGTCTTTAAGCAGCGCTCTGGCAATGGCTACGCGCTGTTTTTCGCCGCCGGAGAGTTTTAGGCCCCGCTCCCCGACCTTGGTTGCGTAGCCCTCCGGCAGACCGTCAATAAAGTCATGAATTTGCGCCGCCCTGGCGACGGTTTCAATTTCAGCCTGGGTCGCGTCCGGTTTGGCATAGGCTATATTATAGCCGATCGTGTCATTAAAAAGCACGGTATCCTGCGGCACGACACCGAGAATGCGGCGCAGTGACTCCTGCGTGACATCCCGGATATCCGTTCCGTCGATTAAGACCTGCCCGCCGGCAATATCGTAAAAGCGAAACAAAATTCGCGACAGGGTCGATTTGCCCGCCCCGGTCGGCCCGACAATGGCAATGGTCTGTCCCGGCGCGATGTCAAAGCTCACATTTTTTAAAATCTGGCGCTCGGACTCGTAATGAAAATCCACATTTTGAAAACTAAGGGCACCGTCCACAAGCCCGATGGGCAAAGCGCCCGGCGCGTCTTTCACTTCCGGCTCCAGATCCAGAAGCGCGAACATTTTTTCCATATCGGTCAAGGCTTGTTTGATCTCGCGATACGCAAAACCCAGAATATTCAGCGGCCGGTAAACCTGCATCATGACCAGGGTGATTGTCGTCATAGCGCCAATGGTCATTTGACCTTTCAGGATAAACTGCGCGGCTAAAATCATCATGGCGATAAGACCGGCATTCATGAGAAAGCTTTGCCCGATATTGACCGTCGCCAGGGACGTGCGGGATTTTATAGCCGCGATTTGATAGCCTTCCATGGCCCTGTCATAGCGCGCGGTTTCGAAATTTTCCGCGCTGAAATATTTGACCGTCTCGTAATTGATCAGACTGTCAATGGCCTTGGCATTGGCGTCTGTATCCTGACGGTTCATATCGCGGCGAAACTTCAGGCGCCATTCTGTGGTAACCACGGTAAACCAAATATATAGGAGGACTGTGACCACGGCGATGGCCGCAAATTGCCAGCTATAAGCGACCCAGAATGCAACGCCGGCTATGGCGAGCTGCAGGAGCGTGGGCCCGATATTAAACAGTAAAAAACGAAACAGAAAATCGATGGACCGAATCCCCCGCTCGATCACCCGGGACAAGCCGCCCGTGCGTTTTTCCAGATGATAACGCAGGGATAATTTATGAAGATGGGCAAAAGTCGCGGTTGCCACAGATCTCTGCGCAAATTGCCCAACCGGAGAGAAAAGATATTCCCGGGCCTCGCTGGTGAGGACCGAGACAAATCGCAAACCCCCATAGCCAAGAATTAAAGCCATTATAAGAAATCCGCCCTGCGCAAATAGAGAGGTCAGGCCTTCCGCATCTTGAACCGCGTCAACACTCCACCCCAAAAAGAACGGGGCGCCAACCAACACGAACTGTCCGGCAATGGTCAGAAGCAAGGCCAGAAAAGACCGGATTTTATAAGAGGGTCGATCCTTCGGCCAGAGATAGGGCCAAAGCCTGAAGAAGCTTTTCAGCTGATAGCCGAGCTTTTGCTCGGACGGCGTATGATGTTTGGACCCTCTGGGCGGCATAGGCTCTCATGTGGGGAGATGGCTTGGCGGCGTCAACCTTTAAGATAATCGGCTGGAAGACGAAAAGGGTGGATTTTATGGCCGGGCTTTCCTAGGTAGAAAGGAAAATATATAAGAGAAAACTATGTCTTTTGCCCAGTCCCTGATCGTCTTTTTTGTTTCTCCGCTCATAGGCGCTTATATTTTTATCATCTTTGTTTACATCATTTTGGGTTGGTTGTTTGTGGCCGGCATAATTGATCAACGAAACCCGACAATTCGGCAGATTTACGGCCTGCTGGAAAAAGTTTCAAATTTTGTCTTAAACCCGATAAGGCGCATCATCCCAGCTATTGGCGGCCTGGATATTTCCCCTATTTTTGCAATTTTGGGCCTGTCCTGGTTCCGGCACTGGGTGCTCTTGCA
>CAYQNQ010000048.1:10308-13243 GCA_964418815.1 uncultured Hellea sp.
GGATGGACGGGCGGTTCCAAAGCGCTCATGATTTTTGGGCTGGCCTTTGTGATCATCGGATTTTTCGTTCGCAAAAGAATACGCTGGCTGGCCTATTTCGCCTATGTGCTGGCCCTGATCGGAATGCTGGTAACACTGATCTCCATGGGAACCAGTTCCATTGGGGCCTGGTGGTGGGCCCTGATTATGATCCAGCTGGCCCTCGCGGTTTTTTACCTGTTTCGTATCCTGTGGGCGCCAAAACAGCCGGCAACATAACCAAGTCAACTAATTGATCAGCCATCCACTGGATATTTTATCGCGGGTTGCGGGACTAAGCGCGCCCTGCGCGCTGGCCGTTGTCACGGATATTAATGGCGGCACCTTAAGATCCAAAGGCGCACTTATGGCCATTACAGAGACAGAGGATTTTGGCTATGTCTCTGCGGGCTGCGTGGATGGAGACATCATTTATCAGGCCCGGGAGTGCCTAAAGACGGGACAGCCGAGAACGCTGGTTTACGGGGAAGGCTCACCGTTTAAAGATATTGCCCTGCCCTGCGGCGGCACGATTCATATCTCAATTTTCCCAAACCCTGACAAAGACCGGATAAAGCAAATCATAGATCTGACCGAGGCGCGCAAAACGGCTACGCTCATCCTGCCGGGGCTCTCGCTTGACTATGCACCCAAAATAAAGCTGCGGATTGTCGGACGCGGCGCGCCGTTTTCAGCCCTGTCAGAGCTTGCGCATAATTCCGGTTTTCTGGTTCACGGCCAGAGCCCGCAACCGGACTTAAATCGCGATTATTTCGAGCGCTTTGATCATTTGAAAAGCCCGCGCGAAATTCCGGACGTTAAAGATGACCTCTGGAGCGCTGTAATCTTTCTGTTTCACGATCATGATTGGGAGCCGCATCTGCTGACGCAGGCTCTCGCGGGTGATAGCTTTTATATCGGCGCTATGGGCAGCGAGCGCACCCACGCGCAAAGGCTTGCCTCTTTGGAAGAGCTCGGCGCCGAAAATACAGACCGTATTCGCGGGCCCATAGGCCTCATCCCGGCCATGCGGGACGCGCAAAGGCTCGCCGTCTCTGTTTTGGCAGAAATCATTGACGCCGCCCAGACACAAGGCCAGCTTTCATGAGCGCCGGGCTATGAAAATGGCCGCTCTAGTCCTCGCCAGCGGTCTGTCGCGGCGCTATGGCAAAGATGATAAACTCATGGCAACGCTAAAAGGACAGGCCTTATTGGCCTATTGTCTGGACGCGGCGAAGGGCGCTCTTTTTGACGGTTATTTTGTTGTCACCCCGGACCCGGACCCAAGGGCGGATCTTGCCAGGTCATTTGGTTTTACAATTATCCCGAATTCGATAGCTGAGGCCGGTCAAGGGGTTAGCATTGCAGCCGGCGTCTCAGAGATTATAGATAAAGGGTTTGAATCGATCTGTCTTTTGCTGGGCGACATGCCCTTTGTCACGTCAGACTATTTACGAAAATTGAAATCACATGCGCCGGACTCGGATATAATTTTCAGTCAGGTCAACACCCAAAATCAACCCCCCGCTATTTTTCGCGGGCAAGCGCTCCGCACATTGAAAAATCTATCCGGCGATCGCGGCGCCAACAGTCTGGATTTAGCGAATTTTGCCATTTCTCATATGGAAATGAGTGAAGCCATGGCGAAGGATTTCGATCTTGCCACAGACTTTATGCGTTAAAGCCGGTTTTACTTTTTTCCACTACAGTCCCGCGTCTAATGGACTACCAATTGATTTATGCGAGCTCTGCAGCCGGACTATATAGTCCGGAGGTCTATCGGGAAATCGCTTCAAAAGCCGCGAAGTTTAACGCGACTGTCGGTATTTCAGGCCTGCTGCTTATGTATAACGAGACTATTATTCAGGTTCTCGAAGGGCCCCAAGATGCCGTGCTTTCTCTATACGCGAAAATCGAAATTGATCCCCGTCACAAAAGCCCGATCAAACTATCCGGCGAATTCATAAAACAAAGAGAGTTTAGTCAGTGGTCCATGGGCTATGAAGAGACAGTCGATCCAAATGAGCCGGATTTTCTATTCCAGCTTCGCCATCGGGATCTTGATCAAAAATTGCCCGAAACTATTTGCGCCAGAACCGCTTCCCTTTTAACGTCGTTCAAGAAATCAAGCGGGCTGGAAAAAACTTATTAGCCGTAAACGACGGATAGCAATTCTTTGAAATTTGGCCTTATAGCCCTGTTTTTCCTGACCGCAGCCCTCTATGCCAGTGTCGGCTTTGGCGGCGGCTCCACCTATAACGCGCTTTTGGTCATGTCCGGAACGGATATTCTGATCATGCCGCTCATCGCTCTGGCCTGTAACATCGTCGTCGTCAGCAGCAATGTGGTCCGTTACTGGCGCGCCAAAATCCTGACCTTTGAAAGATACATCCCGCTCATCATTTTGTCAGTCCCCATGGCCTGGCTGGGCGGGCGCATCCCCATTTCCCAAAAGCTGTTTATCGGTCTCCTTGCCATCGCTTTACTGTTTGCGGGGGCGCGGCTCCTCCTGAACTCCTTCGAAAAACCGAAAGAGACCCTCACAGCAGATAACCGGCTGGGACCGGTGGCGTCCGCGCTCATTGGCGGCGGGGTCGGGTTTTACGCTGGACTCGTCGGCATTGGCGGCGGAATTTTTCTCGCGCCCATACTGTATTTTGCCCGCTGGGGCAGCGCCAAAGCCATCGCCGCCGCCTGCTCATTTTTTATTCTGGTCAATTCGGTGTCCGGACTGGCCGGGCAATATTCCAAGCTGGCAAGTTTTAATCAACTGGAACCGGCCTATGCCTATTGGCCGCTATTGCCGGCCGTATTTCTAGGCGGGCTTATTGGCAATTATCTCGGTGTTTTTAAAATTCCGGAAGTGTGGATCAAACGGCTAACAGCAATTTTAATTCTCTATGTGGCTTTACGTCTG
>CAYQNQ010000048.1:13343-15052 GCA_964418815.1 uncultured Hellea sp.
TGACCAAAATCATATTCTTAGGATGGCTGAAAGATCGCGCCGGCGGCCCCGAGCGGCAAGTGACCCTGCCGACTATGACCACGCCGGAAGAGCTGATCGCTTTTGTGGCGGGCGGCGATCAACTCTTCGCCGAGGAACTGGCCGAACCCACCATCCGCATCATCGTCAACAAGTCTATTCTGGTGGATAAAATCCTGCCGGAATCCATAGAAGAAGTGGCCTTTATGCCGCCGCTCTCAGGTGGATAGGGCCGGCGGATGATTAAGGTTCAATCCGATATATTTGACCCGGGCGCGGAGCTGAATGCCTTTATGGAAGGCCGCACTGATAAAGGCGCTGTGGTCAGTTTTACGGGGCACGTTAGAGATAATGGCGAGGGCGAGGATCATGTCTCCGTTCTCGAACTGGAGCATTACCCCGGATATACGGAGGCCGAAATAGCGAAGATTGAACAAACCGCGCTGTCCCGCTGGCCGGGGATTGAGACCCATATCATTCACCGCTTTGGGCCCATGAAGCCGGGCGAGCCCATTGTCTTTGTCGCCGCCTGCAGCGCCCACCGCAAAGATGCTTTCGAGGCGGCCAGTTTTTTGATGGATTATCTGAAAACAAACGCGCCGTTCTGGAAAAAGGAAAAGCGGGGCGGTAAGATTATCTGGATAGAACCCAAAGAGAGCGACTATCAAGCCAAAAAGGAATGGAACTAATGGGATTTGGCATAGATGAAAGCCGGGATTTCACCCCCATCAATATTGCGGTCCTGACCGTGTCTGATACGCGCACGGCGGAGAACGATACGTCCGGAGATTTGCTGGCCAGCCGTATTACCGAGGCCGGGCATATTCTGGGCGACCGGGCTCTACTCCGCGATGATAAAAACATCATACGGGCGCAGGTCAAAGCCTGGATCGACGATCCCAATATAGACGCTGTGGTTTCCACGGGCGGCACGGGCCTCACGGGGCGGGATGTCACCGTCGAAGCGGTGAAACCCTTATTTGAAAAAGAGATCGACGGCTTTTCTGTGGTCTTTCATATGGTCAGTTTTGAAACGGTCGGGCTCTCGACGCTGCAAAGCCGGGCCACGGCAGGCCTTGCCAATGCCACCTTTATTTTCTGCCTGCCGGGCTCAAACGGCGCCGTCAAAGACGGCTGGGACAAGGTCATCAAGGCCCAGCTCGATAGCCGCCACGGGCCGTGTAATATGGTTGAGCTCATGCCCCGCCTGAACGAGACCTGATATGAGCGATCTGACACATTTCGACAAAGACGGCCGCGTCAATATGGTGGATGTGGGCGGCAAGGACGTAACCGAACGCCTGGCCGTCGCGCGGGGGTCCGTCCATATGTCGGCCGCAACACTCGACCATCTCAAATCGGGCCTGAACAAAAAAGGCGATGTCCTGACAGTGGCTGAACTGGCCGGAATCATGGGCGCCAAAAAAACGTCCGAAATTATCCCCCTTTGTCATCCGCTACCCCTGACCTCCGTGAAAGTGGAGCTTTCAGTATCCGAAATTGGGGTGGATGTGACCGCCCGCGCAAAAACCCGCGGCCAGACCGGCGTGGAAATGGAAGCCCTCACGGCCGTCTCCATCGCCTGCCTCACCGTCTATGATATGCTCAAGGCGGTTGATAAAGGCATGGTCATTACCGATATTGAGCTCATGGAAAAAACCGGCGGCAAGTCAGGCCATTGGAAGAAATGA
>CAYQNQ010000049.1:0-14809 GCA_964418815.1 uncultured Hellea sp.
TTCATGATGCGGATATAACCGCCCGGACGATCCTTATAGCGCGGACCCAATACGTCGAAGAGCTTCTTGCTCATCTCTTTATTGCGGGTGCGGGCAATGGCAATCCGCCGCGAGCCGAGATCCCCTTTTTTCGCCAGCGTCACCAGCTTTTCCACGAAAGGACGAAGCTCCTTGGCCTTGGGCAGAGTCGTGACGATCTGCTCATGCTCAATCAGGCTCGACGCCATATTGGCAAACATCGCTTTGCGGTGCGATGTCGTGCGGTTCAGTTTGCGATGGGCAATGCGGTGGCGCATGGCTTTATCCTCTTATTCTCTTTTTGGCCGGTCTAGATCCGGTCGTCATATTTTTTGGCAAGCTCTTCGATATTTTCCGGCGGCCAGTTTGGCGCGTCCATACCCAGATGCAGACCCATTGCGGCTAGAACTTCCTTAATCTCGTTGAGCGACTTGCGGCCAAAGTTTGGCGTTCTGAGCATTTCGCTTTCGGATTTCTGGATGAGATCGCCGATGTAAACAATATTGTCGTTTTTCAGGCAATTGGCTGAACGGACAGACAGCTCAAGCTCTTCCACCTTGCGCAGCAGCGCCGGGTTAAAGTCAAGCTCCGGCTTGTCAGCTTCGCGGACACTGTCTTCCGGATCGTCAAAGTTCACAAAGACCTGGAACTGATCCTGAAGAATACGCGCGGCCACGGCTATGGCATCTTCCGGCGTTACGGCGCCATTGGTCTCAATGTCGATAATCAGCTTATCATAATCAAGGACCTGCCCTTCACGAGTATCTTCGACGCGGTAAGCCACCCGCTTAACCGGCGAGTAAAGCGCATCAATGGAAATCAGGCCAATAGGCGCATCTTCCGGACGGGACGCCGCCGCGGGGACATAGCCCTTACCGGTCGTGACCGTCAGTTCCATGCGAAGCTCGGTGCTTTCGTCCATGGTACAAATCACATGCTCGGGATTGAGAATTTCAACGTCGGCCGTCTCTTCAATATCAGCGCCGGTCACAGGTCCTGCACCGGTCTTTTTGAGCAAAAGCCGCTTCGGGCCTTCGCTGTGCATGCGAACGGCCAGATCTTTGAGGTTTAGAACGATATTGGTCACGTCTTCACGGACACCCTGAATGGATGTGAACTCGTGCACGACACCGTCGATTTGAACAGCGCTGACCGCTGCACCTTGCAGGGACGATAGCAGCACACGGCGCAGAGCATTGCCCAGCGTCATACCAAAGCCGCGCTCCAGCGGTTCTGCCGTAATGGTTGCGAAACGCTCCGGTTCACGGCCCGGGATGATTTCCGGGTTGATGGGGCGAATAAGTTCTTGCCAGTTTTTTTCAATCACAGTCTTGCCTCTTTAAGCAAAGGGCGGACACAAGGCCCGCGCGAAAATTGTTGACGCGACGTTGTCTTTTTAGACGCGGCGGCGTTTTGGCGGGCGACATCCATTATGCGGAATGGGTGTCACGTCGCGAATAGTTGTAATGGTAAAGCCTGCAGCCTGAAGGGCGCGAACGGCGCTTTCCCGGCCTGAGCCTGGTCCGTTGACGTTCACTTCCAGCGTGGTCATGCCATGCTCGGCTGCCTTGCGGGCGGCTTCTTCGGCGGCGACCTGAGCAGCGTAAGGTGTCGACTTGCGAGACCCTTTAAAGCCCATCATGCCGGCGCTGCACCATGATACGGTGTTACCCTGCGCATCGGTGATGGTGATCATCGTATTGTTAAATGTCGAATTCACATGGGCAATACCGGATGTGATATTCTTTCGATCCGCTCGGCGGACGCGACCTGGTTCTTTTGCCATGATTAAGCCCTACTTCTTCTTACCGGCGATCGGCTTGGCCGGACCTTTGCGGGTCCGGGCATTGGTATGTGTGCGCTGACCGCGAACCGGCAGGCCGCGTCGATGACGCAGGCCGCGATAATTACCCATATCCATGAGACGCTTGATGTTCTGGTTGCGCTCCCGGCGCAGATCACCTTCGACGGCATGTTCGGCGTCAATCGTTTCGCGAATGCGCAAAACTTCCGCATCCGTCAATTGGTTCACGCGGCGCTCAGGCGTGATGCCAACCGTTTCGCAAATGGATTTGGAAATAGCCGGGCCAATGCCGTAAATATATGTCAACGCGATAACGACGCGCTTATTTGTGGGAATGTTTACACCCGCAATACGTGCCACAATGGCCTCCTTAAATTCACCCGTTTCGCGCAGAATATTGAAGTAAAGGACCTATGCGCCACGCAAAAGTGGCGGCCTGTCTTCAACATCCGCTTGAAAGCGGTTTCTCTATATCCTGCACCCCGCCCAGTCAAGCGGGATTAGGGATTAATTAACGTCCAAACAATCGGGCCCAGAACGACTTTTTTTCGACCTGTTTCCCATTGCCATTTGTATCCAAAACGCGCGCGATGGAACCCGCGACTTTGTCTATTTCCGCCATGCCGTCCACTTCGGTCAGCTTGCCCTGTTTGGAATAGTAAGGCAGGAGCTGCGCGGCATAGTCGTGATATGCCGAGAGGCGTTTGGCGATGGTCTCCGGGTTATCATCGGAACGACCTTCTTCTTCAAATCGTTTTGTGACGCGCGCCAGTATAGGCGCGTCATCAACACATAAACGGATAACGCAATCGATCTTTTTGCCGCGCGACTTGAGCGTCGCGTCAAGGGCATCGGCCTGAGGCACAGTGCGGGGAAATCCATCAAAAATAAATCCGGCAGCGCCCGGGTTGTTATCCAGCTGTTCTTCGATCAGCGCGATGACGATCTCGTCTGAAACCAGCCCGCCTTCGTCCATAATCTTGCTGACCTTTTTCCCAAGATCAGATCCCGAGGCGCGGGCCGCGCGCAGCATATCACCCGTTGAGAGCTGAATCAGGCCGCGCTGTTCAACCAGGCGCTTGGCCTGTGTGCCTTTCCCAGCCGCGGGGGGTCCGAAGAGAATAAGGTTCACTGCGTTCCGCCTCTTATTTCTTTTTCCGGCGCAAGCGGGACTTTTTGATCAGCCCCTCATATTGGTGCGCAATAAGATGTGACTGTATCTGGGAAACTGTATCCAGAGTCACGGAGACGATAATCAAGAGACTCATACCGCCGATCAGCATGGCCACAGACGGCGGGATGCCGCCGGCGCTTCTGGCAATAACGATCTCGGGCACCACGCAGACAAAGGCCACGTAAAACGCACCGATAAAGGTCAGGCGAGAGAGCACATAGGACAGCCGGTTAGCTGTGGCTTCGCCGGGACGCACACCTGGTAGAAACCCGCCATTTTTACGCAGGTTATCGGCGACGTCTTCGGGCTTGAATACGTAAGGCACGTAGAAGAAACAGAAAAATACAATCAAGACGCCATAGAGGATCAGATATCCATTCTGGCCATAACCCAGCCAGGCCATGAGCTGAGTAAGCCATTCACTGGCCGTACCGCCGTTTTTGGTCTGATTGGCCAGAATGAGTCCGCCCGCCGTGGTCGGAAGCATAATCAAAGCACTGGCGAAAATAGGCGGGATAACGCCCGGCGTGTTCAGCTTAAGCGGCAGGAATGAGCTTTCACCGCCAAAGGTCTTGCCGCCGGCCATTTGCCGCTTGGGATATTGAACGAGCAGTCGCCTCTGGGCGCGCTCCACGAAAACAATCAGGACCGAGAGGGCAATAAACAGGAAGACAATAAACGCCAGCAGGCCGCTGGACAAAGCATTAGACGCATTTAATTGCAGGACCTGCCCGATAGCGCGGGGCAGTTCGGCCACAATACCGGCGAAAATAATCAAAGAAACGCCGTTTCCGACCCCGCGAGCCGTCACCTGTTCACCCAGCCACATGAGCAGCATGGTGCCACCAACCAGCGTGATAACCGTGCTGGCTTCAAAAAACAGGCCCGGATTCATAACAACAGGAACCACTTCCCCGTTTATGGAAGATGTCGAGCCCTGAAGCGCCTTGGCGATGGCGTAAGCCTGAAACGCGGCCAAAAAGACGGTCAAATACCGCGTATATTGATTGATTTGTTTTCGCCCTTGCTGCCCTTCTTTATCGAGCTCTTTTAGCGACGGTATAGACCCTTTCATCAGGGTCATAATAATCGACGCCGAAATATAGGGCATAACGTTGAGCGCAAAGACGGCCATCCGTTCCACGGCGCCGCCGGCAAACATATTCAGACGATCAAACAATCCCCCCAGATTGCCGGAGGAGCCTTGCATGGTTTCGGCAAACGCCGCCACATTGACACCCGGCACGGGGATAAACGTCCCGAGACGATAGAGAAGCAGGACAAATAGCGTGAACAGGAGGCGTTGCTGGAGCTCTTTGGCCTTGGCGAAAGTTCCCCAGTTTACATTTCTCGCGAGTTGTTCAGACGCTGAAACCATTTTGTTGTCCCGTTATGAAGTCATTAGGCTCCCATATAGGAGCCCAACTTCAGATTTAAAGGTCGCTGCTAAAGATCACCCAATTTGCCTTCGTTTTTGGCAAGCAGGTAATAGAAAGTTACGCGATCTTTCATCCGCTGTTTAGCGGCTTTCATTTCTTCGCAAACGGCCATGACTTTGGCATCGAGGACTTCGTTATCATCCTTGAGACCGAGTTTCTTCTTGAGAAACGCGTCGCGTACAGAATTGCGTTCGCTCTCATCGCCGCAGGCCACATATTTTGCGTCCTTATTCGACAAAGAGGCGCCCAGATATTTGGTGATCGCCATGACGACAGCTTCATCAGCCTTTTTGTCATATTTGCCTGTGATGTTTTCGAAATATGGAATGTGTTTATCGTAACCGTCGGATTTGGCCTCTGCTTTTTTAGCCGGAGCCTTTTTAGCCGGAGCCTTTTTAGCGGGCGCTTTTTTCTCAGCTGCTGCATCCGCTTTAGGCGCTTCGGCCTTTTTGGCGGGCGCCGCCTTTTTGGTCTCTGTTTTCTTAACAGGCGCTTTTTTGGCGGGTTTTGCGTCGCCGTCTTTTTGGGCGCGCACCGGTCTTGCCTCAGTCACTTCGACAGAGCCTTTGGCTTTTTCGACAATTTTCGTTGCGCCGGGCGTTGCGCCGGAGACAACCAGATTGACTGGCTTGGAAAGTTCGCCGCCGCCGATCAGGCGGACACCGTCGCGCGAGCGGCGCAGAACACCGGCCTTCACGAGAGCTTCCGCATCAACGGGCTTTTTAAGGTCCAGCTGGCCGCGCTGAATGGCGCGCTCAAGATTAGCAATAGACAGTTCGGCCCATTTCTTACGGTTGGGCTTGTTAAAGCCGCGCTTTGGCAGGCGCATATGGATCGGCATTTGGCCGCCTTCAAAACCTTTAATGGCCACACCCGAACGGGACTTTTGACCTTTGACACCACGGCCGGCGGTTTTGCCTTTGCCAGAACCAACACCGCGTCCAACACGTAGACGTTTTTTGGTAGCTCCGGGATTATCACTGAGTTCATTTAATCGCATGACGATCTCTATTCTTCGACGATTTCAACCATATGGGCGACCTTGGCGATCATCCCGCGCACTGACGGGGTGTCTTCAAGTTCGCGCACACGGCCAACTTTATTGAGTCCCAGGCCGACAAGTGTCTGGCGCTGGTCCTTTGGACGCCGGATCGGACTACCGGTCTGGCGGACTTTGATTGTTGCTTTTTTGGCCATTCTCTATTCTCCCAGCCCTAGCCTGTAGCGTCCAGAGCTTCAGGCGCTGAAGCACCGTCTTGACGGCGGGCGACCAGATCGCCAACTTTTTTGCCGCGCTTGGCAGCAATCGTGCGGGGACTTTCGGCGCGCTTTAAAGCGTCAAATGTGGCGCGGACCATGTTGTAAGGATTGGAAGTCCCAACAGATTTCGCGACAACGTCCTGCACACCGAGGCATTCCAGAACAGCCCGCATTGGACCCCCGGCAATCACGCCGGTACCCGGAGGCGCTGCGCGCATGACGATTTTTCCGGCGCCGTGGCGACCTTTCAAATCATGATGCAAAGTGCGGCCTTCTCTTAAAGGCACACGGATCATTGTTTTCTTAGCTTCGTCAGTGGCTTTGCGAATGGCCTCGGGGACTTCGCGGGCTTTACCCTTACCAAATCCAACACGGCCCTTTTCATCGCCAACGATAACCAGAGCGGCGAAACTCATATTCCGGCCACCTTTTACGGTTTTTGCAACCCGGTTAATATGAACCAGGCGGTCGATGAACTCGTTCTGTTCGTCATCCCGATCACGACGTCTATTATCTCTAGCCATGATAACTCCTAAAACTTCAGTCCGGCTTCGCGAGCCGCTTCGGCCAGAGCTTTCACCCGGCCATGATATAGATAACCGCCGCGATCAAAGATTACGTCTTCAACCTTGGCCTTTTTCGCGCGCTCCGCAATCAGCTTGCCGATATTCGCCGCGGCTTCGACATTACCGCCCTTGGCTTTTTTATCTTCAAGGGTTGAGGCCGAGGCCAGAGTCACGCCGGTCGCATCGTCGATGATTTGAACGGAAATATTTTTGCTGCTCCGATACACAGACAGACGCGGACGTCCATTGGCGTGCTTCTTGAGGCGGCGGCGGACACGCTTTGCGCGGCGCTTCGTATTTTCTCTTGCAGTTTTCATGGCTTACTTCTTCTTGCCTTCTTTGCTGCGGACATATTCGCCGACATAGCGAACACCTTTGCCCTTATAAGGTTCAGGCTTACGAAATGCGCGGATTTCCGCGGCGACCTGACCGACTTTTTGTTTGTCGATGCCGGACACAATAATCTGTGTCGGCTTTGGCGCTTCAATCTTGATGCCGGCCGGCGGCGCGTAATTCACATCATGTGAAAAACCCAGCTGCATGGAAAGCGCCGTGCCCTTCATCTGGGCCCGGTAACCGACCCCTCTGAGCTCGAGCTCTTTCTTAAAGCCTTCCGTCACGCCGTCGATCATGTTTTTGACCATTGTGCGGGACATACCCCACATGGCTTTGCCGACCTTGTCATTGTCATTAACAGGTTTGATTGAAAAGGCGCCCTCTTCCACTTTGCCCGCCATTGAGTCGTGCAGAGTAAATGAAAGCTCGCCTTTGCTGCCTTTAACTGTGATTATCTGACCGTCCTGAGAGAGCGTAACTCCGTCAGGAATAGATATCGGTTGTTTTCCAATTCTAGACATTACTTTATTCCCTTAGGAGACGTGGCAGAGGATTTCGCCGCCCACATTATTTTCGCGGGCTGCGGCATCGCTCATGACGCCTTTAGAGGTGGATAGAATGGCGATACCCAGACCGTTACGGACGGCAGGCAGACTCTTCACAGAAGAATAAACCCGGCGGCCCGGCTTGGAGACCCGCTTGATGTCGCGGATGACGGCTTCGCCTTCATAATATTTCAGTTCGATTTCGTAGGCCTTAAACCCTTCGGCTTCCACTTCGGTGTAGCCGCGGATAAAACCTTCTTCGGCCAGCACGTCGAGAACGCGGCCGCGCAGGTTGGAGGCCGGCGTCGAAACATTTGAGCGTCCGCGCATGATAGCATTGCGGATGCGGGTGAGCATATCGCCCAGAGGATCACTAAAAGACATGTTTTACCTCCCTACCAGCTTGACTTGACCAGTCCGGGAATGAGGCCTTGCGACCCCAGCTCGCGAAGCGCGATCCTGGACATTTTCATTTTGCGATAATAACCGCGCGGACGGCCGGTGACCTGGCACCGGTTACGAACCCGGCTCGGCGCTGAATTACGCGGCAGGGCAGCCAGCTTGAGCTGGGCCTGAAAACGCTCTTCAACGGGCAGTTCCTTATTGCGCGCAATATCTTTGAGCAAAGCGCGCTTGGCAGCATATTTTGCCACAAGGCGCTGACGCTTCATATTGCGTTCTGTTGCACTTACTTTAGCCATTCATTTTACTCCTTTTGCGAGGCCGGGAAATGTCCCGATCCTGCTTGACCTGCTGCGTTAGTTACGGAATGGAAATCCGAACTCAGCCAGCAGTGCCTTGGCTTCCTCATCTGTTTTGGCGCTGGTTTGCACCACAATATCCATCCCCAGAACCGTATCGACAGAGTCGTAATTGATTTCGGGGAATACAATATGTTCCTTCAGGCCCATGGCGTAATTACCATTGCCGTCAAAACTTTTGCCGTTCAGGCCGCGGAAGTCCCGCACGCGCGGCAGCGCGATATTGACCAGACGGTCGACAAATTCAAACATGCGATCACGCCGCAATGTCACTTTAGCGCCGATGACCATGCCGTCGCGCAGCTTAAAGCCCGCAATAGATTTCTTGGCCTTGGTCGCCACAGCCTTTTGACCGGCAATGAGCTCCAGATCATTAATGGCGGCCTCGACTTTTTTCTTGTCGCTTACGCCTTCGCCCAGACCCATATTGAGAACAACTTTCTCGATTTTCGGGATCTGCATGTCGCTCTTGTAAGCGAATTTTTCTTTCATCGTGGCGCGAATTTCATCGGAATATTTCGCCGCCAATCTTGGGATATATGGCTTAGACATCGATAACCTCACCGGATCTCTTGGCCACGCGGACCTTTGTGCCGTCTTTCAAAATTTTAAAACCCACGCGGGTCGGATTACCGTCTTTCGGATCCAAAT
The DNA here is from genome assembly GCA_964418815.1 of uncultured Hellea sp. Classification (GTDB taxonomy): domain Bacteria; phylum Pseudomonadota; class Alphaproteobacteria; order Caulobacterales; family Maricaulaceae; genus JACOMS01. Next base: position 8,555 of record CAYQNQ010000049.1, read on the forward strand.
GCGCCACATTGGAAATATCAATCGGAGCTTCGAAAGAGCGAATGCCGCCTTCCGGATCCCACTGCGTCGGGCGCACATGGCGCTTGACCATACGAATACCGGCGACGATCACGCGGCCTTGCTTTGGAAAGACCTTCTGGACTTCACCTTTGCGGCCTTTGTCTTTGCCGGAGATGACGACGACATAGTCGCCTTTTTTAATCTTAGCTGCCATTTTAAAGCACCTTCACTTATAAAACTTCTGGGGCCAGAGACACGATCTTCATCAGATTTTTAGCCGGGCTTGATTTCGCGCGAAGTTCACGCGGCACAGGGCCAAAAATACGAGTTCCGATAGGCTCGCCATTCGCATTGATGATGACAGCGGCGTTGCTGTCAAAACGAATGACAGACCCGTCGGGACGAATAATGTCTTTCGCAACGCGAACCACGACGGCCCGGCGCACATCACCTTTTTTAACTTTACCGCGCGGCGCGGCTTCCTTGATGGACACGACGATCACATCGCCGACAGACGCATAGCGGCGCTTGGAGCCGCCCAGCACTTTAATGCACTGTACACGGCGGGCACCGGAATTATCGGCTATATCCAGATTTGTCTGCATTTGAATCATGCGACTCTCCCTAGGCTTGGTGTGGTCCCCGGATTAACCGGTGACAACTTCCCACCGCTTGAGTTTACTTTTCGGCGGACATTCGATGATACGCACCATGTCCCCCACCTTGTGCGCATTCTTTTCATCATGCGCGTGATATTTTTTGGTCCGGCGAATGGTCTTCTTGAACAGCGGATGCAGATAAGCCCGCTCGACCTTCACAACCACAGTCTTGTTGCCTTTGTCGGAAACAACCGTTCCCTGTAATACTCTTTTTGGCATACCGGCCTACCCGTTCGCTTCGGCTGCTTTTTTCTCAGCCATAATAGTTTTGATCCGCGCGATATCACGGCGCACAATGCGAACTCGTGAAGACTTTTCCAGTTGGCCCGTAGCCTTCTGGAAACGCAGGTTAAATTGTTCTTTCTTCAGCTTCAAAAGCTCATCACCAAGCTGGTCTGCTGTCAAAGCTCTGACATCAACGGCTTTCATTGACCCGCTCCTATCTTTCGCCCGGACGTGTCACGATCTTGCACTTGACCGGAAGCTTGGCCGCGCCAAGGCGCAGGGCTTCACGTGCAACAGCATCAGACACACCGTCAATTTCAAACATAATCCGGCCGGGCTTGACTTTACAGGCCCAAAACTCGACCGAGCCTTTACCTTTACCCATCCGAACCTCGGTCGGCTTTTTTGTTACCGGCACATCCGGGAAAATCCGGATCCAGACACGGCCCGATCTTTTCATGTGCCGCGTAATGGCCCGGCGAGTCGCCTCAATCTGGCGCGCCGTTACCCGTTCGGCTGTCATGGATTTAAGACCATAAGACCCGAAATTCAGTGACGTTCCGCCCTTGGCCATACCTTTGATACGGCCCTTATGGGCTTTGCGGAACTTTGTACGTTTTGGCTGTAACATTTGCCTTAACCTCTACCTTGCCCGCCCGGACGACGGTCACCGCCCCGGCCGCGGTCATTGCCGCGAGGACGATCATTGCCGCGAGAGCGCGTATCACCTTGCTGGTTCATGCGCTTCTCATGAGCATAAGGGTCATGCTCGAGAATTTCGCCTTTATTGATCCAGACTTTAATGCCGATAATGCCGTAAGCTGTCAGCGCTCTGGCCACACCATAATCGATGTCGGCACGCATTGTGTGCAGCGGCACGGAGCCTTCCTGATACTGCTCGACCCGCGCAATTTCAGCGCCGCCAAGACGGCCGCCAACTTTAATCTTGCAGCCAATAGCGCCCATGCGCATGGCAGATTGCAGAGCCCGCTTCATGGCGCGGCGGAAAGACATCCGGCGCTCCAGTTGCTGAGCAATGGCTTCGGCGACCAGATTGGCATCAACTTCCGGCTTGCGAACTTCCACCAGATTGATGAAGACCTCGCCGTCAACCAACGTTGATACGGTCTTGCGCAGCTTCTCGATATCGCCGCCTTTCTTACCGATCACAACACCTGGCCGGGCCGTGTAAATAGTGATCCGGCACTTCTTGTGCGGACGCTCAATGATCACGCGGGAGACAGAGGCGTTTTTAAGCTCGCCCATGATAAAGTTGCGGATGGCCAGATCCTGATGGAGCAGATCCCCATATTCGGATGTGTTGGCGTACCAGCGGGACTCCCATGTCCGGTTAATACCCAGACGCAGACCAATTGGATTAATCTTCTGACCCATTATGCGGCCTCCTCAACTTCGCGGACGACAATGGTCAGCTCGGAAAACGGCTTCAAGATACGCGCGCCGCGACCACGAGCCCGGGCCCGGAAGCGCTTCATAACCAGATTTTTGCCGACATAGGCCTCGGCAACCACAAGACTATCAATGTCAAGATTGTGATTGTTTTCAGCATTGGCGATGGCGCTCTCAAGACACTTTTTGACGTCACTGGAAATGCGCTTGTGCGAAAATTCCAGATCGGCCAGAGCTTTTTCAACCTTGGAGCCGCGGATCATTTGCGCCACCAGATTAAGTTTCTGGGGGCTGATACGGATCATCCGCAGCTTTGCCATAGCCTCGTTTTCGGCCACGCGGCGTGGATTTTTAGTCTTAGCCATATCTACTTCCGCTTCGCTTTCCTGTCGACGCCGTGGCCGTAATAGGTCCGCGACGGCGCGAATTCGCCAAGCTTATGGCCGACCATATCTTCGTCGATCATAACCGGAATAAATTTCGTACCGTTGTGGACCTGAAATGTCAGACCTACAAAATTTGGCATGATTGTCGAACGGCGCGACCAGGTCTTGATCGGCTTTCGGCTTCCCTCTTCGCGTGCCTTTTCGGCCTTTTTAAGAAGGTATCCATCAACAAACGGACCTTTCCATACTGAGCGTGGCATAACCGGCTCTCCCTAGCGTTTCTTCTTCGCGTGACGCGAACGAATAATAAATTTGTCAGTCGACTTATTGGACCGTGTCCGAGCGCCTTTTGTCGGCTTACCCCAAGGGGTTACCGGGTGACGACCACCGGATGTCCGGCCTTCGCCGCCGCCGTGTGGGTGATCCACCGGGTTCATGGCCACGCCGCGAACCTGCGGGCGCTTGCCAAGCCAGCGTTTGCGGCCGGCTTTACCCAGATTAATGTTCATGTGATCCGGGTTTGATACGGCGCCAACAGTGGCGACGCAGTTTTGGTGAACCATGCGCATTTCGCCGGACTTCAATCTGACCTGAGCGTAACCGCTATCGCGGCCAACCAGCTGGGCATAAGTCCCGGCTGAACGGGCGATTTGTCCGCCTTTGCCGGGCTTCATTTCCACATTATGGATAATGGTTCCGACAGGCATGACGCGTAGGCTCATAGTATTTCCGGGCTTCACATCAGCCTTCTCGGAAGAGATTACCTTGTCGCCTTCCGCCAGTCTTTGAGGGGCGAGGATATAAGCCTTTTCGCCATCTCTATATTCAATCAAAGCAATAAAGGCTGTGCGGTTGGGATCATATTCCAGACGCAGAACCGTGGCTTCCATATCGCGCTTGGCGCGCTTGAAATCGATGACGCGGTAAAGCTGCTTATGGCCTCCGCCCTGACGGCGCATAGTAATACGGCCCGTATTATTCCGCCCGCCTTTTTTGGACTGACCTTTGGTCAGGGATTTTTCCGGCCGGCCTTTATAAAGGTCGGAGCGGTCAACCTGAACCAGGTTACGCCGGGACGGCGATGTGGGGTTGAATGTCTTTAAAGCCATTGGTCTGCCCTACAATACATCTGCAATGTCAATCATGTCGCCGTCCTTGAGGGTGACGACAGCTTTTTTGACATCTTTACGGCGACCGGGAATGCCCCGGAAGCGCTTGGTTTTACCTTTAACGCGGATCGTATTGACGGCTGTTACGGATACATCGAACAGCGCTTCGATAGCGTCTTTGATTTCAGTTTTATTGGCATCAATGGCCACTTCGAACACAATCTGATTGTGCTCGGATAAAATAGTCGACTTCTCGGTAATCACCGGCGCGACGACAACATCGTAATGACGGGCGGCTATGCTCATTTCAGTCGAGCCTCCAGATCAGAAACAGCCTGCTTGGTCAAAACCAGTTTATGACGACGCAGGATGTCGTATACATTTGCGCCCTGACTTGGCAGCACATCCAGATTTGGAATGTTCTGCGCCGCCTTGGCAAAATTCTCATCAACGGATGGACCGGAAACGATCAGGCCGTTGGTGACGCCGAGCTTCTCCAGAGAGGTGCGGAGCTTGGCCGTTTTGGCATCCTTCAAAGCCGCATCGTCAATAACGATAAGCTCGCCCGAGGTAACTTTAGCTGAAAGCGCGTGGCGCAGAGCCATGCGGCGAACTTTCTTCGGCAGATTATGGGCGTGAGAGCGAACCCGCGGACCATGAGCCTTACCGCCGCCGCGAAACTGCGAGACAGAACCGTTACCGTGACGGGCTGTACCGCCGCCTTTTTGGCGTCCGATACGCTTGGTCGTTTTCTTGACATCGCCGCGCTCCTGAACGTGGTGCGTGCCCGCCTGACGTTTGGCCAGTTGATAGCGAACCATGCGGTGCAGGATATCTTTTCTCGGCTCCAGACCGAACACGCCGTCATCCAGAGTCACAGACCCGGACTTTTTAGCATCTAATGTTTGAACGTCCATTTTCATGACTATTCTTCCTCGCCTTTAGAGGCTTCAGCCCGCATCTTTTTAGCCAGATCCTTATCGACCTGAGAGCGAGGCTCGGCGCCGCCAATCATTTCCTTGGCTTGCTCGATCCACTCTTCTTTGGCGACAACGCCTGACTTGCCGATTTTTTCTTCCAGCGCCGCAATGTCGTCAGCGGACATAGCCACCAGCTGTGTCAGCTTTGTGATACCGGCTTCTGCCAGAGCTTCTTCGCCCTTTGGACCAATACCGTCGATCAAAACAACCGCGTCGACCGCGTCGACAAAACCATCAGACCCGGCGGCCTCTTTTTTCTCGGCTTTCTTTTTGCCTTTTGCCGGCGCAGCCGCAGCTTCGCGGAACTTACCGGGGAGCGGCAGCTCAGCGACTTTCGTGCCTTTGACAGCATCGCGAACTTCGACCCAACCGCCTTTGGAGCCGGGAACAGCGCCCTTAATCAATAAGAGACCGCGGTCCACATCAACACGGGCCACTTCAACATTTTGCATGGTCCGGCGACGGGCGCCCATATGGCCGGCCATTTTCTTGCCTTTGAAAACCTTACCCGGATCCTGACACTGACCGGTAGAGCCGTGGGAACGGTGAGAGATAGAAACACCGTGCGTGGCGCGAAGACCGCCAAAGTTCCAGCGCTTCATGGCACCTGCGAAACCTTTACCGATGGATGTGCCTTTGACATCAACCTTCTGGCCGACAACAAAGTGATCCGCTGTCATTTCTGACCCGACGGCAATCGTATTGTCTTCAGCAACGCGAAACTCAACGAGCCTTTTCTTCGGCGCGACTTTTGCTTTGGCGAAGCGTTCCCGCTCGGCCTTTGAGACGCGCTTGGGCTTGGCCTCTCCGGCGCCCAGCTGCAAAGCTGAATATCCGTCGCGGTCCATAGTTTTGTGGGCCACAACCTGACAGCCTTCCAAAGACAGGACCGTCACAGGAATGTGCGTTCCATCCTCTGAATAGACCCGGGTCATGCCGAGCTTCTTAGCTATTACTCCAGAGCGCATTGTTATGCTCCCAGCTTAATCTCAACATCCACACCGGCGGCCAGATCGAGCTTCATCAAAGCATCGACGGTTTGAGGTGTCGGATCGACAATATCCAGCATCCGCTTATGTGTGCGGATCTCGAATTGCTCACGAGACTTCTTGTTGACATGCGGTGAACGGTTCACCGTAAATTTCTCTATACGTGTCGGTAGCGGAATCGGGCCCCGAACAGTTGCGCCGGTGCGCTTGGCTGTCGACACAATCTCCGCCGTGGAATTATCCAGGATGCGGTGATCGAAGGCTTTCAGCCGAATGCGAATATTTTGACTATCCATAACTTTATCCAGTTAACTTTCGGGTCCGTTTTTCACGCTTTCAAACAACTAAGGGAGCCATAAATGGCTCCCAACAACTTTACTCAATAATTTTGGCAACGACGCCGGCGCCGACTGTTCTGCCGCCTTCGCGGATAGCGAAGCGTAGCTTCTCTTCCATGGCGATAGGCACGATCAGCTCAACATTCAGCTCCGCATTAT
>CAYQNQ010000050.1:0-14583 GCA_964418815.1 uncultured Hellea sp.
CCTTTTCGCATATCCAGACATCTTCAGTCTGAAAGTCACCGGTTTCAAGGGGATGCTTTTTCCAATTTTTTGACGAGATGACACCGGTTGTACGATCATAGCCAGGAATATTTTTGCTGATATTTTTGCTCTGCCACGGACCGACAAATTGCCTGACCTGCAATACACATTGGTCTGCTTTCACGGGAATGACAGTTGAAACGCTAAATGAATAGGGCGTTGCCGTAATGAGCGTATTTGGAAATAGAAAATATACGCCTCCAAATTCAGACCCCTGTGTTGCTTTTATGGGCACGGCCCACATCGCCTCGGCTTCCTTTCTGGATTTTTTGGGTAAAGAATGGCGTTTACCGGGTTCATCCATGGCATACCAGATCATGTGATCAGAATATTGCTCCCAGACGTTTTGATCGGCCGAGGGACCGCCGAGCGTTTGCTCATGCAAATATGATAGATGGTAACCGTCAATGGCATTTTCGACAAACACCTTCCAATTACAATTAATCTCATATGTGAGGGATTGACCTTCTTTTACATCTTTGGCTCCCAAATCATGAGGCCAAAGCAGCTTATTAATCGGATCAATAAACGCGCTAAAATCGGAACCCGAGTCCGGATTGACGAACACCAAGTCTTTCGCGAAACCTATGGCTGCAGGTTTTAACGATAATTTGCCTCGCTCTAAATCCGGAAAACATTCGGTTGCGTTGGGTATTCCTTTCAGCCGCCCATCCAAAGCGTAAGTCCAGCGATGATAGGGACACACGATGGAGCGCCCGATTTTTCCGCTCCCCTCTAGCAAAGTCGTCCCGCGGTGACGACAAACATTATGAAAGGCGCTCAATTTTCCTTTCTCATCACATATGATCATCATGGGATAAGAGCCGATTTGCCCGGTCTTAAAATCACCGGGTTTCGAAAAATCCGATCTCAAACCGAAAAACTGCCAGTTCTTGGAAAATAAGCCTTTTTGTTCGCGGTCAAACCAGTCGTTTGAGGTATAGGCGGCAATTGGCAGTCGGCGGGTCATGATGTCTTATAGAGGAGTTTTGCACGCCATGAAATGCGTTGACTTTGAAAAATCGCCGCCTATAAGCGCCGCTTGAGATTCTAGAGATAAAAGGTGTAAGCCATGGCGAAGCCAACCACAGTTAAAATTCGTCTGAATTCGACAGCCGGTACCGGTTATTTTTACGTGACTAAAAAGAACGCCCGGACAATGACTGAAAAGATGATCAAACGGAAGTATGACCCGATTGCCCGGAAGCATGTTGAATTCAAAGAAGGTAAAATCAAGTAAACGGATCAAAATTCCGCTTGAACAAGGCCGCCCTTAGGCGGCTTTTTTATTGGGGGCTCCAATGACTTTGTTTCGCCCTTCGCGTTTGGCTTTATACAGAGACGAATCTGCGCGTTTAAACACATCGCGGAGTTTCTCACCTGAATCAACTTCCGCAACACCGGCGCTTACGGTCACAGATAAAGCCTGCCCTTCGACAAAAATCGGGGTCCCGCCGATCAGAGCCCGAATTCGGTCAGCGGCCTGAATGGCAGAATCCAAACTCGTATTCGGCATGGCAATCATAAATTCTTCGCCGCCATAACGGCTGACTATGTCAACGGCGCGCATATGCGTAACGAGCCGCGTAGCAACTTCCCGCAGAATATCATCTCCCACATCATGTCCAAGGATGTCATTAACCCGTTTAAAATGGTCTATGTCAAAAACGATAATGGAAAAAGGATCACCAGATTGTAAATCTTCAAAAAGCGGGGCGACGGATCGTTCAAAATACCGCCGATTACCTAAACCCGTCAACGGATCGGCTACGACCATTTCCAGATCCTGGTTGAAATTCTCCTGAAGAGCATCCGAATAAAATTTTCGTTTCAGCTGCGTATTCACCCGGGCAATCAATTCCTGTTTTTCAATCGGCCGCATGAGTGTGTCATTAATGCCGAGGTCGTAAGCTCTGACAAACCGGTTTTCATCTTCGGGTGTTCCCACCAGCAGAACAGGGATACTCCTGGTGGCTTGATCAAACTTTAAGGATGCACAAATCCGCAGGCCGTCAAAGTTTTCAGAGCTCAGGCTGACAATAATCAAATCGGTATCGTTGGGTCGGCAATTGACGACTTCAGAAGGATCCTTCGCGATTGTAAAACGGTGGATATCCTGCAGCGGCGTCGTAATTTGCTGCGCCCGTTTCTCATGGTCTTCTAAAACGACAATGTGGCCTTTGCGTTTTTCAATTTCCTTCACAAGAGATCTGGAATTGGCCAGTGAATGACCTGTGTGGCTTAGAAGCTGATCGGTCACCATCTTTAGCCGGAGCAAAGACTTAACACGCGCAAGCAGGTTAAAGTCCTCAAACGGCTTTGTAATGAAATCATCTGCCCCGGCTTCCAGTCCTCGAATCCGGTCTTTGGTACTATCCAAAGCTGTCACCATGATAACAGGGATATGATAGGTTTCCGGATCGTTTTTAAGTTTCCGGCAGGTCTCGAACCCGTCCATCTCCGGCATGATCGCGTCCATCAAGATCAAGTCAACACGCTCAGTTTTAATCTTTTCCAATGCCTCAAAGCCCGACTGCGCCAAAAGCACGTCATAATATTCAGCGGATAATTTGACCTGCAACAAGTGCAGGTTCGGCGCCAAATCGTCGACTATGAGGATGCGGGCACTCATCTGCGCCTCGCTAATTAATGAATTTTCGGATTGTCGCCAAAAATGAAGAAACGTTGATCGGCTTGGAAATATAGGCCTCGCAGCCACCATCCCGGATACGCTTTTCATCCCCCTTCATGGCAAAGGCCGTGACAGCAATTATTGGAATATCCGACAGAGTTTTGTCGTCTTTAATCCATTTCGTCACTTCAAGACCCGATACTTCCGGCAGCTGAATATCCATAAGGATTAGATCCGGTTTAAATTTCTTCGCAAGTTTAATGGCTTTAAGCCCTTCACGCGTTTGCTCGGTCTCAAATCCGTGAGCATCCAATAGGTCTGAAAAGAGCTTCATATTGAGCTCGTTATCTTCAACTATGAGGACCTTTTTCGGCATAATCTGTAACATGCTTCCAATTCACCCGGTTCTAGCGCCTTATTATTCAGTCTCATTAAACACCAATAACATTAATCAAGGGTGTGTAATTCCTTTACAAGGACTTAAAAGAACATAAAAAGAACATTAATTTTTACGGAAAAATATGCATGAACCGGTCTTCGGTCACCTTTTGTCGGGATTGTGCCTCCGAAACGGGGATTGAAGACACTTGCCCTGTTTGCGGCGGATATAGATCAGTTTCCCATCCTGAACTGGCTACCTTGTCCATTGCGCATGTGGACTGCGACGCCTTTTATGCCTCAATTGAGAAACGGGACAATCCGGATCTAACCCATAGACCCGTCATTGTCGGCGGCGGAACCCGCGGAGTTGTTTCTGCGGCCTGCTATGTGGCCCGTATGTATGGTGTGCGATCGGCCATGCCCATGTTTAAGGCGAAAAAAGCATGCCCGGATGCGGTCGTCATCAAACCCAGCATGTCCAAATATGCGGCCGAAGGGAAACGCATTAAGGAGATGATGCTGGACCTATCGCCGCTCGTGGAGCCGCTTTCAATTGATGAGGCCTTTCTCGACCTCACAGGCACGGACAGAGTACACGGCCAAACGCCGGCTCAAAGCCTGATAAATCTTCAAGCAAAAATCCTTCAGCAGATTGGTGTGACGGTCTCGGTCGGTCTGAGTTTCAATAAGTTCTTAGCAAAGACTGCATCTGATCTGGATAAACCAAACGGATTTGCCGTCCTTGGAAAAAACGGTGCCCTCGCCTTTCTCGAAAATAAATCGGTCGATTTTATTTTCGGCGTCGGACCCGCATTTGCGCGGTCTTTGGCAAAGGGCGGCATTAAAACCATCGCAGATGTTCGCCGGCGCGATGACAACTATATGTTAAAACAGTTTGGAGAAGCTGGATTGCGACTTGCCCGTCTGGCCCGCGCTGAAGACAGCCGGCGTGTCAATCCCGTTGGCGACCGAAAGAGTGTTTCCGCTGAAACCACATTCAATAATGATATTTCTGATCTCGAAGCTTTAAAGGATCGGTTATGGCTGTTGTGTGTGAAAACTGCAGACCGGTCTAAAGCCAAAAATCTGGCTGGGCGTGTCGTGACGATGAAGCTTAAGACGAGCAGTTTCGAGACCATTACGCGGCGCCGAACGCTCACCCAATCTGTACAGCTCGCGGACGCAATTTACCAGGCGCTGGAACCCTTATTGGAAAAAGAGGCGAATGGCAGAAAATTCAGACTGCTCGGAGCCGGTATTTCCGACTTGTCAGAACCCGTCGGAGATTCGGGTAGTCTTCTGGACCCTACGGCTCTCAAACGCGGAAAGGCGGAGAGAGCTTCCGACACAGCCCGGGCGAAATTTGGAAAATCCGCCGTGGTGAAAGGGCGCGAATTCAGAACTCTTAAAAAACGGGTGCCTGAACGAAAAGACTAATTTTGCGGCGTACGATAATCTTTAAAATAGTCGACGATGTCTTCCTTGCTGCGGCTGGCAGCATTTCGCCACGTCGGCGCGGTTTCAAAATTTAGAACCTGCCCCTCGGGCGAGACAATAAATACTGTCGGTGTGCCTTCTATTCCGTCTAGGCCGAAATGACGGGCTATGTCCAGATTGCGGCTCTTCTCGCCGACATCGATATAAACCTGTTCGAAATAGGGCGTAATGTGCTCAGCGCGAAATTCAACATCCTCAAAATAGGCGGCTAACCCGCGGCTATCGTGGCACCAATTGGCGCCCATTACGACAATAGCCCTTTTTCCGCTGGATTTAGCTAAGTCCATGGTCCGGTCTAAATCGGCCCAAGCGTCAGCCTTGGCGTCAAAAGGGCGGGGTTCGTCCTTGTGATGATGATTTTCGCCGGAATGCGTATCCGAAACTTCTGTACTTACGGCAGTATCATCATGACTACCTTCCAAAGGCGTGCCGGCACAGCTTGTAGCGCCTAGAATAAAACAGGTGCCTGCCAAGATAATAAATTTGAACATAAAATACTATAGCTCAATTCGAAGGCGTTACAAACAGACTTGTCACTATTACCGCTCGAAGTCATAAGATGGTATGGGATGGTCACGATTCTTCAAACGGGTTTTCGGAAAGGATGATGTGCCTGCCGTTGCCGCGCCCATTGAGGTTTCTAAATCTGCGGACACTCCGATACCGCAAACTTTCAAAGTCCGCCGCTATTTCTTCAATCAAAGGGCATCGCAGTGCTACGGGACCTTTTTTCCATATTGGGGCGGCTGGATTACCGCAGGTCATGTCCTTACCAGCACCGCACATAAATGGCCGCCTTTTGCCAAAGAAGGCAAAGCTCAACTTTGGCCTGCGGGGCTCGATGCCGCGCTAAAGAATTGCGTCCTTCCAAAAGAACCTCCACCAAAACCATATTCCGGACAAAAGATAAAACTTATGGGTTTCCCCGCAGGTTCCAGCAATCTGGAAACCCGACACGGCGAAGTCTATATTGAACGGGAACCCAGATCGGGCGTTTGGATTGCGCAAATACATAGCCCTGACGAGCCGGTGGTGACCGGAATGAGCGGCGGTCCCGTGATTGATTTAAAAACGGACCAACCAATTGGTATTCTCATCACGCGCAATTCTCCGGCCGATCTGGACAAAGACCAAATTCCAGACCAAAGCTGCGATTTTATCTCTCTTTCATCCGTTTGGTACGTCCTGAACTCCAATCACAATATGGCCTAGCCTGTTGATGTCGCCGAATTACGGTGTATTATAGAAAATAAACGGGCCGACCAGATTTGGGGATTTGAGAATGAGAAAACGTATTATTGCTGGGTCATTGCTCGCAGCTTCATTTTTGACTGCCTGTAATCTTGGTGGGTCGAATGAAACCATTATCAGTGGATTTAGCTTCGCGCCGACTATTCTAAACAATCAGACAATCTATATGGTTCCCGAAAATCAGGTAACAGCTTTTACTGTAAGCGCGACTGATCCTGACCTTCAGCCGCTCACTTTAACAATTTCCGGCCCGGATGAAGCTCAATTCGTTCATCAAGGCGGCGGTGTTATCGAGTTTGCCGCCGCGCCCGATTTTGAAATGCCGACCGATGCAGATACAAATAATCTCTACCAACTCACGATTACCGTTTCCGATGGCGAAGGTTCAGACTCCGCTGATTTCACGGTGGAGGTATTGGATGCGGCAAATGACAACCCCATTACGTTTGCATCCTGCGGGGATTTTCTAGCGGGCGGCGGGGCCGTGGTCCCAAACTATATGGATTGTTCATTAGACAAGGGCCAACCCGGACGGACATTCTCAATCTACGTTCCTCCAGCCTATGAGAACCGAACCGGAGCAGTTCCTCTGCTTTTCAGCCTTCATGGCTATACAAGTCAGGGGCGTTTGAATCTTCTCTATACCGGATTTCAGGAATATGCAGATCAGGAAGGCTTTATCGTAGTCTATCCACAGGGGACAGTTTTGGAATCAACCGGTGAAACACACTGGAATGTAGGCGGATGGACCGCTGGCAGCACGGCAGACGATGTGGAGTTTTTAGGTATTGTTGCCGACTATATGGGCGACGCTTTTGATATTAACACTGACCGCGTTTACTCAACCGGAATGTCCAATGGGGGTTTCATGAGCTATGAACTGGCTTGCCAGGACGCGGGCCGATATGCTGCCGTAAGCTCGGTTACCGGTTCCATGACAAATGATACATTTAACGACTGTAACCCGTCGCGGCCGGTCCCGACCATGCAGATTCACGGTAAACTGGACCCAACCGTCCCTTACGCGGGAAGTGCCATTAGTCTCCCTGTTGATGATGTTGTAGATTATTGGGCAGGTGCCAATAATTGTACCACGCCAGGAACAACAACCATCGTACCAGACTCGGCAGCCGATAGTGATATTCACGGCGGAATTCATACAAAGTTTGATAGCTGTGACGGCGGCGCAAATGTTGAATATTATCTAATGGACGCGCTGGAACATCGCTGGCCAACGCGAACCGCTTTTGACATTCATGCGGCGGAAAAACTCTGGCAGTTTATGTCCAGTTATGACCGCAACGGTCCTATTCAGTAGGCAAGTCGAAACCCAGAAAAGTCGATATCAGCATAAAAAGAAATATAAGAGCCAATACACCGAGAATCAGCTTAAGCGCGTCAAGCTCGCTAAATGCTTCATCGGGTTCACTTGGCTTTGGCCCACTCAACCTATCCATCGAGTTTTGAACGCCAATCAGGACTTTAGCTTGCGCATCTCCAATACGGGACCAGACAAATTTTTCGAGGCGTACGGGACCTATGTCGCGGGATTTTGCCGGAAAATCAGCTTTTAGACTTTCAGCGTAAGTCCGCATTTCAGGGAAATTTCCCTCAATCTGCTCCGCTAAAGGCATCACGCCATCCAGCCAGGGACGTAACATGGATCCAATAATCTCAATCTCGATATCGGCCCCATCGGAGCCTCGCCTGAAAATAGCGAAAGGCGCGTAATTATGAGTATGAGATTCCACTTGAACCCCACCTTCCTTACAAAACGCTGCAAACAAAGGAATAAAATCGTCATTCCCAGACCAAGCGTCCCATATCTGCCTCATATAATGGGGATCTCCTTCCGATGTGAACCTTACTTTGGCTATCCCAGAAGCACGCTCGCCTTCAATAAAATAGTTTCTTGCCGGCCAATCTTCTTGGCTCTCTTCGTTATCGATATTCGAAAGCCAAAATTCAAAGTCCGGATCTGTTGAAATTGAAAAGGGGAGCATCATCTTAATGGCGTCTTGGGCCTCGTCGCTGCGGTGCTGCGCGATCATTAAAACACTGCTAATCAGATTTGGATTTTTGTCGAAGATCGCTTTGACGACCGGCCCTAACTTGGTTTCTAATACGGTTCGTCGTCCGGACTCGGCCTCCTCAGCCGTAAGTTTCTTGATAACGTCAAGCACCATTTTGTTTCAGCAACGGGATTCCCCCTTCAAACCGCAGACAGGATTATTCAGCTTCCTTACTCGCCTTTGCCAAGCTCCTGTGAACGGTGATAGGCAGCCGTTACGGCCTCTCTTATAATTTTAGCCATGCCGTTTTCTTGCATTAAAATGTCCAGCGCTGCCTGCGTTGTTCCATTGGGAGATGTCACACCGCGCCGCAATTCTGTTGCGCTTTGACCGCTTTCTGCAAGCAGGGCCCCGGCCCCTATTAGAGTTTGTGCGGCCAGCTCTAAGGACTGCTCTTCTGTAAGTCCAAGCGACTGTCCTGAACCTGCCAGAGCTTCCACCATATGAAAAAAGTAAGCCGGTCCTGAACCTGAAACCGCTGTGACCATATCAATCATGGTTTCGCTCTCAAGTTCGAGCGTAGATCCAACGGCGCCCAATAGAATGTCGACATGATTTTTCTGCGATTTTGAAAGTCCGTCCCCGCATATATAGGCCGTTATCCCTTTTCCGATAGATGCCGGTGTATTGGGCATGGCCCGAACCACCATCTGATTCTTAAAAACAGCGGACAGCCGATCTAGAGTGATACCTGCCATAATCGAAATTACGACGCAGCCTTTTGGCAAACACATGGCAATTTCCGGGGCGTTCGCCTCGAAAGACTGGGGCTTAATCGCCAATAGAGCATAATTAGCTGTGGCGACATGATAGTCGAGATGGGCTGCTTGTTTAGCCCCGCGTTTGATAACAGACTTCGCAACATCCCCGGGTTTGGGGTCCGCAATCAGCAGATTGTCAGGCTTGACTTTAGGACTACGTCCTTTGGTCCAACCGGCTAGCATGGCACCGCCCATACGGCCCGCCCCAATGACAATGTGTGTGGTCATATGGCCGAGTTAGGGGTTCGTGGCCAAGTCTACAAGTGCAGACGTCAGCGCATCTTCGGGCGACTTGCCCGCCCAGATAACATATTGCGACGCCGGGTATCCCCGCTCCGCCGCATCCAGCGCCTGAGAGATGAGATCCTGAGCCTGAGCAATCAAGAGTTTAGCCCCGCCTCTAAGGGAGTGACTGTGCCGGTAAACCAAGGCACTGTTCTTATCCCAGTAATCGAAATGACCGTGAACCAGACGTTCGTTAATTAGAGAGATCAAGCGAACCATTTCCTGGCCGCAGCCTCCGGGTGTCCGGCCATCAAAGGCCAAAAATAATGAGATGGATTCGGCTTCCATATCCCATGCGAGAATCAGGTCATGATGACACCAAAGACCGGGCAGCGTTATGTGAATTTCTTTTTCACCAGAGCGTTCATAGTCATAATGCTCAGCGACACATATGCGCTCAAAAACATCAATAGGGTTTTCCCGGCGCGGCAAGACTTCAGCCAAGTTTGCACCGGGTCTTAAGCAATATTCGTCAGCTATGCTCATATCCGCGACAATCCATACCTTTTACACGTTAAAAGGTAGAAGATTCGCTTCAAATAACAAGATGTAGCGAAACCGGATTTGTTGATAACTATATTTTGGGTGTGGGTATCCCTGATCAGGCTTTTTTCAGGGATTTGACGTCTTTTTCAAGTTTGGCGATCTTTTTACGAAGAGCCTCATTTTCAGCCTGACTTTTTTCCATGAGGGCTTTGAGAACTTCAAACTCATCACGCGTGATTAAATCAAGGTCTGAAACCATCTGCTCGGCCCTGGAGCGGCCCATGGCCTTGACCTCATCGCCTACGCCTTTAACTGCACCTACGGCGTTGGTGAAAAGATTAGTGATGTCATCCAATGGGCCGGAACGGTTTTGCATGGCGCATTTCCTTTTGATTTTACCTTTTCATACAGATAGGGAGACTTTAACAGAATTCCAGTCCTACACAAAGTTACACAACGACGCGTCATGATCATAAGCCTCATTCAAGCTATCGATTTTCCAAGCTGGCTCAAGAGTGAAATCTTTTCTATTCCCGGTACGCCCTTGGCTTTGAATTGGTATGGAATTTCCTACATCGTTGGCATCGGATTGGCTTATTACTGGGCTATCCGAACAGTTGGAAAACAACCGCTCTGGCAGCCCTCTGGCCGCGAGGTAACTCGGGGATCAGAAGCGGTTCCAACAAAAATCATGCTCGAAGACTTTCTGTTTTATTGCTTTTTTGGCATCTTGGTCGGGGGGCGTATCGGCTCGCTGATTTTGTATACGCCGCCAAAAACCTTTTCAGACATCTTCAAAGTCTGGGAAGGCGGTATGTCTTTCCATGGCGGCTTCATCGGAGTTTGCCTCGCCGTCTGGTTTATCTCCCGCAAACACAAAATTTCATTCTGGCGATGGGCGGACATGGCTGCGATAGGGGCGGCTCTAGGCATTTTTTGCGTCAGGCTGGCAAATTTTGTCAATCAGGAGCTTTATGGAAGTCCCACAAATGTTCCGTGGGCCGTTAAATTTCCTAAAATTGAAGAATCCCTTCAAGGGCGCCATCCGAGCCAGCTTTATGAAGCAGCTCTTGAAGGCATAGCTATATTTCTGATTATCTGGTATTTGACTCGGAAGAAACATGTCTTGACAAAACCCGGTATCTGCGCGGGCGTCTTCTTCCTTTGCTATGGTATTTTTCGAATTTTCGTCGAATTTTACCGTGTTCCCGATGCGAGTTTGTTTTTTGGCCTGAGCCGCGGCACATTTTATTCCATACCGATGGTAATTATTGGCGCCCTGATTGTTAATTGGGCCAGAAAGCGCCCACCCGTAGCTCCAAAATTTTTCCAGGACCCTGAAAAAAATAAAAAGAAGGCGAAAGCCGCCTAAGCCATGTCTGCTCTGAAAGACCGAATTATAGCTCGCATTAAAAGCGAAGGGCCTATCAGCGTGGCGGAATATATGGGTCTTTGCCTCTTGGATACGCAGCATGGCTATTACCCAACGCGCGATCCACTAGGCTCTGATGGGGATTTTATTACGGCCCCTGAAATCTCTCAAATGTTCGGTGAACTTCTGGGAATTTGGGCCGTTCAAACCTGGCGCGATTTGGGTAGACCTGGCGGCGTCAGTCTCATTGAACTCGGTCCCGGCCGGGGCATCATGATGAGCGATATATTGCGGGCCGCACGTCTTGCCCCTGATTTTCTTGAAAATCTTTCGGTTTATCTGATTGAAGCCAGCTCTGCCTTGCAGGCGGTGCAGGCCAAGACGCTTGCAGACAGTCCCGTGCCGGTCGAATGGATTGACCAGATTGAAAACGCACCAGCTGGCCCTACCATTATAATCGGAAACGAATTTCTCGATTGCCTGCCCATTCGCCAATTCATTCAGAAGGACAGATTTGCGGGCACAAAGGGTTGGCATGAGCGTCTCGTTACCTTGGATAAAACGACCGATGAACTCGCCTTCGGAATTTCGCCCGAACCGGTTTCGGAGATTGCAGCAGCCTCTTTACCGCCGACCCACAGTGAGGCGAAGACCGAAGATCTTGTAGAAGTTTGTCCCCCTGCCCATCAGATATTGGATACCATAAAATCCAGATTTGAAATGTCTCCAGGGCGCGCGCTGTTTATCGATTACGGTCCGGAACAAACTGAGTTTGGCGACACATTACAGGCTTTGAAAAGGCATAACAAAGTCGATGTTTTTTCCGATCCCGGAAATACGGATTTGACCGCACGCGTGGACTTTTCGGCCCTCGGCGCGTTCGCGGAGTCTATTGAACTGGACAGCCTGAAACCCGTTCCTCAAAGCGAGTTTTTATCCAAGCTGGGTATTGAAATGCGGGCTGCAACTTTGGCCAAAGCAAAGCCCGAGTCCAAAGCAAAAATCGCGCGGCAATTGGAACGTCTGACCGGTGAGGAGCAAATGGGTTCTCTGTTTAAAGCCATATGTTTTCAGTCCACCGGTCTCGACCTACCCCTAGGATTCAGAGCATTTTGGGAGTAGAGCTGAGATCGGATGATCCCTTATAAAACACATAGCCTATTGGAACACGCCGACCTGACTCACGGGTTTTTTGGGCGCCAAGGCGGTGTATCCGAAAATCAGTTCGACAGTTTGAATACTGGGCTCGGCTCTAAAGATATCCCGGAAAATGTTTTTGAAAACCGACGCCGGGTTGCCGAAACACTTGGCGCATTTGAACCTCGTTTAATTTCCAATTATCAAATCCATTCAGCTGAAGTCGTTATCGTGGGTGGACCATGGTCTGGGCAACGTCCCAAAGCCGACGGGCTGGTCACAAAAACACGCGGTCTCGCTTTATCGGCTCTGGGCGCGGATTGCGGACCTGTTCTGTTTCATGACCCAAGCGAAAGTATAATTGCGGCTTGTCATGCAGGCTGGGGCGGTGCCCTCAAAGGAATAACGACTTCGACCATCCGCGCTATGGAAAGTCTGGGCTCCAAGCGCGAAAATATCCGCGCCGTACTTGGGCCCTGTATAAGTCAGGCAAATTACGAAGTCGGCCATGATTTCAGGGATAGTTTCGTGGCTGAAGACGAGAGCTTCGACCGGTTTTTTGAACTTGGCCCCGAAAAGGAGCTTGGCCAGCGCAAACCCCATTTTGACCTGAAGCGCTTTATTCTGGCGCGTCTGAGAGACCAGAACGTAACGCGAGTCGATTGCTTGCCAGACTGCACATATGGCCAATCTGAACACTATTTCTCCTATCGTTACAACACCCATCAGGGCGTAAGCGGCTATGGCCGAAATATTTCGGCGATAATGCTCAAAGAGTGATTTACAATGGCCAACGCTGTCATTACAGAGACGCAAAAGTGACAGTTCTGTGAAGGTCATCCCAGATGAAACTTATTAGTGGTTCAGCCAATCAGCCCCTCGCTGCCTCCATCGCGGATGTTCTGGACGTTCCTCTGACAAATGTTGAAATCAAGAGGTTTCGAGATCAGGAAATCTTCATTCGCATCAATGAAAATGTTCGCGGTGAAGATATTTTTCTCATTCAGCCCACATCTGCCCCAGCCAATGATCATCTCATGGAACTCCTGGTTATGATCGACGCTCTGGTACGCGCATCGGCCCAGCGGATAACTGCCGTTGTCCCCTATTACGGTTATGCTAGGCAGGATCGAAAAACCGGGGGCCGAACACCGATTTCCGCCAAACTTGTGGCAAATCTTATTTCCAAGGCCGGTGCCGACCGCGTCCTCACCATTGATCTACACGCGGGACAAATTCAGGGCTTTTTTGACATACCGACGGACAATCTGTTTGGGCAACCTGTGTTCGTGGATGATATTAAATACGGATACTCCAAAAAAGAACGAGACAATCTTTTATTTGTGTCTCCGGATGTGGGCGGTGTGGTCCGGACCCGAAGTCTCGCCAAACAATTTGAAGCCGATATCGCCATAATCGATAAGCGCCGTCCCAAAGCGGGTGAATCCGAAGTTATGAATATCATCGGCGACGTGAATGGCCGCAACTGCATTTTGCTTGATGATATCATCGACTCCGGCGGAACACTGTGCAACGCGGCGGCCGCGATCATGGATCAGGGCGCGAAGTCTGTTTCGGCCTATATTACCCACGGCGTCCTCTCTGACCCGGCGGTTGAGCGCATCACCGACTCTGTTCTTACCGAAGTCGTTACAACGGATACGATCGGCCAACCGGACAAGGTTAAAAACTGTAAGAAAATCCGCGAAATCACCGTCTCGACTTTACTGGGCGAAGCCATCCGCCGCATCGCGAATGATGAAAGTGTGTCAAAACTTTTTGGTTAAAGAGTTATTTTGACTCGTCTTCATCGATAAGGCAGTTTCCTGCCATGGAAACAACAATGATATATGCCGCCCTTATCGGATATATCCTCGGATCAATTCCGTTTGGGCTTATTATTTCCCGGCTAGGTGGTCAGGGCGATATCCGCAATATCGGATCGGGCAATATCGGGACAACCAATGTCCTTCGCACCGGACGTAAAGACCTTGCGGCGCTAACACTTTTATTTGATGGCGGCAAAGCGGCGGCAGCATTCTTTATTGCAAAACATTTTTTCTCTTTTGAGGCAGGTCTCGTGGCGGCGGCATTCGCTTTACTTGGACATTGTTTTCCCATCTGGCTCAAATTTAAAGGTGGCAAAGGTGTGGCGACTTTTTTGGGCGCGCTTCTGGCAGCAGCCTGGCCCGTCGGCCTGACGGCTGTGGGCCTTTGGTTGGCGACGGCTGTTCTTTTTAAAATGAGTTCACTGGCCGCCCTCACTTCTGCCGGGCTGACACCATTGATTGCACTTTATACCGGGCACACAAAAGTTGCGATGATGTCTGCATTTCTCGCGTTAGTAATTTACATTCGCCACAAAGATAATATTGGGCGGATTATTAAGGGCGAAGAGCCCAAAATCGGACGAAAAAAATAGGATAGAAGAGTGGGGCTTCGGGAATTATCATCGACTGAAAGACGAGACTGGCTGCGCCTCATCCGCACGCCAACGCTGGGACCCATTTCCTTTCGGGACATCCTTTTAAGGACAGACGGCGATGCAGCTCGCGCACTGGAAATATTGCCGGAGCTGACACGCGGAAAGACATTCGACATCGCCTCAAAAGAGGAAATCGAAGCCGAAATGAACGCACAGGAGGAGTT